>CALIHW010000100.1 GCA_938020525.1 uncultured Granulosicoccaceae bacterium | reverse complement strand
TTCTTCCATGCTTTAAGGCTTGTGTCCCTCTTTCAAACTTACTCCAGACTTCGTGAATGTTCTGCTTGAACCGCCGTGTACGGAACCGTACGCACGGTGGTGTGGGAGGAGGTGGTGGTAACATCACCTCCTACCCGATTGGAGCGCAAGGTCTCTAAGCCGCTCTTTTCTATGGGGAGTCGAGCGAAGCTGAATTAATCGCTGTATGCTTTGTGAGTCTGACTGTAACTTTTATATCTATTAATAATTCAGTAATTCTTCTTTACGAGGTTGCGACAAACGTAGTCGATTGGGCGGGAAGATCAATTTTCAGGTAGCCACGGTATATTCCCAACTACTTTGTTAACACTTCTTTCAAAATAGCGGTGTATCTATTCGACGCCAGAAGAAAATCTGGCATCACATCTCGGCCATCCCCTTCGGCACGTGGCGGGCCTCGTCTCGGCACACCGTCAGGGCGCGTTCGCAGTAGCGGACGTTCTGCCGCGCAGACTCCTACGTGTTGCCGTTCAAACAAGCGTTCATGTTGTGTTCTATGAATCGATTGTAGAAGTAGCCCTGTTGGTAGTCCTCGTATACTTCAAAGACATAAGGTGTTCTGGGGTTGAAGCCAAATTGCCTTGCAACATGCTGCGCAAAGTTCTTCACAGCCAGCGGGTGTACATAAATCTCAATTTCTCTAAAAAACGGGTCGGCGGCTTCCAGCTCTGCCTGCATCTCTTTTTTCAGCAGATCTACAGGTTCACCTTCAGCATGGCGCTTTCGATATTTTTTCCACATATCAATTGATATTCTGGATAGTTCTTTCAATGGTTTCTTACGTGCTTTTATCGCAGCTACTGTTAGATCGCTGATGTTTACGATAACGTAGTTTTGGCCAAGGTTATCGAGAGAATCAATATATCTGATGCCTTTATAGGGTCGCATATAGCCGACCTGGCCATAAAAAGCTGCATGGCCGTATTCTGCAAGGGTTGCCAAGCCATCTTTCTTCCTCGCTTTTCGGTCGATGAAAAGAGACTGCTTTGCGGCAATTGCAGGAACTTTTGCATATTGGCTCCAGGTGCCGATGCCGACCTCATTGACGCTCATCATCGCGTCGGTGGCTGCACCGTAGTGTTCTGTCAGGGCTGCGAGTTGTGCGATTTGTACGGCAGTAGAACACTCGGCGACAAACGGCTTTTTATAAAGTGCTTGAACAGACTTGGTAATACTTTGTAACGGGATATCATAGCCTTTTGCGCTCTTTGTATCCCATGTGCCTTCGGGTGGTAAAAACGGGTCTCTGGGGTCATTGCCGACTGGCAGAAATTCAAAACGGGTGTTATCAGTCAGTTGTTTGACTGAAGATTTGACTGCACTATGATAGTTACGGTTAAAAAGACATTTGCTGGTAACAGAGTGCAATGCGTCTTTGCTGCGAAACAGTATTTTGTCATCGTATTCGGTTGCCCGGTTGTATTTAAAAACCGGTGTTTTATCGGTGTCGCAAGTGCCGGTATTTTCAAACCCGGTAGTTGCACTGTTTGCGACAATATCCCAACCGAGCTTACCTAGTACATCTATAGAGCAGGAGAGTTCATCCGGAGCTACCAAGTTTGAAGTAACAGGGTTTGAAGCGGCCAGGTTTGAAGTTGTCAGTGCCACTGTTGGAATCAGTAATAGGAATAGTGCTGTACTATTTTTCATGTTCGGATTCATTGCGATACGGGTTATACAGAACGATTGTCATTATCTGGGTGATTGTCAGAATCTGACAAATATTCGGTGTCGGGAACATCAAGCTTATCTGCGAGTTCTTCCACCTCTGTTGTCAGAGACTCCTCAGCCTTGTCACTGGAGAGAGTCTGTTCACTATGAGGAATAAAGTTTGTCACTGGTAGCCATTCTTTGAACTCAACAGCGTAGATTTCCCAGACAGTAACAAACAAAGCTGCAATAATCGGCCCGATGATAAACCCTGGCAGACCAAATGTAAGCAAGCCACCCAGTGTTGAGAAAAAGATCATTAGCTCATGTAGTTGTGTGTCGGATCCTACCAGCTTAGGGCGTAATATATTATCGATGCTTCCTACCAGCAATGCGCTGTACAGGAACAGACCAATAGCAAAAACCCATTGGCCGTTTATGGCAAGATAAATACAGGCAGGAATCCAGACCAGGGCAGCGCCGATGCCTGGAACCACCGACAGAAGCATCATAGTGACACTTAGGAATAAGGCATTTGGAATATTGCACACCCATAGCCCTATGCCAGCTAAGGATCCCTGTAGAAATCCAATGACAGCTGTGCCTTTTAATGTAGCAATTGTGACGCTTCTAAACCGGTTAAGTAGTAGTACTTCGTTTTTGTCGTCCAGCGGCAGGTAGTAGAGAATATGTTCTATTAGCCTGTCGCCGTCCATCAGGAAAAAGAAGAAACTATACAAGACCAGTAACATGGTAATAACAGCGCTGACTGTTCCGCGTGTTGCACTTTGAAGGATATCTACTGCGGTGCTGCTGGTCGCAACAAACAATCCACCGAGTCTTTCGGCTAGTTGATCACGGTAGGGCTCAACGATGCTGTAAAATGGCAAGCGTTCAAGCTGTGATGTTATGAATCCTGGTTCATTAACCACATTTTGAAACCACGGTAGTGTATTGGACGCGAGCTGCGCTCCCTGTCCGACGAATACTGTGCCGATCATGACGATTGGTATGAAGACAAAGCACAGCACGATAAGCAGGGTGCAAAGTGACGCGATGCCTTTTCTGCCACCCAGAAATCGCAGGATTCGGCGATACAGCGGATGGAATACTGCAGCGAAAAGTCCGGCTAAAAAAATCGCTTCTAGAAATCGCCAGATGATTCCCAAAAACAGGGCGCTTATTGCAGCAACCACAATCGCCAGAACGCTTTTATTGACCAGTGCGGTTGAAACCATTGCTTAATCTGTATTTTTTTAGGAATTAACGGAGATATTGTATCTGGGTATTGTAGAGGTGTCTCGGTGTCTGAGTGCCTAACTTATTGTATTGCAACTTGTAATCTGCAGTACAACCTCAATAAGTAAACTGGTCAGCCCGCAAGTAGACTTCCTCGCAGTGATTTCAACGCGGCGCTTTACTACTATTTCTATCTGCCTTAATTTTTAGCTGATATTCACGCAGAATCACCACTGATCCTCCAGCTATCACAAAGGGCAGTCCTTTCCAGATATTTGCATCCGGGTGCTCGTCGAAGAAAAAGATAGCTGCAATACTGGCGACAGGAAACGCCAGATATTCAAAGGGCGCCAGTGTTCCAGGTGTTGCGTAACGCAGAGATTCTGCCGTACCCAGCTGACCGAGTCCGCCAGTAACCCCACACAACAGTAGCCATAGCCAACCACTGCTATCTGGCCACATCCAACTGAATTGAGGATATATAGTGCTTAGCGGAATGGTTAGTATTGCGAGACTCATAGTCGCCACAGAAAAACTGATAACTGCCGAGCCACTTGATTCTGTTTTTGAAAGAGTGCGGAGACAGATTTGTGCATATGCCCAGCAGACTACTGCTGCCAGAGACAACGCAGCGCCGAGTGCAGATGCAGAGCCGTAGTCTGCATCGGTTCCCAGTCTGGGCCAGACAATTATTGATACACCCAGTAGCCCCGTGGCGATAGCCAGAGATCGTATGATTTTGATACGTTCTCCCAGTATTAGCCATGCAAAGAACACGACTAACAATGGCAGTAAAAAACCGATAGCAGTGGCTTCCGGCAGCGGGATAAGAGTCAGTGCGACAAACCACATAGTCATCGCAAAGGCAGAAGAAATGGCCCATGGCAAGTGATTTACCGCTGACTTTATTTTAAAGCCGGCTGAGCTGCCGCGATGGTGGGCAACAACGTAGTAGAACGTGTAGATTGTGGCAATTCCAATTACTGCTCTGGTAAAAATTATCTGCCCCACAGCGATGTGTTCAGTGGCAAATTTCAAAGACACCATCATCGTAACCAGCAGCACGATAGAAGCAACTTTAAGTGCTATGCCAAGCAGCGGTGCCTGGCTGGTTTCGGTTGGTTTGTTCATTGTAGGCCAGTGTATGTGCTGGGCGGATTTATTGATACCGCAATTCTGTTCAGTGTTGGTTGATTCAGGTATTCTCAAACGCTACCTAACAGAGTTCTGGCCTTGCCATCATTGTCATCAGTTCAACGTCGAAAACTCGCGTACTTTTTGATGTTTCTCACACCTGCGATGTGGTCTGCAAACTATATTGTTGCTCGCGCGGCACCGGATACTATAGGGCCACACTTACTGGCTTTTTCAAGGTGGTTTTTAGCACTGTGTTTGATGTTGCCATTTGCGTTGCCAGAGCTTAAGGATAAATGGCCGCAATATCGATCGGAATGGCGTCGTAGTTTGTTTCTTGGTGCGCTGGGTATGTGGGTCTGTGGGGCTTTTGTTTATATCGGTGGCCACACAACAGAGGCACTTAATATCGGTTTATTGTACGCAATTGCGCCGGTTTTGATTGCTGTGGCGTCAGCTATTTTATTCGATGATAAGCTTCAAGGTTTTCAGCTTTTGGGACTTTGTATGTCGCTAGTTGGTATGTTGATCATCGTACTCAAAGGGCATTGGCAAAATTTAGTTGAGATAAATTTCACTCGTGGAGATTTGTGGATTTTGACTGCTGTTATCTGCTGGACAATATACTCTATATTACTTAAAAAATGGCCAAGTGTATTAAGCACTTTTTCAAGGCTGGCGATAATCACCGCCGGTGGTGTGTTTGTTTTAATTCCATTCACTTTTGTTGAAGTGTTAAGTGTCGGTCCACCGATAGATGTTGGTAAGGCTTTACTCATCGTTGTAATTGCTGCTGTACTCCCAGGCTTTGGGGCTTATCAGGCCTACTCATTCTTACAGCAGGAAGTCGGTGCCGCACGTGCCGGGCTGGTATTGTATGTAAGTCCGCTTTACACGGCCATTATTGCCTGGTGGCTATTGGCGGAGCCGCCGCATTGGTATCATGCAGCTGGTGCTTGTTTGATTCTTCCGGGAATGTATCTCGCCATGAAGCAATCAGAGGGAACGCGTTGACTGATAGACTATAGTTGTATTTGTAGGAGGGTGATTTTTAGTGTGAGAATGAACAGGAGGATTGAAAGTGAGGCAGTTCGAGCAAGTGACTGGTGAAGGTAGTTCAATTGGATTGAAACTATTTGTTGTGCTAGTGATTGGATGCTGGGTTAGCGCGTCTATGGCGCTCGAGCCACCAAAGGGTGAAGTATTGCTTAAGATTTCTGGCAATATTGGCGTGAGTAATAATGGCGATGAGGCATGGTTTGATCTGGAGATGCTGCAAGCGCTGGGCGTAAGTGAAATTCGCACCGAGTCCCCGTGGACTGAAGGAATGGCGCACTTTAAGGGTGTTCGGATCACAGATGTTATGGAGGCCGTAGGTGCAAAGGGGAAAAGCTTCGAGGCACAGGCATTAGACAAGTACAAAGTTGACTTTACCGGCATTGATTATCGGAAGTACCCAATCATTATTGCATGGGAGCTCAATGGTGAATTGCTCACGGTCAGAACGCTGGGTCCCTTGTGGGTTATGTTCCCGTTTAGTGATCACGCGGAGGCAGATACGTTGCAACATCGCAACGCCTCTATCTGGCAACTGCAGCAACTGAAAGTGAATTGAGGTACACAGGCCTTATAGTTTGTACTCTGGTGGCGGCAATGTTGTGTGTCGCCAGTATACTTTTTTCTTGTTTGGGAAATATCGAATGCCAGTCAACGTGTGCGAACAGACGGTGCGATTCGCCTGGTTAGTTTTTCGTTTAAAACAGGTCGTAATTTTGATGAGCTTGCAAATTCCCTGATCAACTATCGCGATAGTCAGGCAATTCCGAATAGCTCACCCGTGGCAGTTTCCAACAAGGACTACATAGAAAAATTTGATATCGTCTGGAGTGCGTTCAAGGTTGGTTATCGCAATATCTACCGACACTGGGCAGATACAGGTTATTGGTTAGATGAGAGTAGAGCGATTAAAGCTCAGGAACTTAGTGAGCGCGGCCTGACATTTCTTGATAAATATGAAGCCGATATGTCACCGGATGGATCCTTATTCTGCAACAGAATCAACGAGATGTTGTCGGATATCTATTTCCAGAAAGATCAGTTAACTGAATTTTCCCAAAGTTACTTTGAGCTCGACAACAGGGCGGCTCAAGAACAGCAAACGAGTATGGGTAAATTGTTTACTTACATCGCAGTACTCGGTGTTTCTTTTTTACTGATGACGGCAATAACCATTGCACTGGTATACAAAGCTCTTAAATATGCAGTTCAATCTCTTGCAAAGTCTATGGCTGCAGAGCAACAGGCCATAGATGCACTTAAAGATTTGAGCGAGAGTAAAGATGCAAATGTGGCACAAAAGCAGTTTTTTGCAGCTGCAAGTCATGACCTAAGACAGCCGTTGCATGCATTATGTTTGTACATCGGTTCTCTGCAACGCCATGTAAAGTCTGACGAAGCAGAACACATCCTTAAATGTGCGAACATGTCAGCTGACTCGCTTTCAGCTCTGCTGGATAGCCTGCTTGATATATCCAGACTTGATGCTGGAATAACTGCTGTCAATAAAGATGAATTTGAAGTGGCAGACCTAGTCTCCAGACTGCACGACAGATTCCTGCCTGAGGTCGAGGAAAAGGGGCTGAAGTTTATACTGTATACCGATGACAGCAGAGTTTTTACAGATGAACAGCTGTTAGACAGAATGTTGCAGAATCTGATATCTAATGCTGTTGCTTATACGCAGTCAGGGCAGATAGACCTTTGTTGCCAGAGGGCTAGTGACGAAGTGTTGATTATCGTCAGTGATACAGGGCACGGTATCCCATCGGAGGAGCATGACGTTGTATTTGACGAATTTTATCGGGTGGCGGGGAGTGCGCGCGACCGTGACCGTGGGCTTGGTTTGGGCTTGTCTATTGTAAAGAGACTCGGTGATCTTCTGGAGGCATCAATTGCACTGGAGTCGCGTGAAGACGTTGGAACGACTATTACTATAAAATTGCCTGTAGCTAATAAGTTGTCTTTGGCTGCTGATACAAATACCACCGATACAGAATTCAACCCGGTTAAGCTGCAGCGCGGAATACCGGACAATCTTCGCGTGCTGGTGATAGATGATGTTGAAGACGTTAGAGAAAGTACCGCGCTGTTGCTGGAAACCAAAGGCTGCGTCGTGAATGCGGTGGCGAGCGCTGAGGCCGCGACGTTACTATGTTCAACAAAAGAGTTTGAGCCTGAAGTTATTGTCTCTGACTATCGTCTGAATGGTAGTGAGAACGGGATGGATGCCATCAAATCTGTTCGCAGCGCTATTGGTTGGCAAGTGCCCGCACTGCTGATAACAGGAGACACCAGCATCAACTTTGCAACCCGACGAGAGATGGTGTGGTTTGTAGTTCTATATAAGCCCGTAGATACGCGCCTGTTGTGTGAAAGAATCGCGTTACTGGCGCGCGTGTCAGCAGACTCCTAACATAGCAAATTGGCGCGTCTCTTTTGCTGATAATCCAGTTCTTTTGTTAAAGTCGTCAACGAGTCCTGTGCGTGCAGTGCTTCAAGGACGTACTGCCTCTGTGATTTAGGGGCAAGTCCATTCGTCGGTAGGTCAGTGTCGAGGTTGGTAGGGAATGGGTATCCGTCAGTGCAGGCGCAAACTACATTGTTGAGCTGATCCTCGCTCAGGGAGTTGCTTTTTTTCAGGTCAAGCAGGGTTGGGTAGATTTGCTTTGCAAGGTTTATGAAATCGATTGATTCAATGGAGCGCCCGAACGCAGAGGATACCTGTAGCAGGTTAGCCAGTCTAAACTGATCTGTTGTGGTGTTTTCACCAGCGGCGTGCATGAGTGCCGGATTAAAAAACACCATGTCACCTTTTTTAAGTGCAAGCTGGGATCGATGCTTGTTAAAGTAGTCTTGATATTCGGGTCGATTGAACGCAAGGTAGCCCTCGGGGAAATGCTGCGAGTAGGGCAAGTATAGAGTTGGGCCAGTTGCAAGTGGCATATCGCAGTGAGCTACAGCACCTTGTAACGTCAACACGGGTGATAGCTTGTGCACATGCATCGGGTATTCAGTGATCTGGTCTATAGGCATGAAGCCGAGATGATAATCCCGATGAGCTGATTGTGCAGAACCACCCGGATTAACTCGATTGACCTGAGCTGTTACCCAGTAACCAGTACCCAGCCATGCTTCTGAGGCCACTGCGATCGACTCGTTCGAATAATATCTGGCAAAGTTAGCCGGGTCGCGCTGTCCGTGCTTTTGTAGTGCATTCCAGATACGGTCATTGGTGCCGGCTTTGGCAAAATGATCGCCCCCGCCATCACCGCTTTTGCGTTGTTCTTGAATAATATTTTCAAATAGCAGATTGACCTCGTCAATCACATCGGCATCCATAGCACCGTCAATCATCAGTACACCTGGACCGTCCAGCCATACCTTTATCCATTCAGCCATGAGTGTTTGCTTGTTGTGGTTGCTCTCACAGGCCTTACGTACCGTTGATGCATCATAGACCAGTGCACCTTGCTCGGTTGCACTGGCTAGCGGATAGTCATCGAGGGAGGTAATTCTGTTTACTGATTGTTCAAACGTTGCAATATCACCGGATGATTCAGTCAGAAAATGCTTTGCTACCAGGGATTCTTGTTCGAAAGATTTTTGCTTTGGCATTGGAGCGCACCACGTGGTTGTATATGTGCAGTCTATCTGCCACGGCATGCGCTATTCAATAGCGCGCGCCAATATTTAGTAACTCGAGTTGGGGCTTTGTTCCGGGTTTATTTCGTCGTACACCTCGTCCGGGTCGGTATCGTTCAAATGCAGCATCTCTCTGACAGTTTCTATGTGCTGGAGAATTTTCTCGTAGTTGTCGCCATAGTCAAACCGATTGACCTCAATAGCGCGAGGCATGTAGGTGAATGCGATCTTGAGCGCCTCTAGTGCGTCGTCGCCTAGCTGATCTTTGAGCTGGTCTTTGTTTTGGTTTGACATCGGGTTTTCTTAGGCGTGGCTATTTAATTGAAGCCAGAGTCATGCTGACCCTGGGTGTGTAGGATTCTGGCGTGGTCATTCTAACTCACCAGGATTTCTTCGTGAGTGGCGGTCAGTAGTGCGCGTCCGTTGTTGACTACTGCATTCAGAGTAATGATGCCGGTGTTACTGTCCGGGAGTCTGGATACTGCACAGTCACACCACAGGTAACTGTCATTGGCATTGAGAGAAAGTAATTCCCATTTTGCCGCTTTTGTTGCCAGCGGATAACCATGTTTTAGGGTGAGTTCTCCATTAGTTAACAGAGAGTTCAGATCGATCATTTGATTGTTCTGTGTGATCATGCCCGGTAGAAATCTAGTGATACAAATATCTGCACCGGAGTGATTGGAAAAAATTATAGTATCTTCGATGGCTGTTTTGCCGGTGATAATTTGAATATCAAATGATCCACCTGACAAGGCACTGTTGTCGATAGTGTCTCCTGGGCTGCTGGCAAGAGCTGTAAAGCTGCACATCGTGGCAGCACCGGCGCCGGAAATCATCTTGAGTGTTTTTCGTTTACTGCGATCAATCATACGGGTTTCCGCTGTGTAGGGAGAGCGTGTCTAAGCTAGCACCAGATCACACTAAGTGCTAGTTTTCGTTGCATATTTTAACATAAAGGAAGGGGGAGATTGTTCGTGGTTTGGTAGCTATCTCGCTTTTTCGCGAAGGTTAGGAGTTTTTGCTGATGGTCTTATTTGAAGTCTGTGCAGTCGTTGCAGACATCGGTAAACTGTAGTCGTCTCGCCATGAAGCAACAGTATGACCTTCCAGCTATCAAGACCCACGACGATTGAAGATGTTTGTGCGCGTCTGGCTAACTTTCGTTCGCCGGAGGCTGCATCTGCTCATGCTTCGCATACGGCTCAGCCAACTGACGTATACATTTCCACCTATTCAAAAAGCGGCACTACATGGATGCAGCAAATTGTGCATCAACTGCGCAGTGGTGGTGATACCAGCTTTGAAGAAATAAGTTGTGTTGTGCCATGGCTGGAATCTGCAATGGATATGGGTATTGACCCTAGTGCTGATCAGCCTTATCCGTTTAGAGCTTTCAAATGCCATTTGCTATACAGTGACCTGCCAAAGGGTGCGCGCTACGTAACTGTGTTTCGAGACCCTCTGAAAGTACTTTCTTCCTTCTATCGTTTTTTTGAAGGCTGGTGGTTTGAGCCGGGCAGCATCACGATTGATGAGTTCGCTAATGGTTTATTTATGCAGGGATCTGCTTCCGGGAGACACTGGGATCATCTAGTAGATTGGTGGCAGAAAGTAGAGACCTCAGACACACTGGTGCTTTGCTATGAGGATATGGTGCAAGAACCGGATCAATCTGTTGAGGTTGTTGCTGATTTTCTTCAGCTTAGTCTAAGTGAGGAAGAGATGCAGACCGCCAAAAGCAATGCTTCGCGTAAATACATGTTGGACAATGGTCGTCAGTTTGATGAACACGTGCTGCGTGATAAAAGAGACCATGTCTGGGGACTTCCTTCGGGTGGCAGTAGTGGCAAAGTTGCCGAAAAAACAGGGTCTCTGACACTGTCACGAGAGACAATAGAACAACTCGATGAAATATGGTGTGCAACAGTAGAGCGAGCGCTGGGTTTTAAGAATTATGATGAGCTTCGATGCGCGCTACCAAATCCCCTCAAGGTTGATCGTGCACAGTGACTGACTTAACGATCAAAACCAATCACGGGAAGTTAAAGGCGACTCTAAACACCCCGAAAAACTCGGCTGCAGCTTTGCTGCTCGCACATGGAGCAGGTGCTGATCATAAGCATGCCCATATGGAGAGTCTGGCCTCGGCATTCGGTCAGGCAGGTATAACGACTCTGAGGTTTAATTTTCCGTTTAAAGAGCAAGGGCGTAACCGGGTAGACTCCAGGCAGGTATCTATCGACTGTATCTGCGATGCTGCAGAAGTATTGCGCTGCCGTACAGGCAATCCTGTTTTTGTCGGTGGCCATAGTTTCGGTGGGCGCATGGTGTCACATGCAGTTGCTGAGGATTTGCTACCGTGTAAAGGACTTGTATTGTGTTCTTTTCCGTTACATCCAGCGGGAAAGCCGGGTATTGAAAGGGCCGCACACTTCGGTGATATCAAGAAACCGGTGCTATTTCTCAGTGGTACAAGGGATGCGCTGGCGAACGTTGATCTGCTTGATTCCTGTGCTGATGCCCTGCCTGCTAAGAAACTGCACTGGCTTGAAACTGCTGATCACTCTTATAAAATTTTAAAACGCAGCCGTAGGAACACTGTTGACGTCTATACAGAAGCGGCCAGTGTTGCTGCAGAATTTATAGCAGAGCACAATGCTTAATATTTGCTGTAACCAATTATCCCTGGCGGAAGAATCAATTAACTGGCATCTTCAGACCATTTAGCTGCAAATGAGCAGGCTTCACGCAGCACGAATTCACCGATTTCATCCATAAGCTGAAGCTGTTCTGCGATAAAAATAAAATCCGTAGCTGGAATGTTGCCGTGTTCAGGGTGTTCCCATCGGATCAGTGCTTCAAAGCCCTTAAGCTTTTCTGTATGTGTTTGAATAAGAGGCTGGTACATCAGATAGAACTGTTTCTCATCTATCGCGGTTCTCAGGTCGATTTCGAGCGCGTGTCTTCTCTGTAGTTCAGCGTCCATGGAAGGGTCGAATGCCACAACCCGGGATTTTCCCTGTGCTTTAGCAGCGTACAGTGCCAGATCGGCAAGCCTGGTGAGGTTTTCGGTGTCGGCACTATGTAACGGGTGCAATGCAATGCCGATGCTTGCACCGATGTTCACAGTATGGGTGTCGATCATGTGAGGCTTGCTAACCTCTTCGATGATTCTGCTGCAGATCTCCTCAGCCTGCTCCTGTGCTTCGTCTGTTTTAAAACCGTTTAAAGCAATGACGAATTCGTCTCCCCCGGTTCTGTAGACAACGTCATCAGGCCTGCGAATTTTTTCCAGTCTTCGCACCACTGTTTTTAGTAGTGTGTCACCGGCGTTATGTCCTTAGTTGTCGTTAACTGCTTTAAAGCCATCGAGATCAACACCGGCAATTACTGCAGTCAATCCGGCTTGTGCGGTGGATGCATGCGGGCGTGGTATCTCATCATTCATTGCGCGACGGTTCGGTAAGCCAGTTAGCTCATCGTGCTTTGCCAGAAAAACAGCATGATTCTCGGCAGCCTTGTGCGGAGTAATGTCTGATATAGAACCTCTATAGCCTTCAAATTCACCAGCCAGTGTATAAAATGGCACACAACGTATTTCAACCGTTGCCGTATGGTTTGCCTTGTCCAATTGCATTCGAGCTTCGAAAACCCCGGTTGCTTTTCTAGCGTCCAGGTTCCGACGGACTCGAATGTTTTCAATCTCATCCAATTGCATTATTTCAAGTAACGCTCGCACACCCTCAAGGGTGTTTTCGAACCGGGCTTTTGGCCTGATTTGCATTGTGTCTGATGCCGCCGCGTTTGTAGCAGGTGTGTTTACCTGGTGGTGAAGAACCTGCTGGTTTGCCACAATGCTGTGCGTATTGTCAAAGTGTATTTTTGCTGCTTGAGAGCGGCTGGTGGTAGTATTTGGCTTATGCTCAGTGGGATTTCTACCCGCTAAGGCTTTTGTCGAATACAATTTTTAATACAGGCACTTTAAGCAATGTACATTGGTATTGATCTCGGTACTTCAAGCGTTAAGACGGTTGTAATTGATGAGTCGCAACAAGTGGTAGCTACATCCAGTGCATCACTTAAAGTAACCCGACCTCAAGATCGTTGGTCTGAGCAAAAGCCTGCGGACTGGATTGCAGCTGTTGAAAAAACATTTACCGAACTTGCATCTGCTAATGCCAAAGCGCTGTCTGCGATACGCGGTATCGGACTATCTGGCCATATGCATGGTGCAACGCTGTTAGATAGCGCAGACAATGTGCTTAGATCTTGTATTTTGTGGAATGACACGCGCAGCCATGAAGAGGCAGCAACTCTTGATACAGAGCATTCACGGAATCTTTGCGGCAACATACTTTTTCCGGGCTTTACTGCACCTAAACTCGCGTGGGTCGAAAAGAACGAGCCTGAGGTCTTTACCAAAGTTGCAAAAGTGCTGCTACCTAAAGATTACATTCGTCTTTGGTTAACTGGTGAGCATGTGTCAGAAATGTCTGATGCAGCTGGAACCGGCTGGCTTGATGTTGCCAGGCGTGACTGGTCAGAGGAATTGCTTAGTGCCTGTAATTTGGATAAATCCAATATGCCTTCTCTGGTGGAAGGTTCTGAAGTATCTGGTGTTTTAAGATCAGAGATCGCAGCTCGTTATGGCATGTCGGCTAATGTAGTGGTGGCCGGGGGTGCAGGCGACAATGCTGCTTCCGCCTGCGGAATGGGAGTCGTAGCACCGGGCAGTGCGTTTGTATCACTCGGTACTTCCGGTGTTTTGTTTGCATCTAATGAAAGCTATAGACCAAATGCTTCCAGTGCAGTACATACTTTTTGCCATGCTATTCCGGATACCTGGCACCAGATGGCAGTGATGCTTGCGGCAACTGATTCACTTACCTGGTTGTCAGGTGTCACTGGAAAGTCAGCGGCCGATCTGACTTCAAAACTGGAAGGTCATAACTACAAGCCAACTGATGTCTTGTATTTGCCCTATCTTGGTGGTGAGCGTACACCGCACAACGATGCAGACGCTCGCGGTGTTTTTGTCGGTCTGTCTCACAGTAGTGATGTTGATGAGCTGACCAATGCGGTGTTGCAGGGTGTGTGTTTCGCATTTCGCGATGGGCTTAATGCTTTGGCGGCTTCAGGTACAGTGCTTGACTCTGCTTTCGCGATTGGTGGTGGGTCTCGTTCTGACCACTGGGTAAGTATGATGGCAACGGTTTTAAATATTCCACTGCATAGGACTATAGATGGGGACTTTGGTGCGAGTCTTGGCGCTGCAAGGTTAGGTTTGGCTGCTGTGGAAAAATGTGATCCGCTGACTATATGTTCTACGCCACCCATAGATTCAACCATCGAACCGCTCTCTGGGTTTAATGCGCAGTTGGACCATCATTATGAAAGGTACAAAGCAACCTATACAGCGTTAAAGCCGTTATTCGCTGACCGTCTGGGGTAGCGGTTCATCCAAACTTGTTGCGTCTGCCAGCGGTGAGTTTCGTCGTTTATTGTTTCGATGCCGAACTTCTGCATCAGCTGGTGAGTGATAGCGAGAGATCGCGGGACAATAACTAGCGTTTAAAGCCAATTAGATTTTCGCGCCTTGCAATAGACTAGCGTCTCGCGAACAGGGGTCCGAAAATGTCGATTATTGGAAAAAATTATATTGCCGGTCGATGGCAGGCTGGTGAAAGTGAAGTTGAAAACCGCAATCCATCTGACCTTTCAGATTTAATCGGTGTGTATGCGCAGGCTGATGCTGATCAGCTGCAGCAGACACTGGAGCAAGCAAAGGTAGCTCAGAGAGAGTGGGCCGCTTATGGGATTGAGCGACGTCAAGCCGTGTTGATGGCTATTGGCAATGAGATGATGGCCAATGCGGAAGCGCTCGGTACACTACTAAGTCGTGAAGAAGGAAAGCCGCTGGCGGAAGGTAAAGGTGAGGTCTATCGCGCTGGTCAGTTCTTTACTTATTACGCCGCAGAATGTTTACGCCTTACTGGTGAAAATGCAGACAGCGTTCGCGATGGTGTAGAGATAGACGTTCGGCGTGAGCCAGTTGGTACGGTTGCGGTCATATCACCATGGAATTTCCCTACCGCTACAGCTTCATGGAAAATCGCCCCGGCGCTCTGTTACGGAAATGCTGTGGTTTGGAAGCCTGCCAATATTACTCCAGCCTCTGCGGTAGCGCTGACTGAAATAATTGAAAAGCAGGATATTCCTACAGGCTTATTCTCGTTGGTGATGGGGGCTGGTAGCAGCATCGGAAATCAGTTGGTTGAAAGCAAAATGATTGATGCGATTTCCTTTACTGGCTCGGTACCGGTGGGGAAGGGCATTGCCGCTGCAGCAATTCAAAATCTGACACGCGTACAGATGGAGATGGGTTCCAAGAACGCGTTGGCTGTGATGGATGATAGTGATCTGGATCTTGCAGTCACTCTGGCACTTGGTGGCGCATTTGGTGGTACCGGCCAAAAGTGTACTGCATCATCCAGGCTGGTAGTGCATCAGAAGGTGCATGATGCGTTCGTAGAAAAGCTTATTGCTGGCGCTAAAGCAATGAAGGTCGGACATGCACTTGAAGAAGGAACACAAATGGGTCCTGTGGTCAGTGATACCCAGTTGCGCGAAAATTTGGCGTATGTAGAGCTTGGTCAGTCGGAAGGTGCAGAGCTTGCGTGTGGGGGCGTTGAGCTGGAGATGCAGAGCAAAGGTTATTATATGTCGCCGGGTATATTTTTGAATACAAGCAACGACATGAAAATCAATCGCGAAGAAATGTTCGCACCGCTGACATCAGTAATTAAAGTCGGTGGCTACGAAGAAGCACTGGCTGTTGTAAACGATACCAACTTCGGTTTAACGTCCGGTATTGTCACTCGCGATATAGCTCGTGCTACGCACTTCCGACGCAACGCTCGTACTGGAGTAGTGACAGTTAACCTGCCAACAGCCGGTACGGATTATCATGTACCGTTTGGTGGTCGGGGTGATAGTTCTTACGGTCCAAGAGAGCAGGGGAAGATAGCCGCAGAATTCTATACAATCGTGAAGACGGCTTATATCAGTGCGGGGGTGCCTGTAGATTGATACTTAGTCTCTAAAAGCTAAGTGCCCACCTTGGTGCAAGATAAAGAGTCATTCGCGCTTGAGGGCGGTGGTGTTAAACCTGCTGCTAACCTAAGCCCCGCCCTGAGCACCGCATAGCCATTCGCCCTCCGGGAGGGTGTCGTCAAAGGTTTTAGTGACTATCACATGACCTTAACCAGCGCTGCTTTTGTCATTCTCCTCGGGGAGAATCCGGCGTATAGTTTGCGCCGGAAGAGGAGTGTGTCTGGTTAGATATTCAATAAGACTTAGAGCTAAACTTTGAATTTATTGCCAAAAGTACCCCCTCTCCCAATGCAAACTACGCATTGGACTCTCCCATAGGGAGAGTGACTTGGCTTTGGGTGCGTGTATTAAAATATAGTCGAACAGGATTTCAAAAAATACTTTGGCGACACCCTTTCCGGGTGAATACAAAGCGTTGGTTGCTTTGCAAGAGGGGGCTGATAAATCAGGTATAACCGCAGCACCTGTGGGCTCTATTCCCTCCCCGGCCGCTACCGCGTCCGACCCTCCCGGTGGGAGGGTGTCCGGGAGGACTGGATCAAGTCATTGTTGCTTTGCCATTAGGCGTGGCCCGACTACACAGGAAACCAGGACCAGGTACCCTGTAATGATTACGCCTGATTAGCAGCGCGGTTTTCTACCAGATCATCAACGACAGCTGGCTCAGCCAGTGTAGAGGTGTCTCCAAGGCTATCTACTTCGTTCTCAGCAATCTTGCGCAGGATGCGACGCATAATTTTACCTGATCGTGTCTTAGGTAAGCCAGGAGCCCATTGAATGACGTCCGGGCTTGCTATCGGGCCAATTTCTTTGCGCACGTGCTTTACCAGTTCTGCACGCAATTCCTCGGTAGGCTCAGTGCCAACCATTAGAGTTACATAAGCGTAGATGCCTTGACCCTTGATGTCGTGCGGGTAGCCAACCACAGCAGCTTCAGCGACCTGATCGTGAAGCACCAAAGCGCTTTCAACTTCTGCAGTACCCATGCGATGACCCGAGACGTTAATCACGTCATCAACGCGACCAGTTATCCACCAGTAACCATCTTCGTCAACGCGTGCGCCATCGCCGGTAAAGTAATAACCTGGGTACATTTTAAAGTAGGTTTCATGGAACCGATCATGATCGCCATAAACGGTACGCATCTGACCTGGCCATGAATGTGTGATGACAAGATTACCGCTCGCGGGTTGTCCTTCAATGAGCTTGCCGTCATCGTCCATCAGGGCGGGACGAATTCCAAAGAATGGTCTTGTTGCAGAGCCGGGTTTTAACGCTGTAGCTCCAGGCAAAGGTGAAATTAATATACCGCCTGTTTCTGTTTGCCACCAGGTATCGACAATCGGGCAGCGCTCATCACCAACCACTTTGTAGTACCACTCCCAAGCTTCAGGATTGATAGGTTCGCCCACAGAGCCAAGTAGTCTCAGGCTGCTGCGAGAGTGCTTCTTAACGAGTTCATCACCCTGCGACATCAGTGCTCTAAGAGCGGTAGGTGCAGTGTAGAACGTATTAACCTGATGCTTGTCAATGATTTCCCAAAATCGTCCACCATCCGGATAGGTAGGCACACCTTCGAACATCAGTGTCGTTGCACCATTTGCGAGCGGACCGTATACAATGTAGGAATGACCTGTTACCCAGCCAACGTCAGCAGTACACCAGTAGATGTCACCGTCTTTGTAGTCGAAGACATATTTATGTGTCATCGCTGCATAGAGAATGTATCCACCCGTTGTGTGCAGTACGCCTTTCGGTTTGCCAGTTGAACCAGAGGTATAGAGAATAAACAATGGATCTTCTGCGTCCATCTCTTCTGCTGGACAACTGGTCGATCCTGCTTCAACCAATTCGTGATACCAGACATCGCGACCATCATTCCAGCCGGTTGGATCACCACCGTGTTTAACAACGACTACTTTGCGAACACTTGGTGTATCTTCGCAGGCTTTGTCTGCGTTGGTTTTAAGTGGTACTTTTTTACCGCCACGTAAACCCTGGTCGGCGGTAATAACAATGCTGCACTCAGAGTCATTGATTCGGTCGCGCAGTGCATCGGGTGAAAAGCCACCGAAGACTATAGAATGCACAGCACCAATTCTGGTGCAGGCGAGCATTGCGACTGCGGCTTCGGGGATCATCGGCATATAAATACAGATGCGATCACCTTTGCTGACACCAAGGCCTTTAAGCGCACTGGCGAACTGACAAACTTCAGCGTGCAGTTCTTTGTAAGTTATTTTTCTTTGTTCGTTCGGGTCATCTGCTTCCCAGATGATTGCAACCTGATCACCACGGGTTTCCAGGTGTCGGTCAAGGCAGTTGTGCGCAACATTGACTTTGGCACCTTCAAACCATTTGATGTCTGCCGTGTTGTAGTCAACATTCTGTACGGTTTCCCACGGGGTAAACCAGTCTATTAGTTCGTTTGCTTGTTGAGCCCAGAACTCATCGGGGGAATCGATGGAGTGCTGATACATCTCTTGGTATTTATCATCCGTAATCCAGGTGTTGCTGGCAGCATCGGATTTAACAGGATAGATTTTGGATTCTGACACTAATAATCTCCGCTGGCTTTCGCCGATGGTGTGAACGATATGTGTATGCTTTTCCCGGGTCAACTATTGTTAAAAAAAATTCGGCGGACTGCACGGTTAACACAAGCAATGTATCAATATTGAATCACTTTTCTGCCAGGTGACGAGGTTTTGGCAGTGCATTTCAGCTTGATTTCAGCGGAACTAGGTCTCTGCACCAGTGGCTTTTGCAATGCTCCAGAAACTGCTGGCACGTGACAAGTGACTCGGGTGGAGTCTTCTGCCCGAGCAGCGACCAGGCTTCTCTCAAATTGTTTAATGCGTTGCTGTTGTCTAAAGCTTGTGCACCGGTCTGCTTGCTGAGCTTGCGGCCGTCATCGTCGACCGCCAGTGGCAGATGCAGATACTCGGGTTGGGGGCAGTGCAACAGACGCTGTAACGCGATTTGTCTTGCCGTGTTGTCCAGCAGATCCGAGCCGCGGACCACGTGGGTGATATTTTGCCGTGCATCATCAACCACCACCGCGAGCTGGTATGCATAGAGTGGCCCGCGTCTTCTGACTATAAAGTCGCCCACGCTTTGGCACACATTCTCGGTTACTTGTCCCAGTACTAAATCTTTAAACGCAATGGTTGCATCTTCTATAAGCACTCGCAGCGCAAGGTCTGCTTCGGCATGCTGCTGGTTTCTGCAGGTTCCGGGGTAGTTGGTTTGATCTAATGCTCTTAAAGATTTGCGAGTGCAGGTACAGGCATAGAGTTTTTGCTGCTGTCTTAATATGTCTAGCGCTTCATTATAGTATTGAGAGTTATCGTGTTGATAAGTGATGTTTTCATCTGCATGTAATCCATGTGCAAAAAGGCTTTCTACAATTTGCGTTGTAGCTTCTGGTGACTCGCGTTGCGGATCTATATCTTCGATGCGCACCAGCCACTTACCATTGTGATGTCTGGCATCTGCCCAGCTCCCGAGTGCGCTTACCAGTGAGCCAGTATGCAAAGGTCCGGTAGGAGAGGGTGCGAATCTGCCTATGTAGTCAGTGGACATATTGCGTTGTAAGACTGAATGAGATTTAGCAATTCAAAAAGCGTTTGCCTAACGCAAAACGGCACACCTTGCCGGGTGTGCCGTTGCTTAAGCTTGCAAGCCTATAAGTTTGCAATCTGCTTTTCCGAGTTGTCATAGCTTGCAGATTCCCAAGATGCTGACGAGGGATGCTGACTAAGCATGCAACCAGTGGATACTATCTAGGCAATCTGCTTTTCACGAATTTCTTCAAGCGTTTTGCATTCAATACACATGTTTGCAGTAGGTCGTGCTTCCAGTCTTCGGATTCCGATTTCAACGCCGCATCCATCGCAAAAGCCGTATTCATCTTCATCAAGTTTAGTAATTGACTCGTCGATCTTTTTAATCAGTTTGCGCTCGCGATCTCTGGTTCTAAGTTCAAGACTGAACTCTTCTTCCTGCGTAGCGCGATCGTTTGGATCAGGGAAGTTGGTCGCATCACTCTTCATGTGACCTACTGTGCGATCAACTTCTTCCATCAATGAGGTCTTCCAGTTGAGCAGGATAGTGCGGAAATGCTCTATCTGCTCGTCGTTCATATACTCCTCGCCCTTGGTTATCGCATATGGCTCGAAAGTCTTGAATTGGCCATCGGCGCCGGTGCTTCCACTGGCCGCTTTCCTCTTTGCGGGTGCCTTTTTAGCGACAGTCTTTTTGGCGGCTACTTTTTTCTTGGGCGCGGCTTTGGCAGCAGCCTTTTTCTTGGGCGCGGCCTTGGCGACGGTTGTTTCTACAACTTCTTCCGTTGAATTATTCACTGTTTTTGCTGTTGCCTTTTTCTTTGGTGCAGATTTCTTTGCCGCAGCTTTTTTCTTAGCTGCCGCTTTAGCGGGTGCTTTTCTGGTCTTGGTGGCGACATCCGTCGTAGTCGCCTTGGCGGTTTTCTTTTTTGCAGCCATTTTCTCGCCTGTACATAATCTGAAGCCGGTGCTTTCTATCAGATTTCGGTTTTCGAGGCAAATTAAATCACTGTTTTCTGTGATCGATCGGGCAGCTCCAGGCCTTTTTGTGGATTAGTATTTTCTACAAAATGTGACGTGATTACGGGAGGTTAGAGAGGCTGGATAGTGAAAATCGAAGGTATTTTCTGCCGGATAGGCAATTCTCACCTTGTCACGAAGCAGCCAGTGTTCGCCGGGATTTTGATCCTGGAGAATTCTGGTCTGATCTCCATTTTAATCCGGTTTGCGCCTCACCACTGCGCAGCTATTGCACTTCTGTCTTCTTCACCGGATCGATCCGGTTCACGGTAGCGCCAGCATGACCGTCAGAGACTCTGACCTCGATCTGTTGATTTTCCTGCAGCTGCCCGGTGGTGGTGATGATTTCACCTTGCGGGGTTTGAACAATGGCGTAGCCGCGTGCCAGTGTGTTGAGCGGGCTTATTGTCTGCAACGCGCGATAGTTGCTGCTGAGCCGGGATTTCGCAGCATCGAGCTGAGCGCTGAGGTTTTGCATCAACATATTATGTAACAGGTCGGTACGCTCGCGCCGGCGGGCAATTTCGCGCTGCGGTGAAAGATTGCGTAATCGCAGCTGCAGATTGGATAGACTACTTTGCGCCCCGGATACAGACAGTTGCATGGTGCGCTGCAGCCGCAAGTCGAGTTCGTCGCATCGTTGGGTTCTTTGTTGCAGCCTTTGGCTAGGGTGTTGATTGTGAAGTCGTCTAACCAGTTGTTGTAATGTATGGACTTTATCTTCAGTCGTTTGTCTCAGTATTCGCAGCATTCTTCTGTGCAGCGCTGCCATGGTTTGTTGTAACTCATTTTGATCAGGGCTCGCCAGCTCGGCTGCGGCAGAAGGAGTCGGGGCGCGCACATCAGCCACCAGATCAGCGATGGTGAAATCAATCTCGTGGCCGACGCCGCAAATGATTGGCAATGATGAAGCAAAGACTGCACGTGCAACCGGCTCTTCATTAAAGGCCCAGAGATCTTCAAGTGAACCGCCGCCGCGCATGAGTATCAGCACATCACACTCTTTACGTTGATTAGCAATTTGCAGCATATTGGCAATCGATGGTGCTGCCTGCTTACCTTGCACAGTAACCGGGTAGACAATGAGTTCGGCGCAGCGGAAGCGTCGCCTCAAGACGTTTAAAGCATCTTGCAGTGCCGCACCGGTGGGTGACGTGACCAGTCCGATGCGCTTCGGAAAAGCAGGCAAAGGTTGCTTGTGTGAGTCATCAAACAAACCCTCAGCGTGCAGGCGCTTTTTGGTGGCTTCAAACTTTTGCTGCAGTGCGCCAAGCCCGACTTCTGTCATTCTGTCAGCAATTAACTGGTAATCACCACGTTGCTCGTAGATTCCCAGTCTGCCTCGCACCAGCACTTTCTGGCCGTCTGCCGGTGTGAACTGCACTCGACGGTTGTCGTTGCGGAACATGGCGCAGCGCAACTGTGAGCGACTGTCTTTCAGGGAAAAATACATATGCCCAGTGCGTGCGCGCATGAGGTTAGAAATTTCACCTTCCACCCAGACACTGCCAAACTGCGTATCCAGCAGCCATTTGACCTCTGAATTCAGGTCACTAACAGAATACACCTCGTCCAGTGCCATGGGGATTTGTTCCATCGAGCAATTCCGTTAAGGGTAAAGAGAGCGGTTATAGCGTGGCGATATTAATAACAGGCAGAAAAGTTCTGCAGATGGAGTTAATCAAGTTAACTCATGCAGGTCAAACTGGTATAATGAAGTGCACGGTCAAGATCATTCACCACCGGGCAACCCCTTATGAATATCGTTCAGGACGCACTCACGTTCGATGACGTATTGCTGCAACCTTCGCACTCGCTTGTGCTACCCAATCAGGTTCAGCTAAATACCAGACTTACCCGCGATATCACTCTGAATATTCCGCTGCTGTCAGCGGCAATGGATACAGTCACTGATTCCAGGCTTGCAATCGCCATGGCGCAAGAAGGCGGAATTGGCATAATTCATAAAAATATGCCAGTTGAAACTCAGGCGGCTGAAGTGCGCCGCGTCAAGCGCTTTGAAAGCGGTGTGGTGATAGAGCCGATAACGATTACGCCTAAGACCACTATCAGCGAAGTTCGTGAATTGACCGCCAGACATGGAATCTCTGGTTTGCCAGTTGTTGATAGCGGCGAGCTGGTTGGTATTGTGACCAAGCGGGATATTCGCTTTGAGACACGAGAAGACGAGCCCGTGTCCAGCATCATGACACCAAAAGAGAAGTTGGTTACCGTCAAGGTTGATGCGCCGCGTGAGGAGGCACTGGACAAACTAAATCAACACCGCATTGAAAAGGTGCTGGTTGTGAATGATGACTTCCAGCTAAAAGGCATGATCACGGTCAGAGATGTCAGAAGCGCGAAGCATTACCCTATTGCTTGTAAGGATGCGGAAGAAAGATTGATTGCCGGTGCCGCTATAGGGGTGGGAGCTGACACAGATGACCGAACCGATGCGCTGGTAGAAGCAGGTGCAGATGTATTAATAGTAGACACAGCCCATGGTCATGCACAAAGTGTTATTGATCGAGTGAAGCAAACAAGACAGCGTTATCCTCACTTGCAAATAATCGCTGGCAACATTGCCACTGGAGCTGCCGCTGCCGCATTGGTTGAAGCAGGTGCAGATGGATTAAAGGTGGGAATTGGTCCTGGATCAATATGCACAACTCGAATTGTAGCAGGGGTAGGCGTACCTCAAATTACTGCTATCGATAACGTAGTACAAGGCGTTGCAGGTACAGACATACCGGTAATAGCTGATGGTGGTATTCGATTTTCTGGTGATATCGTAAAAGCTATTGCAGCTGGTGCGTCAACGGTGATGGTAGGCAGTTTACTGGCAGGTACTGAAGAAGCACCCGGTGAAGTAGAGCTGTATCAGGGGCGCTCTTATAAGTCTTACCGTGGTATGGGGTCGGTAGGGGCAATGCAGCAAGGGTCAAGTGATCGCTATTTTCAGGATGATGAAAGTTCATCGCAAAAGCTGGTTCCCGAAGGTATTGAAGGCAGAGTGCCGTATAAAGGACCTATCAGTGCTGTGTTGCACCAGCTACTCGGTGGCTTGCGTTCTGGAATGGGTTACTGCGGATGCGAGTCTATTCCCGCGATGCGTACAGAGGCAAACTTCGTGAAAGTCAGCAACGCCGGTATGCGTGAAAGTCATGTACACGATGTGCAGATCACTAAAGAGCCGCCTAATTACCGGCTTGAGTGAAGTATTAAGTTCCTGTTGATGGTTTTTTCTTTTAGTTTTCGTACAGCTGCCAGGTTGTACAGGTGCCGGGTGCTACTTTGGTTGACATTCACAATCACAAAATTCTGATCCTCGACTTTGGCTCGCAATTTACGCAACTGATTGCGAGGCGCGTAAGAGAAGCCGGTGTGTTTTGCGAGATATATGCCTGTGATGTTGCAGCGCAAGCGATTGCGGACTTTAAGCCCAGAGGAATAATCTTATCCGGTGGTCCGGAATCGGTAACAACAGAGTCGCGCCATCGGGTTCACAATATCGTTTTTGAACTCAATGTGCCGGTACTCGGTATCTGCTATGGCATGCAGGCAATGGCCGCACATTTTGGTGGTGAAGTTGCCCCACATGGCAAAAGTGAATTCGGCTATGCAACGGTAAGGGCCCGCGGTCACTCGAAACTGCTTACGGATATCCAGGATCACATCAATGACAAAGGTCACGGTCTGCTCGACGTATGGATGAGTCATGGTGATCGTGTAGAGTCGATGCCAGCTGGCTTCAAGCTTATTGCGAGTACAGAAAGCGCACCGATTGCAGGCTTTGCCGATGAAGACCGTAAACTTTACGCATTGCAGTTTCATGTTGAGGTGACTCACACCAAACGCGGCACCGATATAATTAATCGTTTTGTTGCAGATATCTGTGAGTGCAATACAGACTGGCAGCCAGCGGGTATTGTTGAAGCATCTATTGCAACTGTTAAGCAACAGGTGGGTAGTGATACCGTCTTGCTGGCGCTTTCTGGCGGTGTCGATTCATCTGTTGTTGCTGCAATGTTGCACAAAGCCATAGGTAAGCAGTTGGTCTGTGTGTTTGTTGATAACGGATTGCTTCGGCACGGTGAAGGCGATCAGGTTATGGAGACGTTTGCGAAGTCACTTGGTGTACAAATAATAAGAGTTGACGCTGAGGACGAGTTTTTAGATGCATTGCGTGGTGTTGATGATCCGGAACAAAAGCGCAAGATCATTGGCGGGCTTTTTATTGATATCTTTGAGCGCGAAGCACGCAGTCTTAAAGATGTAAAATGGCTGGCGCAAGGCACGATCTACCCAGATGTTATTGAATCGGCTGGTAGTGCAACCGGCAAAGCCCACGTTATAAAATCGCATCACAATGTCGGTGGCTTGCCGGCAGACATGAAGCTTGCGCTGGTTGAGCCGTTGCGTGAGTTGTTTAAAGATGAAGTGCGCAAGATTGGTCGCGAGCTTGGCTTGCCTGATGCGATGATTGATCGGCATCCCTTTCCAGGGCCCGGGCTCGGTGTGCGCATTCTGGGTGAGGTTAAAAAGGAATACGCAGACACACTCCGACTGGCTGATGATATTTTTATCAGTGAACTAAGATCTCACAACCTGTACCACAACGTATCGCAGGCATTTGCGGTATTCCTGCCGGTAAAGTCGGTAGGAGTCACAGGCGACGGCCGTCGTTATGCTCATGTAATCAGTTTGCGTGCAGTGGAGACCTCTGACTTCATGACCGCCAACTGGGCGCGGCTTCCCTACGATTTTCTGGATCTGGTTTCCAGACGGATTATTAATGAAATAGAGGGCGTAGCCAGAGTTGTCTACGATATCTCCGGAAAACCACCCGCTACTATCGAGTGGGAGTAGTGGTTATCTGGCTTGATCTCTTTAAAATCATTAACAAAAGGCAACCTAACCAGTCATCTAACAAACCTAATCAATCTTTAACCTGACTTTTCCCGCCACGAGGTCAAACTGTACGGAATGCGGCTTTGCGTTGGAGGTAAGCCTGCAGAAGTGTCATAACAATTATAAAAAGAGACAAACTAAATTCTGCAAACCGATCCCTGCCAAGCAGCCACAAACTCCTTAATAATAAAAGGGCTGACAGGTATTTCTGAAAGGTACAAGTGTCAACTTTTCAGGATCTCAGGGTTCAAAATGTCAATTGCTTGAACTTTTTTGTTCATTTTCTCAATTGTTCGACTATAACTTCTGTGTGCAACACTAAACCTACGCTCGTTCTTCTGTCTATTGCATAAGCAGCTCATGGTTTCCCTGGAAGTCACCCAGTGGCTGACAGGCTAACAAGTTAAAATTTAACAGTCGGGAAATAACAAAAATGACTTTAAAAAAATCCCTAATTGCCACACTTCTTAGTGGTGCGTTGTGTCTTCCGGCGGTAGCCCAGGATTTCTCAAAACGTTTTTATGTTGGCGCAGCGGGTGGTACATCTAATCTCTCACCAGAGTCACAGGTACCAGCGTTTACTATAGATGATGAGTCTGACAGCGCAGGCAAGTTGATGGTGGGTTACGACATGTCGCCTCGCATAGCTGTGGAGGTGTCAGCGGCAGACCTTGGCGCAGCAGGCATTGGACCGAATGAGGTTGGAGAAATCAGTTATAACGTCTTTGAGTTATCGGGGCTTTATCATTTCTTTAACCTTGGTGGCTATGAACGGTTGCGTGAACGTCGTGGACTGGGCGCATTCTTCAAGGTAGGGGTTGGTGTCCTGGACAACGAGAGTGATCTAGAGTTTACGCGTGATAACGACCTGCACCTGAGCGGTGGTCTTGGCCTTGAGTATGCGCTCCGAATGGGACTGGCATTGCGTGGTGAAGTCGAGGCATTTGATGAAGATGCAATGCTGACATCGCTTGGTTTACTTTGGAGATTTGGCGGTAAGAGCGGCGGCGAACTTTCAAATGACGGGTTGTTCACTAAGGGGGCTGGTGCCATTGGTGGCCTGATTGGAGGTGGCGACGACAAGCTGTCTGCGCTTGATGCCATAGAAGATGATGATGACAATGATGGTGTGCCCAACAGTATTGACGACTGTGCTGGTACTCCTGCAGGGTCACCTGTAGCAGCAACCGGTTGTGAAATGTTCGGCGGTGTGTTGGAAGGGGTAAATTTTGAGAGTGGTTCTGACAGTCTGCTTGATGAGGCGCAGGTTGTTCTCAATGATGCGGCCAACGTGCTTTTGAATGACCCAGCTCTGACGGTTGAGATACAGGCACACACCGATAGCCAGGGTGCTGCTGAATACAATATTGAGTTGTCTAAGCAGCGCGCATTGTCGACCGTACGTTACCTGATGTTAAGAGGTGTTCCGGCAGAGCAGATGAGAGCTCGCGCTTTTGGCGAATCGCAGCCAATTGCTGACAATGGCACAGATGAAGGTCGAAAAACTAACCGACGTATCGAGTTCCATGTGATCGAGCGCTAATCTGCTGCAGCTTACAACTGCAAGCTGCAGTTGATACAATCAAAGGCCGTCTCGGTGTATACCGGGCGGCCTTTTTTAATACCTGCGGAAATTGTCTACGATGAATAATTGGTATGCGGGCCATGCGATAGGCCGATTATTAGCACCTGTTGCAATCGCAGCATTGATCGGTGGTTGTGCTACAAAGCCTCCCGCGCCGGAGCAAAAGCAAAGTGAACTGATTGCTGAAAAGCTCGAAAGCTACATCTTTGAAGAGGGTACCGTCCGTCACGATGTCACAGATCCGACTGTGGCGAGGTTATGGCAGGAATACAATATCATGCGACGCAACGGCAATCTGGTCGCCGCCAAGGGCAAGTTACAGGAAGCCATTGCGATTACCCCGCGTGATGCGGCGCTCTGGAGCGGAGCCGCTGAACTTGAGCTCGAAGAAAATTCGCACCTGCGAGCTGAAAACTTCGCCGCAAAATCGAATTTTCTGGCAGACATTGGCAACCGGCCATTGCGCTATAGAAATTGGCTGATAATTGAGCGTGCCCGTGAAGGTCGGGGTGATTTGTTGGGTGCAAGAGAAGCACAAATAGAGTCATCTAAGCTTCAGTAGCCAGTCTGTCGTCCAGTCTCTCTTGTTTTTGAGCGGTGCCGGATCCGTATTAATATCGTTTGCCTGCAAAACTCTGTAGCATTGCAGCGTCAATGGCTGCAAGATCCGAAGCTGCGGTGAGGTAAATCCGCTACTCGGCTTTGG
>CALIHW010000099.1 GCA_938020525.1 uncultured Granulosicoccaceae bacterium | reverse complement strand
TGCTGTTCAGCTAGGGGTTCCTGTTATCAAGGCTCCCAGAGGACTTTCACCTCCAAGTCACTTCGTGGTTCGCTTTCACTTACCACTTATAAACGCCAACCATGGCGCTTCGCGCCATGCTCGGCGCACCAAAAAAAAGGCGTCTGCAAAGACGCCTTTCAATTGCTGTGCGCTTTAAGCTTTTATTATGATATTTTTTTCAACAACTCAGCGGCTTCAGTTTGCTGAAGCGGGTTGCCCCTGGCTGCAATATCCTTCAATGCTTTGGACGCATTATCACTGTCACCCATGTCGATGTATGCTTTTGCAAGATCCAGCATGGTTTCCATTTCATCTGTACCGCCTGGGACAGGATTGATAGACAGATCAGTATCCAAATTCTGGCCAAGGTTTTGGCCAATATCACCAGTAACTTCGCCGAAGTTTGTATCCTCAAGTGACAGGTTATCAAACGAGTTATCGACAGGGTTAGTCAAATCAAGTGTTCCAAGATCTCCGCCAGACATCTGACTACCGGCAATCTCTTCCAGGTTCATCGTGCCATCATCATCAAGCGATGCCAGGTCGACCTCATCAAGTGACATACCGCCCTGGTCCAGCCCCCCGTGCCCTAAGTTACTGTGGCCAAGCTCAACGTGGTCAGAAAAATCCACTTCGTCATCGTTAAGCGCACCTAGATTGCCAGTGGCGTTTAGTTCATCGACGCTAAACTCTGTACCGGGATCTATTGTTTGATCGAGCAGATCACTACCCGGTTCATCAGTCGACCCAGCGAAAGATGAGCCAGTAAGAGAATCAAAGCTGTCAGAGGCTGCATCTTTTGCATTGGCGGCAGCACCTGCCGCCAGTGTTCCACCAACACCCATTCCGGCATTATTCGCGGCACCCGCACCACTTATTTCTGCTGCCATTTCGACAATGCGAGCTTTATGAGCAGAATTCGGGAACTTGGCTGTGAATTGCTCAGCAAGTGGGTTAAAGTCTTCACCGTTCTTTTGATCGTGATAGTTCTCAAGCAGCTTGAAGTGATACTCTTCGTTGTTTGGTGAGCGCTCAATTGCAGTCTTGAGTAAGTCTTCTGCCTGACCATGCAAGCCGTAGCGAAGATAAACTTCAGCTTCGGTGATCGTGTCATCAAGCGCCTTCTCTTCAAGCTCCGCATCAACCTTGCTTTCTGAATCAACCGATTTTTCAGCAGAACCTGCCTCAGCCGCAGGGGTGGTAGTATCTGTGTTCACCGGTTGCGACAGAGTTGTTGCCGCTGGTGCCGGAGCAGTAGTTACCTGCGGCGCTTGCTTGGTAACTTCTGGTGAAGCACTAGACACTGCACCGTTGGTTTGTTCCGCGGTGCTTGCTTGCTCAGGAGTATCTGTTGTCAGAGGCTGATCTACATCAGCATTTTTATCGCTGCGTGAAGTCGTAACCGCTGCGGTACCAGTCACCGCCGCCGCTGCTGCCGCCGCCGCCGCCGCTGCAGAACTGCTGGCTCGTCTTTGTGAACCGGTGCGCGTCTCATTGGCGTCACCATACATCGCCGCTTCACGATTATGATTCGGTTGAGGAGCCACAACTGGACGACCTTCACCACGTGGTCGTAAACCTTTGACTTCAACTGGCTTTGCTTTACGCCTTCTTAAACCCCAGGCTCCAAGCAAACCAAGAAGTGACAAACCTGCCCCGGCTGCAAGAACGGTCTTACGATTACCTACCATTTCCTGAAGTGGTGCAAATCCCAACAGGCCGCCCACTGCAGCAGCCCCACCCGCTGCCATACTCTTACCTGCGTCAGTCATGCCACTGACCGCATCACCAACAATGCCTTCGGCATCTTTGTCGACATCGAGCTTCATAGCATCCGTATCAACAGTCTTGCTGATACTAGCCTGCATATCGGCAGCCTTCTCGCCCCCTTCCTGTTGCAACTGTGCCAGTCTGTCCTTAACACGTGAAGGTTCACCTGACTGAGCTGCTGCGGTAGTTTCGGGCTCCATCTGTGCAACTTCGACGGACTCTTCCATCATTCGTGTTTTTTCAGCTTCCATTCGCTCCAGCTGCGCTTTCATCTGCTCGGTGTCTGCCTGAGCTTCACTTAACAAACGCTGATTTTCAGTCTTTGCGTCAGCTTTAACGCGAGCAATTTCCAATTCTGCTTCACTGCTGATACGAGCCTTTTCAACTTCAAGCTCTGCAAGAATTCTTTCTCGCTCCGCCCGCGCCTGCGCCATTAATCGCTGTTTCTCTGCCTCTGCCTCACGTACCAATGCGGCTTTTTCGAGCTGCGATGTAGCCTCAAGATCACGCTTTTCGAGCTCAAGAGCAGCAAGCTGTGAGCGCAAAGCATCTTCTTCAGAAGAGAGCCTTATTGATTGCGCCTCGGCTTCTGCAGTCGCAAGATTTTTTTCGGTGTCAGCGCGCTTTGCAATAGCGCTTTGAGCCTGCTGCAGTTCTTCACTTAGCCCCTGCTGCACAGCAGCAACGCTTTCAGAAGCATTGGATAGCTGGCTGATTTGTGCATCGATTGCTGCAGCATTTGATTCTGCTGCCAACACTTCATCTTGTAACTGATCGAGTTCATTCTCACGCACAGTGATCAAACTCTTCATTTCTTCCATGTTGTCAGTCAGATTGTCTACGCGACCCTGCAGCTCATCACGTGCAACGGTTCCTGTTGCAATTTCTGTCTGCACTTCTTCATAGCGCTGATTGACTTCATCAAGGTTGCTGTTTAAATCTGTGCTGAGGCTGGAATTATCAACCACAATTTCCGCTTCTTCATATACGGTGGCAGGTTGAATGTTTCTTGAAGAACCAGTAGCTGAACGCGCAGGTGCATTGCCACGAGTCCACGACTGCACAATAGCAACCGCGCTGTCACGATCAACAGATCTCTGTGAAGCCTGAGTCGGTATTTGCAACACCGCACCGCTAATCATACGGTTCATGTTACCGCCTATGAATGCCTGCGGGTTCGCTTCAACAAGTGCCACAACCATCTGATGAGTAATCACGCCGGGCGCTTTTTGTGCGTTTGAGATACTCCAAAGCGTATCCTGAGAACGCACATTGTAAGTATTACCTGACAACTCAATGTTAGCTGTAGAACTAGTAGCAATCGGCTCTTCTGCAACGACAGTTTCCGAGTCATCAATCAAACCGGATAGATCGATAAGATCGCCTGCACCACCTTGTGCATCAGCGTCATTTCCTGAAAGATCTGAAACAACCAAATCAAAAGCAGTAGATTCTTCCAATGTGACCACCGGGGATGCAGGTTCGACGTCACCCACAAGCCCACGCAGCTCTTCACCTGCGATCAGTTCACCCTGGCTACTTTCAAACTCACTGGTAAATATCGCATTACCTGAATCACCATCAAGGTCAGTCAGATCAATTGCTTCGCCAGCTATTCCTGACGAGTTGTCGAACTGCGGCGTAGTGTTGAGTTCCTGAACTAACGAAATCACCTGGCCGTCGCTATCTACAACTGTAGTACCTTCACTGCTCCCACTTATCACTTGATCATCCGGAATAAACAAAGTGTCCGGCAAAGTAGCCGCGCTGTTATCGACCTCAGCAAAAGAGTCCACCTGTGTTACTGAAAAAACTACTTCACTACCGGAAGCGATAGAATCTTCTCCGCTTGAGGCCAAGTTACCGGAAATAGCATCAGTGATATCAATTTGTACGCCTGTGGCATCATTGTCACTGGTTACAAACACATCGGAGGCACCGGCTGCTACCGAATTGCTACGGCCTGAATTTTCCTCACCGCCTGTGAAAGTCGCCGGATTCAAGAGAACGGTATACTCTCTCACCAGCTTTACACTGCCAGGGGAGTCGACCTCAATCAGGAAGTTCAGAAACGGTTCAAGCACCGGAATGTCACTGGTGACTTTTACCACTGCTTTACCGTCAGGTCTTCTATCAACCGCAAAGTCTACAGAAGACAACACCGGCGACTGCACTAACCCGGCCCGAGCAAACGCACTTGCAGGTGCAAGCCGGACATCCATTTGCTGCAGTTCGGCTTCGGAAGCAGAAAGAATCGCGATCTCAGCATCGAGAGTTTGATTCAATGCAGAATACATCTCTATTTCGCCAAGTCCGAGAGCGTGAGACACATTCGTCACACCTGAAAGACTTAAACTTACAGCAGCTGCTATGGCAATTTTTCGCACAGTTATACAATCTCTTTTTTTCTAAGCAAAAGTGGTAATGGCTGGTATTTCGCCAAGTTCCACAATCGATTGATGGCTTTATTATTCGAATTTTTTCAATGCAACTTCCCGGGAATCGTTTCCGAAAACCTGCCACTGAAAAGACCTGTCCCATTGATATAGTACGGGACTGCCAATTAGGCAAACTGAACGGTACAATTCTTGTCCAGCTAAAAAGCACAATTACGTAAATTTTATGACATGCGGGCGACAAGACTAAACAGCCTTTGCACTCAGCCCTACAATAAGCTTGGGAGTCAGCCCCAATATCTACCAACGAGCGCTGCGGATTACACCTTGTTGCACTAATGCACGCAGCACACGCATTATAGACCTGCGCAAACGCAGCGGTTCAGCTTCCGATTATTACAATTACGAGCTGCAAACTATCCATTCCCCGCAGAAACACCCCACGGAGACACAACAGGCTGCGTTACTACCCTAGTAATCGCAACATGCGTCTTATCGGCTCAGCGGCGCCCCAAAGCAGCTGATCACCGACGGTAAACGCACAGAGATACTCAGGCCCAAAACTCATTTTTCGCAGTCTTCCAACAGGAACATTGAGGCTACCACTGACATACGCAGGTGATAATTTTGCTGTCGATGCTTCTTTGGTATTGGGTACAAATTCAGTCCATTCGTTGGCGGCACCGATAATAGATTCAATTTCCGACAATGGCAGGTCTTTACGCAACTTGATTGTCAACGCCTGAGAGTGGCAGCGCATTGCGCCAACCCGAACACACAAACCGTCTACCGGGATGATTGCATCACCCGAGCGCTCAAGAATTTTGTTGGTTTCCGCCTCAGCCTTCCATTCTTCTCTGCTCTGGCCATTCTCAAGATCGCTGTCGATCCAGGCAATCAGACTGCCAGCCAAAGCAGCACCACATTCTTCAGTTGGGAAAGTACTACTTTTAAAACACTCATTGATGCCACTATCGACATCGATAATTGAACTGTCTTTATCAATCAACAGATCCGCAACAGAGCCATGCAAGGCACCCATCTGTGAGATCAGCTCCCGCATTGCCCGCGCCCCGGCACCCGAGGCTGCCTGGTAGGTCATCGTACTGCACCACTCAACCAGATCTTCACGAAACAGCCCGGCGAGCCCCATCATCATAAGGCTAACGGTACAGTTACCACCAATGAAATCTTTCTTTCCGGCTGCAACTGCTTCGGCAATCACATCATCGTTAACCGGATCGAGCACGATGGTGCTGTCCGGATCCATCCGCAGCGCCGATGCCGCATCAATCCAGTACCCGGTCCAGCCGGCCGCACGCAGAGCCGGGTGAACCTGTTTGGTGTAATCACCACCCTGGCAAGTAAGAATGACATCCATCGCAGCCAGCGCATCAATGTTGTGAGCGTCAAGCAACGTTGAACTTTTACCGCTAACAGTAGGGCCAGCCTGACCTGCTTGCGAGGTAGAGAAGAACATTGCATCGATCCGATCAAAGTCATTTTCTTCGACCATTCTCTGCATCAACACCGAGCCGACCATACCACGCCAGCCAATCATACCAACCTTCATTTTCATTCCTGTGAGTAACTCAAAAGCCGTAAAAATACGGCAATAGCCGTGTATTTTTCACACCATTCGCGATTATTAAAGACAGATCCATATTTTATGTGCAATATTAGACAGAGTCTCGTAGTACAAGACTAACAAGCTGAAGTAATTTCAGCACTCGAATTCACACCGTGGGAGGTGGGTCCGAGCGATTACAGGAAGTAATCCTAAGAATCAGGGGAAGCCGCAGCATGGACATTAACAATCTTAAAGCGTTTATTGAAGTAGCGGACAAAAAATCTTTCTCACGTTCTGCGGAATCACTCAAGCTCACTCAACCTGCAGTCAGCAAACGAATTGCCGCCCTCGAATCAGAACTCTCAGCCAAATTGTTCGACCGCGTTGGACGAAGTGTACATCTGACTGAAGCAGGCCAGGTCTTATTACCATCTGCGCGGCAGATCAGCCTTGAACTATCGCGCATAGAGGACGTCATTTGCAACCTTGGCAAAGATATCAGCGGCGTCCTTAGTATTGGCACCACAGAACACATCGGTACACACAGGCTACCGAACGCACTGACACCGTTTCGCAATGCTTACCCTAATGTAGAAATCGATCTGCGCTTCGCAAACTCCCAGGAGACACTTGCAAGCGTTGAAGAAGGACTACTGGAAGTCGCGCTTTGCTCCCTCCCCCAGGACCAGAAACTATCAGCCAAACTTTATAGCGCAGAAGTCTGGTCCGACGATATGGTTATCGCCGTCGCTAATGATCACCCACTTGTGACGGGTCAAACCGTGCCGCTCGACTTGTTATTGAAATGTCCCGCCGTGCTTCCGCGACCCAACTCCGCAACACGCCGTGTAATCAACTCCGCTTTGCAAATCCACAAACAGACACCGTTAGTGTCGATTGAGGCAAACGATTTTGAAACGCTGAAAACGATGGCATCAATTGGATTTGGATGGGCATGCCTGCCGAAATTTCAGCTAGATGATTCCTTAACAGCGCTGACGGTAGAAGAACTTAAATTGAAATTCTCTATTTCTATAGTCAGACATCACGAACGTACTTTATCCCGTGCTGCACAGGCTTTTATTGAAACCCTGCCAACCAACACCATTCCTGAATAGCTCTATACCCTGCATAGCTTTCCAACGAATTGCCCTGTCTGGTCGACCCTATCGATTTGGGGATACTAAGTTCGATCAACTTTCGAATTCTGCGCACGATCGCGCAGGCAATGATCGATTAACACAAGCGCCATCATTGCCTCGGCAATCGGCGTCGCGCGAATTCCAACACAGGGATCATGTCTGCCGGTAGTTATAACTTCCTGCGCTTCGTTATTAACGTCAACGGTCTGCCCCGGCAGCCTTAAACTCGATGTTGGCTTTAACGCAATTGAAGCCAGTACATCCTGCCCCGAACTGATACCACCTAATATTCCACCGGCATTATTAGACAAAAAACCCTGCGGGGAAATTTCATCCCTATGCTCACTACCTTTTTGAGCCACGCTCTGAAAACCGGCACCAATTTCGACGCCTTTGACGGCGCCAATACTCATCAGGGCATGCGCGATATCAGCGTCGAGTCTATCAAAAATCGGCTCCCCCCATCCCACGGGCAATCCGGAAGCAACAACGTTAACTCTTGCACCAGCTGAGTCACCGTCTTTTGTTAGTGCTTGCATGAAAGATTCAAGCTCATCAACCTGAGAAGCGTTAGGCCAGAAAAAAGCGTTGGTACCAACTTCATTCCAGTCGAACTGCGATTCATCGAGTGTCACTGAGCCAAGCTGTGACAGGTATCCTCTAATCTCGACACCAAACTCTTCTCTTAAGTATTTTTTTGCTATCCCGCCTGCAGCCACCCGCATAGCGGTTTCGCGTGCAGAAGATCGGCCACCACCGCGGTAATCACGTATACCGTATTTTTTCTGATAGGTTAGATCAGCGTGAGCCGGACGGAACAAATCTTTGATCTTGCTGTAGTCCTTTGAACGTTGATCTGTGTTCTCTATCAACAATCCGATGGGTGTTCCAGTTGTCTTGCCTTCAAAAACACCCGAAAGAATTTTCACCACATCATCTTCTTTTCGCTGCGTGGTATAGCGTGACTGGCCGGGTTTACGTCGATCCAGATCGCCCTGCAAATCTACCTCTGACAACGCCAGACCCGGGGGACAGCCATCTACCACCGCACCAATCGCGGGACCGTGGCTTTCGCCAAAAGTTGTCAATGTAAACAGCTTGCCAAATGTATTGCCGGACATCTCTAAATGGTCCTGAGAATCGCGAATGAGCTACAGCCCGGTATTGTATCTGCTTTAACCAATCCAGGGGGCCGTTTCAAAGTATCGACCCGATTCAAACTATCGACAATGGACAGTGTGTGATGCAGTAGACTAGCTGCAACACTCCCTACCCGGCCAGAATCCCTCACTATACTCAGGCAACAAACCGCAGTCGCTAACAAACAGCAGGCCCACACATTGGATAACAACGAAAACGCAAAGGACGATGAAACCCGGATAGGTCAGTACATGATCGTCGGCATCTGGGTTGTGGGACTTGCGCTTGGCACCCTGCTGGTAAATAACTACCTGGAAAAACAGCGCAATCCGAACAACAAGATCGTCACCTCCATTACTGGCGATAAACGGAGCATCACGCTGCAGCGCGGTCGATACGGACACTATCGTTTAACCGGCACCATCAATGGAGCGAAAGCAGATTTTCTGGTTGATACCGGCGCTACCAGTGTCAGCATTCCGGAGGATGTCGCATTTCGTGCCGGCCTTTCGCGCGGCTCCGAGATCCCCATCAACACCGCCAACGGCAGAAGCATCGCGTACACCACAAAAGTTGATCAGCTGCGTATCGGGGATCTTGAGATTCGTAACGCAACCGCTCACATCAACCCCGGTCTTAGCGATGAGGTTTTATTAGGTATGAGTGTATTGAAGCACTACGAGCTGGTGCAACGAGGTGAACAGCTCATTATTCGGGAGCCTTAATTTTTGGTTTTTGTTGCCCTGCCGGCGGCTTACTTGTGTGACTTGCCTGCCGGCGGCTTATCGCTCTTGCATGCCCTGCCGGCGGCCTTATTTTTTGAAAAGACCGAAAAGTAAGCAAAAAGTCTTTCTTGCTGCCATTTTGCCCTGCGGGTGCCTGCGGCATTTTGAATTTCATCGCTCCAACAGGCACGCTCAGATAGCACATCCATGTGCCAACTTCGCTAACGCGGCGTCCTGCCGCTTTTGCCTGTCTCCACGATGAAATTCAAAACAAAACAGAAGCGCGGTACTGCAAAACAAAAACACAAAAACACCCACAGCCATACTAACGCTGCACCAACGATATAAAGCATGATCGTCGGAGGAAACCTCAGAAGAGGGAAGCGGGAGTCAGGGATATCAACGCTTATCAAACAGCAAAACACTATCCGTTTAACTCAGCTCTACAAACAAAAACAAATCAAAGCGACTTAGTCGCTTTTACCGCGCTTCTGTTTTGTTTTTTGAAATTATCTGGAGTCGGGCCTAAGTGGCATGGATGCCACGTGAGCGCTAGCGGCACAGGGATGTTGCTCATAGGAGACAATAATGGGCGCGGCCTGACGGAGGATGATTTCAAAAAATGGCGCAGCCACCCGCAGGGCGAAATAGCAGCAAGAAAGACTTTTGCCTACTTTTGGTCGGAATTATGTAGCAGTCGCATCAAGCCGGTGGCTCCCTGTGAGTGGCCGGCTGAAAATATTAGTCCTTGGAAGAGCCTGGCGCGCCATCCCATATGTTGCCGTCATCTTTTTGCTCGTGCTTCTCAGCAAAGAATCTATCGCGTCTGCTTTTAAACCAATCAAGCAGAACTCTGTCTTCTTGCTCCATTCGATGGGTAATTTTGGAGTTTCCGTCAACTCCGATTTGGTGGATCGAAACTATATGGACTCTAGTATCGCATACAATTTTTTTTCTAATCAAATCTTGATATTTCAAAGACACCACAATCAAATAGATTTTACCCATCGCAGTCCGGTCAAGTGTTTCCGCTCCAAAGGTGGTCAACGCTTCCTCACGAAGACAAATGCTTTCTTTAGCATCAAGGGCGTGGATATAAGAAATTGCAGGGACAGCCTCATCGGAGAAGCTAGTGGTATCAGACAAAATTCCATTTGCGTAACCGAACTGCATAAGGACTCTTACTTTTCCTGCTGGAGTCTTTCCCAGGTTCTGAAGAGTTATTCTAAAGCCCGGTTGCTGCAAAAATCGGCCATCGATTTGAGATGCCGCGCCCTTAGCAAAAGAATCTATTTTCGTAAAAAGGAAAGGCCGCTCAGTTCGCTCAGCGGCATCGACAGTCCTTATGGCTGCTTGAGTGGCTTGTTCTGCAGCGCTAAGTGTCTTCCTGGCGTAATTTGCGGTATTTGCAGCCTGTATCAGCATTCTATAAGTAGCAAACAAAGTGACAGCAACAAGCGCCAAAGCACCAACGCTGGCCATATACTGAAACCAAGAAGCAACCAACATTCCCCTAGTGGCGTAAGCCATCGTCTGCTGAGCGCGAAGATCGGATATGCCAACGTATTCAGCAATCTCCTGTTTGGCCTTTTCACAATTTTTCTTATATGGCTCGCCATGGTCTTCGATAGAATCGCAAGCGGTTTGGACTCCCAAGAGGAAGTCCCTGTACTGATCACTATCTACATAGCTATTGCTGTTATAGGAATGCTTCTCATAGTTTCTTACGATATTAATGTACCCAATTATTGAAGCCACTACTGCGATTGCGATTGCCCCAAATAGCACACGCAGAAACGTCCTACTGGATTCAGCTGATTTCGACTCGCTCACAACTAATCACATCCAATATCTGGAACATAAAGACCGCACTAAAAGTCCCTCGGCCTATCTTGTTCGATAACGTCTGAGGCGTTTCCTTTACCCCGTATGCCTCTTCCAGCATACGCGCAAGATCAGTCTGTTTCACTCCTTTTCTAGCTAGCACGGCAGCCGGGTATCCCCAGGCCTTGTGTTTCTACTCCGCATCCATTGCTGTCTTCGACACTTGTATAACCGGCGTGAAACCGAAGCGTGAGCGAGGGCCACATCATACCCAGACACATCACAGTAAAGACGAACCAAAGCGACTTAGTCGCTTTTACCGCGCTTCTGTTTTGTTTTTTGAAATTATCCGGAGTCGGGTCTAAGTGGCATGGATGCCACGTGAGCGCTAGCGGCACAGGGATGTTGCCCATAGTAGACAATAATGGGCGCGGCCCGACGGAGGATGATTTCAAAAAATGGCGCAGCCACCCGCAGGGCGAAATAGCAGCAAGAAGACTTTTGCCTACTTTTGGTCGGAATTATGTAGCACTTGCACAAAGCGGTAGATGGTCGCCGCTCTAAAATAGAGATTCGATTATACACCGATTAATCTCATGTCAGAACACGTCATATCCGGCCTATTGAAAAAACGCAGAGAGTTAGCTGATAAGTTAGCGCATCATCAAAGAGGACTAGATCAGGCTAAGGCAACGCTCAGCGCCTTAGACACAACAATACGAATCTATAAGCCTGACCATGACGTACCAGTACAGGGATCAGCCAGACGCTCTAAGCAACGTAACCGATACTTTGACGTAGGCGAGGCTCCACAGCTATTGCGGGAATACTTCAGAGATTTGCCGGACGGTGCAACACCATCGACCAATGAGGTCGTACAGGCGCTCGCAATCGTTAAGGGCTTTGACTATGAAGCTATGAAGCACGATCCACAACATGCGCTTCGTAAGTCGATAATGAAGACGCTCAAACGGGCAGAGGTTAGCGGCTGGTTAGTTGAAGCATATCGCGATCAGGGTGTTATTCACTGGCGACTGACTTAGGCTGTCAGCAAGTTCTCGCTATTTTTCTTATTACCCTGCCAATACCCACAAAAGTCCCGTGAAGGCAGGCGCAGAGCGCAACGAGCCATAATATCGTGGAATATTGATCCGTTAGGCTTTCGGCGCGTGTCCTCGCGGTATGCAGCCTCACGCGCATATCGGTCAAGGTAGTTGTTGCCAAACTTATGAGTCTGGCCGATATGCATACGGCGCAAGCGTGAGAAGAACGACTCAGCCTGATTTGTAGATTCACCGTTTGGCCCAACGTAGTTGATCTGGTGATTAACTCGCTCAACCTTGTATTGACCTCGCAGAGCGTTATAGCTCACGTGCTCATCGGTAGTAATCGTCGCAGACTTCACCACGTGCTTTCTAGCGAACGCCATAGCCGAATCTTCGTTCTCTGACTTCGCTACTGCAACAACCGTTTCAACCGCGCCCTGACCTTCAGCGCCACGCTGACGAGCAACCAAAATAACCCGCTTGTCAGGGTCTTGGTTTTCTTTCTTGCGTCGATCCACTCTATTATCAGGAAGGAATGAAAAATGCCGCTTATGCTTCGGCTTTGTTCCTCCTTTTCTCTCTGGGTCTTATTTGGTGGAACGCTTGTCTGTTGAGAAAAGCCAACAGGCATATGAAAGATGCCGCTGATGCCGCTGATGCCACTTTCACGGAAACGCAAAAGGCGAATATACTCGCCCTTCGGCCATATTTTGAAATTGTTTCCGCTGACCTCCAGAAGGTGAAAACCCATATTCCACCAGAATATTTTGCTATGCGATTTATAGTGGATATAAAGAACATCGGCGAGACGCAAGCAACCGGCCTTAAACTTGAAATAACAAGTATGCATGGTATCGCCTCGCAGAAAGCCAGACTTAATCCATTCATGGGTCTTATTGGACTTGAGGAGAAAATATGGAATTTCAGAATGGGGCTTTTGCATGGGTCTAACTTGAATACTAACCCTCCCCAGCAAGAGCTTTTGAGTCGCGGGGAATCTGTGGCTTTTCCTACTGAGGTTACTTTCAAAGTCGAAGACCCGATAGAAAGCGAAAGCGCCTTTACCTATGGGGCTGAAGACATTCTGGGAATCTCCCACATAGAGGCTCGATTTGACGGCACCATCGAATTTGACGACCTGAAGCCTAATGACAGAAGAATTTGTGAGTTCTCCATCTTTCTTTTCAGAGAAACCAACGACGACGGGGTGCTTGTACAAGCGAGACCCGATTGCAGGATAACTAGCGACCGCTACAGAAGTGAACGCAAAGGAAAATAGAACGAAAATCAACGCACAAAACCGGCAACTCACGCGGAGCCACCGCTTTGTGCAAGTGCTACATAATTCCGCTTTTGGTCTTTTTAAAAGTAGGGCCGCCGGCAGGGCATGTAAGAACGATAAGCCGCCCGCAGGGCAAACAAGTAAGCCCCGCAAGGCATAACAAACTAGCCAGCCCGCAGGGCAATTAAAGGCTAAGCCTGAACAACCCCCATAAACCGATCACGAATAGAAACAGGATCCATCGTTATCACAGGCACCTTCACATTGCCAGACTCACACTTACAAACAATAATGGTCATCTTGTTACTTGCCAGTGCATCTTTAATTACTTGCGGTGTCTCTTCTGCCTGACACTCAACAACATTCTCGCAACCACATGCTTCTGCCACTTTAGTAAGCGATGTCTTTTTGCCAGCATAAGTCGGTTGATCACCAGTGGAACCATAACTACCGTTATCGATGACCAACAAAATAAAGTTATCGGCAACATTATTGGCAATCGTTGGCAGTGTGCCAAAGTTGGTTAGCACAGAACCATCACCATCAATCGAAATTACTTTCTTATCCTGCGCCAACGCAACACCCAACCCTATCGATGAAGACAGACCCATCGTGCCAAGCATATAAAAATTTGACGGCTGATCATCGATCAGGTGCAGTTCCTGACTCGGCAGACCAATATTACATACAACAAGGTGATCGCGAATAATCGGTGCGATTTCTCGCAAAACTTCAGAACGTATCATGATTTTTTCCTAATATTTTTTTCGTAGTCTGGCTTTTTCTTACAAGCTGGCTTAATGGCCCGTTAAGATCAATACCCGTTCCAGAACGTAGCATCCGTTAATATAGCGACTGGTTTATTGCACATAAATGTGTGCTTTAAAATAGCATCAAGCTCTTCTGCATCAGCTTCTTTATGGAAGTGATACGTCGGTATGTTGAGCTGCGACAACAGAGCTTTAGTGTGCACTGCCATTTCTACCTGGCAGGCCACTGGCTCTCCCAGCTCACCTCGATAGCTGATCAACATTGGTAGCGGCATGCGGTAATACTGAGTTAGTGTTACCAGTGTATTTATCGTCACACCGATTGCTGTGTTTTGCATGATGATCGCAGGGCGTTTACCACCCATCCATGCACCGGCACACAACCCCATACCCTCATCTTCTTTATTGGCTGGTATGTGATAGATCGAGTCATCCGCCTCTATTGCATCAATAACTCCTGCAAGCTGTTTGCAGGGCACGGTAGTTACAAAGCTGATGTCATTCTTTTTAAAGTCATCAACTATTCTTTCGTTTACGGACACTTCTATCTCCTGATAAGTCCACTAAAGTTTGTTAGTGCTTTAGTAGCTGTCTGTGGGGCTTCTCGTCGCCAAAATATAGAGAAGGCGCAGTTATGGACTGATAATTTTTGTAGTGCTATTACGGCTCAAGGTTGAATTTTTCATCCGGGAAATACTTGGCAAGGCGGATATCTGCCGTACGGGCGTGACCCTCCATTCCTTCGAGTCGTGAAATTCGTGCCGTGGCCTCCGCTACCGGCTTCGAGCCTTCACGGCTTGCCTGCTGCCAGGTGACAATCTTCATGTACTTATGCACTGATAATCCACCAGTATATTTGGCAGATCGGCCGGTTGGCAGCACATGGTTGGTACCGGATGCTTTATCACCAAAAGCGACTGTCGTCTCTTCACCGAGAAATACCGACCCGTAGCATTTCAAGCGATCTTTCCACCAGGGAATATCTTCCGCCTGTACGGTTAAATGCTCAGGTGCATACTCATCTGAAGTTTCTGCCATCTCTTCACGATCACCACACAATATAACTTCAGCATAATCACGCCACGCTGCTTCGGCATTAACCCGATTAACTTCTGGCAGATCTGCTATCAACCCCGGCACAAGCTCGATGACTTTCTCAGCTAGCGGTTTATTATCCGTCACCAGCCACACTGGTGAGTTGTATCCATGCTCTGCCTGCCCAACTAAATCCGCCGCAACGATCATCGCATCGGCACTTGCATCTGCCAAAATCAAACTGTCAGTGGGGCCCGCGATCATATCGATTCCCACCCGGCCATAAAGTATTCTTTTAGCCTCGGCGACAAACTGGTTACCGGGTCCTACGAGAATATCTGCCTTTGGCAGACCGAATAAACCAAAAGTCATCGCTGCAACACCCTGTACGCCCCCCATTGCCATGACTTTATCTGCCCCACAAAGCGTGGCAGCATAAACAATCGCAGATGCAACACCAGAGTCTTTAGCCGGCGGTGAGCACGCAACAATGTGACCACACCCTGCAACCTTGGCAGTAGTTACGGTCATGATCGCACTGGCAACGTGACTGTAACGGCCACCTGGTATGTAACAACCCACCGCATTACAGGGGATGCTTTTCTGCCCGAGGGTAAATCCCGGTATAACCTCGAGCTCAACATCCTTAACGGTTTGCTTTTGAACCTCTGCAAAGCGTTTTACGTTGTCATGAGCAAAAGCAATATCATCTTTAAGCTTCTGCGGTACAGCATCGCAGGCAGCTTTTATTTCCTCATCGCTGAGAAGAATATTGCCCTCATACTGATCGAACTTCTCAGCATAGCGAAGCGCTGCCTCATCACCACCCTTCTCAATATCATCGAGAATATTCTGCACTGTCTCGCGCACATCAGTAGCGTCGGTGTCGGCCGTCCTGGTGGCTTGCTTCAGGTAAGTTCTAGCCATCAATTGCTCCTCGTTGAGCCAGATTCAAAAATGTTGACAAGAGTGTAAGCGCTTACATTATACTCTGCAAGTCATACTAGAGATTCGTAGCAGCTGCCAGTGGACCGTTTGCCCCAAAAAGCCTCACCGACGCTCGAAGATGTAGCGCGTGCGGCCCATGTATCGACCGCAACCATTTCACGCGCCATCAATTCGCCAGACAAGGTCGCAACCGAAACCCGGGAGCGCGTGGAGCAAGTGATTGAAAGGCTCGGCTATACGCCGAACTTCGGTGGCCGGGCACTCGCCTCCAACCGCAGCAATACCGTCGGCGCCGTGATTCCAACCATGGCCAATGCGATGTTTGCCAGTGGCTTACAGGTGTTTCAGGAGGTTCTGTCTGAAGCTTCGTACAACCTCCTGGTAGCAAGTTGCGGTTACAACACTGACACTGAGTTACAGCAGATCAAATCACTTGTGGCCCAGGGTGCCGACGGATTGTTATTGATCGGCTCTGCACGCCCTGACGAAACAACCCGGTTTCTTGAGGTCAGAAATATTCCGTACGTCGTTGCGTGGTGTTATCAACACAATGATGATCGTTACTTTGCAGGCTTTGACAACACCAAGGCGGCATCTTCAATTGCAACTGAAGTCTTAAAAAGAGGGCACGTGCATATCGCGATGATTGCGGGCTTCGCAGAACAGAACGACAGATCCAAAAATCGTATTACAGGTGTTAAACAATGCATTGAGAAAACAGACAATGCCACGCTGCTCAATGTTATAGAAACAGACTACACACTTGAAGCCGGTGGTGATGCATTTGAAAAACTGCTGCAAAACTCTACAAAACCAACAGCGATTATTTGCGGTAACGATGTACTGGCAGCGGGCGTTATCGTACGTGCACGGCAACTCGGCATCAAAATCCCGGATGAAATCTCCGTGACGGGGTTTGACGATATCACGCTGGCTACAGTGGTTACTCCAGCACTAACAACCGTGAGAGTGCCACAACTTGAGATGGGAAAGACTGCCGCCCGTGTAATGCTCGAGCTACTGAACAGCGGCACATCCCAAAGCTTTGAGCTTGAAACCGAAATCATTCAACGTGAATCGCTGGCTGATTTACATCAGGTTTAAATACAGTAGATACAGCTATCAGGCAGAGTTCACTACCGGAGGAGTCTTACGATTCGGGTAACACTCGCAACATATTTCACACATAAGGCCATTACAACCACGGGCAGTGCAGTATTCTCTGCCGTAAAAGATGATCTGCAAATGTAGCTTATTCCAGCTTTCCTTCGGGAATAATTTTTTCAGATCAGCCTCTGTTTGAGTTACGTTCTTACCTCTACTTAGACCCCATCGTTGAGCAAGCCGGTGAATATGGGTATCAACCGGAAATGCAGGTACACCGAATGCCTGACTCATCACCACAGAGGCAGTCTTGTGCCCCACCCCTGGCAAAGCCTCGAGCGCCTCGAACGATTGCGGTACCTCGCCATTATGTTCATCGACAAGTATGTTAGATAAGTCGACAATCGCACGGGATTTACGCGGTGATAAACCACAGGGCTTAATAATTTTCTCAACAGTGAGGGCTTTTTTTCGACCCATGTCATAGGGGTTATCTGCAAGTTTCCATAAAGCAGGTGTCACCTCATTAACACGCTTATCTGTACATTGCGCAGACAGCAACACTGCGACCAGCAATGTATAGGCATCTGTATGATCTAACGGAATCGGTGTTTCAGGATATAACTCATCAAGGCGTTTTCGCACATAGTCTGCACGCTCCTGCTTAAGCACTTTCTTTCCCGCTCTTTATTTCACGTGATCGCTCAACTGAAATCACATTGCGCAGTTGTCGCATCTTATCCATTAAATTTACTAGCTGTTCAATACTGTTGACGTTTACCGTGACACTCATGTGGGCTGTCAAATCCGCATCATCTGTTCGAGTATTTAACGCAGAAACGGTAACACCTTCATTGGTAATCGCAGATGTGATGTCTCGCAATAAGCCTTGTCTGTCGTAGGCGACTAACTCGAGCCCCGCCTGATACTCACCAACAGATTCCCCACCCCAGTCCACTTCAATCAAACGCATTTGTTCATGTGAACGCAGATTCAAAATATTCTTGCAGTCGCGACGATGCACCGTAACGCCTTTACCACGAGTGATAAAACCAACAATCGGATCATAGGGTACCGGGTTACAGCACGCTGCCATCTGCGTGAGTAAGCTTCCCACGCCACCCACCTCAATGGCATCAGCACTGCGCCTTGGTTTTCTGGTGCGCGGTGCAGATTTAAGTTGATGCTCCGGTGCCAGCAATCCGTTGATCGCTGCGGCAATTTTGGAATGACTAATATCCCCGCGCCCAAGGGCAATGTATAGATGCTCCGCCTTGTCGTAGCTCAATCGCTTTGCAATTGCATCCGACTGGAGCTCCTTTGCGTTCAAGCGTTTTATTTCTCGCTCAACAATTGATTTTCCATCATCAAAATGCGATTCCTGATCGCGAACATTGAACCAGGCTCGCACCTTACCTCTGGCACGACTGGTCTGCAGAAAACCGAGTGACTTGTTCATCCAGTCACGACTCGGATTGGCAAGCTTGGCTGTTAAAACTTCTACCTGATCACCATTAATCAGCTTGTGACCAAGCTGCACAATGCGTCCGTTCACCTTTGCTCCACGGCAACGATGACCAATTTCTGTATGTACGTGGTAGGCAAAATCGAGTGGCGTTGAATTGGCGGGCAGATCCACTACATCACCTTTAGGGGTGAACACATAAACGCGATCAGCAAATACATCAGTACTGATCGCTTCAAGCAAATGCTCATCATCCATCTCTTTACTATCGAGCAAAGAACGCAGCGAATTAATACTTTTTTGTAGCCGCGAATCCTCACCACCACCCTCTTTGTATCGCCAGTGTGCGGCGATACCTAGCTCCGCTTCCTCATTCATTTTTCGGGTGCGGATTTGTATTTCCACCGCTTTGCCTTGCGGTCCGATAACCGCAGTATGCAAAGACTGATAGCCATTCTCTTTGGTATTGGCTATATAGTCATCAAACTCGCCAGGTAAATGCTGCCAGCTGCTGTGAACAATCCCCAACACGGCGTAACATTCCTGCAGGGTGCTAACCAGCACCCTGACCGCACGAACATCAAACAAGTCAGAGACCTCTACCCGCTTGCGTTGAGTCTTGCGCCAGATTGAGTACAGATGTTTGGGGCGGCCCAGCACTTCTATCTTCTCGTGCCCTGCACTCTGCAGCTTGTCAGACAACAGGCCGACAAAGTCGCCAATGTATTTCTCACGGTCTTCGCGACGCTCTTCCAACGATTTTGCAACACGCTTGTAGGTATCAGGCTCGAGAAGCCGGAATGATAAATCTTCAAGCTGCCATTTGAGTTGAGCAACACCTAATCGATTCGCTATGGGAGAATAAACATCCAGCGTTTCACGCGCAATATCGCGGGCCTGATCGGTTGGCTCACGTAACAGCTTCTTGATTTTACAAACCCGAAACGCAAGCTTTACCAACAGAGCACGTGCATCCTCCACCATTACCAGTATTAACTGTCTTACACGCTCAGCCTGACGGTTTTCTTCAGGAGTCTTAACTGCACTTTGGCCGGAATCAACGTCTCGACCAGCCACTGTAAAACTGTTCAGCCACCTGACATTTTTAACCAGTAAAAGTTGAGCAGCTGTAACTTCATTAGTAATAGACTCAAGAGACACAGCATGTCTCGCAGTAGACCCACCGAATATCGCAGCAACCAGTATGTGATGGTCAGAGCCAAGTTGCTTAAGCAGGGCTGCTGCCTCCAGTCTTTGTGGCAGTAAATCAGGCCCCGGTGCTGCAGCCACCAGCGCTATGGCGCTGCGTAATTGTTCAAGCTGCGTTTCATTGTGATCCGTACCCAGATAAGCTAACGCCTTAACGGGCGTTTCAAGCTGGTCTAGATCTGGCTCATAGGAATGTCGCATATCATGCTATTATACCAGCGTTTGCCGCATTATACCTGTGATTGCAGCACGGCTATCGGCAATTGATTGAGCACAGGACGAGTAGCGAGTTTGCCAGCTATCAATACCCCTGCCATACCTGCAAAAATCCCGATTACCCACAACCATAAGTTGAATTCATACGATAGCTCCATCACGCGTTCGATTACTACCCAGCCGATTAAAGCTGCAACACTTGAAGCTATCAGACCTGCTAACAAACCAATAAGTGCGAACTCACGTGTAGTGCTGCTTGCAAGATAACTACGTGAAGCACCTAACGTGCGAAGTATGGCGGCTTCACGAAAGCGCTCACGACGACTGGCAAGCACAGACGCCCACAGTACAAGAAGTCCCGCAAGCATTGTAAACAAAAACACATATTGAACTGCCAATGCAGCACGTTCAATAATGCCTGTGACCCGCTTTAACATGGTACCTATTTCAATAGCCGTCACACCGCTGAACTCAGAGACAAGATCACGCACAAACTCACCCTGTTTATCAGCCACATAAACACTACTGACGAAAGTGGCAGGTTTATCATCAAGCCCCATCGGTGTTCCCACAACAAAGAAATTGACCGCAAACGATTCCCAGTCAACTTCGCGTAGATTAGTAATCTCTCCCACAACCACTTTATCTGCAATACGAAACCGCAGTTCATCGCCAATACCAACACCGATATCCTTGGCAAAGTCCTCTTCGACCGAGAACTGCGGAGCGGATGGATCACTACCCCACCACTCTCCGGCAATAACTTTATTGTCCGGCCTTTGCTCTTGAAGATAGGATAAATTGAAATCACGCTCGGCAAAGCGCTCACCAGACCGATCGTCGAATTTGATATCAACCACCGGTTCGCCGTTGATGGTTTCGAGTCGTGCTCTGATCATCGGGTACAAAGCGTCGTTCTGTACATTTCGTGCTGATAAAAACGATTCAACCGATGACACTTCCTCCGGTTGAATGTTAACCAGAAAAAAGTTTGGCGCATCATCGGGTATCTGCCGCTGCCAGGCACCGAGTACATCATTACGCACCAGTGTCAGCAGAAGTATTGCGAGTAATCCAACACTAAAGGCTGCAATTTGCAAACTGACGCTTTCGGGTCGACGTCGCAGACTTTCAAGCGCACGGCGCAGATAACCGGACTTAACCCTTACTGACAAGGCAATCAGTATGCGTGAGATGACCGTCAGTATGCCGATCACAATCAACATAGCCACTAACATCAACAAACCAAGCTTCCAGTCACGCGTCAACCAGGCTAACAACAACCCCAGAGCTATAAGCGCAGACGACAGAGCCAATAACATAGAAGGTTTAGCGACCGGCATGTCCCGACGCAGCACCTGCAAGACCGGTGTATCTATAGCCCGCAATAATGTTGGCAGGCAAAACCCAAGCAGTGCAAGCACGGCACACATCAAACCACCGAACAGCGGGGTTAAATTGGGTGCTGGCAATTCCGCGGCAAACCATTGCCCCAATAAAGCCGACAACCCGAACTGTGCCAAGTAACCCACAGTACACCCGACGACTGTTGCAAGCAGTGCGATCAGACTCAGACGAATCAAAACAACACGCAATACTGTTTTTCCAGTTGCACCGAAGGTACGCATCAATGAACCGGTATTCATATCGCGCTCGGCAATCTGTCTGGCTGCAAGGGCTACCGCCGCCGCAGACAATAGCACCGCTACCGCTGCCGCAAGGCCGAGAAAACGTCGGGCGTTAATAAGTGCTGATCGCACTGCCGGCCGGCCTTCTTCAACAGTTTGCAAACGCATATTAGGAAAAGATGTTCCTTCAAACCACTCTACAAACGTTTCAACGCTTGACTCATCACCCGCGAGTAGCAAACGATACCGGGCTCGACTGCCTTCACCGAGCAAACCGCTGTCAGCAAGATCATCCGAGCTCATCATTAGTCTCGGTGCCAATTGAAAAGCATCGACAGAGCCATCCGGTTCAAATGCTATGAGAGATGCGATGGTAACTTCATTATCACCAAAGACAAGTTGATCACCGACCACAACGTTCAGCCTGCCAGCGAGCCTTGGGTCTATCCATACAGTACCGCTTGTAGGTACGTCGGTTGCAGTTTTCTCTTTGCCATACAACTGCTGTGAAAGCTTCAAATCTCCACGCAATGGATAAGCTGAACCTACAGCCTTTACAGATACCAGACCAGTCTCACCTTCATCAGTGAGCACAACACTTGGAAACTCGGTAACGTCCGTGATACGCAGCCCATCTTCTGCAGCGCGATCATATATTTCAGATGTAATGGGTGCAGGTGAACTGATCACCGCATCTGCAGCAAGCAAAGTTGCAGCCTGAGCTGCCATCGCTCGCTCTACCCGGTTAGCAAAGAATCCAACAGAAGTAACAGCTGCCACAGATAATACCAGAGCGAATATCAGCACCAGATACTCTGATAGACGAAACTCACGACGTAACTGTCGCCACGCCAAACCAAAGTCCCGTTGCAACATTGCGCCTTGATGCAACTTAATGCGGGATTGCGACGATTGTGAGCTCGCGGTCACTGCAGTCGTCCATCGTTCATGGACAACACACGATCACAACGCGAGGCAAGACTCTCATCATGGGTGACCAGCACCAAGGCGGTGTTGTGTTCAGCTCTCAGTCGAAACATCAGGTCTATTATTTTGTCACCGGTTGCGCGATCCAGATTGCCGGTTGGTTCATCAGCGAACAACACTTTCGGTGTGGACACAAAAGCACGGGCAACTGCCACACGCTGCTGTTCACCACCAGACAGCTGTGCCGGCAAGTGCCCGAGTCGGTGCTCAAGACCCACATCTGCCAGTTGCTGCATAGATCGTTGTCGCACACTTCCGGCCTCGGAAATATTGGCAAGCTCGAGTGGTAACATCACATTCTCAAGCGCACTCAAACCTGGTAGCAGTTGAAATGATTGAAACACAAACCCGACAGCACCGGCTCGCACTGCGGCTCGACCATCTTCGTCGAGATCATGCAACCGCTGTTCAAGCAGCGAAACTGTTCCCGAACTCGCAGAATCCAACCCTGCAAGAACACCGAGCAGCGTTGACTTGCCGGAACCTGACGGCCCGACAATCGCCAGTACTTCACCAGCCGCAAGATCAAGATTTACATTTTCAAGGATGGTAAGTTCAGTCTCTTCAGTGGAGACACTTTTGCAGACCTCACGTGCGGAGATAATCAATGCGTGTGTTACCTGTCGGGAGCGGTTTGTTGTAAAACAAACCTGCTGGAAAGATGAGAATAAATCGAAAACATAGTGACAAACATGAATAATTCAACCCGCAACAACCTCTCGCTGTATCAAATACGGCCCTATCAATTATGGCGCTATCAAGCACGGCACTATCAAACACGCATCCGGCAATGTGTGTTGCCGCTGCTTCTTTTTGTCGCAATTGTCATTGCAAAAGAGGCAGATGCAGACGAGGCAACAACTGTTCTGGTTCTTGGTGACAGCATCAGTGCAGCCTACGGAATCGCAATTGACGATGGTTGGGTAGCACTTATGCAGAATAAGCTTGAAGATGAGTACGGTGATATAAACCTGGTCAATGCAAGCGTGACCGGAGACACCACCGGCAACGGTCTTGGCAGATTGCCTGCACTACTGGAAGAATACAACCCACGTATGCTGATCATCGAACTCGGCGGCAACGATGGCTTGCGCGGCTTATCAATTAAAAAGCTGAAATCAAATCTTATAGAAATGGCTGAGATAGCCAATAATATCGGCGCTGTACCGGTAATTGTCGCAGTACAGTTGCCAGGCAACTATGGCAAGGCATATAACAAACTGTTTGCAAAAGCATTTAGCTCTGCGGCCGAAGCCACAGATGCAATACTTGTTACCTCATTATTTGAAGGAATGAGCGCTTCAAGTGAATGGTTTCAAACTGATGGCATTCACCCGAGCACCAAAGCGCAGCCGGTTATGCTGGACAACGTATGGAAGCTGGTCGAGCCTGCACTTGAACAGGCACTGGCAGAATAAACCTACAGTGCCCCCGATATCGGCCGGGAATTGGGCACTGTAGTTTGGTGTGTTGAAAACTTACGAAATTTCAGAGCTGTTCTGGATCACTTTACTAACTAAACCATACTCAATAGCTTCGTCTGTATCCATCCATTTGTCACGCTCGATATCAAGCCGTACACGGTCAATGTCAGTTCCAGTGCGACTGCTTATCACCCGCGCCAGGCGTTCCCGCATTTTGATGATCTGCTCTGCCTGAATGGCGATATCAGAGGCACTGCCACCAGCTCCCCCTGACGGCTGATGGATTAGGAAGCGGGTGTTCGGTAAACAGAATCGATCAGATTTTTCTGCTGCAAGAAATATATGCGTGCCCGCACTGGCCACATAACCCGTACCGATCACCTTCACCACAGGCTCAATGAAAGTAATGATATCGTGGATGCTGTCACCGGCTTCAACGTGGCCACCCTGGCTGTTTACAAATAGATGAATCGGCAGAGAAGACGCCTCGGCAAGAGCCAGCATTTCTGCCATCACCCGCTTGGCCATTTTTTGGTTAATTTCCTCACAAATAAGTACTTTGCGGGCATTAAACAGTTTCTCAGCAACTGAAGCACTCGATTTTTCGTCTTTTTGTTCTTGTGACATCTCTGGTTCTCCGGAACGGTTCGGCCTACGCTCAATACGCTGGTGAAATTCAGCAGCTATACCTGGTTGGCTCAGCGACTGCTCCCAGGCGGCGTAGGCAAGCGGGCGATAGTGTAACTCGTCTAAGCTGACTTGCACGTTAAATGCCCGATGCTGTCTGACAAGTCATAAGGCTCCATCCGGGAAGATTTCAACCGGGTCTTCAGCCGAATTATCAATTGGGCGAGGCAAGACGTGCCCCGACTGCACAAACGAGGAAAAGCAGGAAAGTTGCCTTGACAATCAACTCCTGACCGATTTGAATTGGCTCTTAAAGGTGGGATAACCCGCAGTAATACTGGCATTGGACCCGCTTTTTATTCTTCGCTGGACTTATATTCGTGATACACTTCGTGACAGTGTCAAAAGAGAGTTTCCAGTCATTGCCGAACGTTTACGGTTGCCAAGCTTCAAAGCATCACCGTCGAAGTACTGATTGCGAAAGACAGCAAATCAATAATTCTCACCGAACACTTCTCCCCTCCAAATCCATCCCGATGCGCGTTCCGGGTAGGCTTTGCGTCGCAGCACCCAATTCAACGGCTGCGTGCGGTTCGCTTTTTTGCAACTGAAACAATCGAACGCGTATTTTGAATACAGGAATATCCAGCAATGAGTAAAGGTACAGTTAAGTGGTTCAACGCAGATAAGGGCTACGGGTTCATTACACCGGAAGATGGTGGCAAAGACCTGTTCGTTCACTTCTCTGAAATCCAGAATGACGGTGGGTATGCCACACTGAACGATGGTCAGGCAGTTGAATTCGAAGTAAGCCAAGGCGACAAAGGTCCATGCGCTACTAAAGTAGTCGCAGCCTAAGCTAACTGACTTAATGAATTAGCAGGTGTCGCTAGTGGCACCTGGTGCACCATCCCCCTTGTCCAAAAACAAGCGGGGCCGCAAAAAATACCGTTACCCAGCGGTAGAGTTTGGTACGGCCTTGGCACGCCAAAGTAAGTGAGACACTTCGCCGTCATACACTCACACAATAAGGCTTCCCGTTGGAATCCTCCCACCTCGTCGTAAATCAGCAGCGTATCGCCTACGCGCACTCCCCGGGTGGCTCGAATACCGACACCGCGGTGATGTTCTGTGGCGGCTTTAAATCCAGTATGCAAGGGCTGAAAGCAATGGCGCTCGAACACTACTGTAAGCAAAGAAGCATCACCTTTACCCGTTTCGACTATAGCGGCCACGGTGAGTCTGACGGACAATTTGAAGACGGCGACATTGGCTGCTGGTCACAGGACGCACTGGCAATTTTCGACGAGGTTGCATGTAAAAACCATAGCAAAAGAATTATCGTCATTGGCTCCAGCATGGGAGCCTGGATTGCAACGCTACTTGCAAGACAACGCAGCAATCAGATAGCCGGGTTAATTACACTTGCAGCAGCACCGGATTTCACTGAAGAACTGCTGCTACCATCACTGAGCGACAAGCAACGTGCAGCACTAAAAGCTGGTGAAACACTGTATTTACCATCAGACTATGACGATGGCTCGCCCTACCCTATAAGCGCTAAGCTCATAACTAAAAGCAGATCACATAGAGTTTTGGATAAACCATTTACGTTAAATGCACCGTTGCGTTTAATACACGGAACAAGAGATCCAGATGTACCACACAGCATGTCATTTAAACTAATGGACACGATTGAGTCAGACGATACCATCCTTACGCTGATAAAAAACGCCGACCACCGCTTGTCAACGGATGCAGAACTGAAAGTAATAACCAACACGCTTCAGTCTTTACTAGCTTAACACAGACATGAAAACCAGCCGAATTCATTGATATAAAATCAAAGTAACTTACCGTTGGTAAACTCGAGCTAGCGAATTGGTGGCGCAAGCTCCACCAGAGCATTCAGATCAGTGATGTTGATGTCTGCAGGCCCTGTATTTTCAGGATAGGAATCATCATATCTTGTTATCCATGCAGTTCTGCACCCTGCCTGTCTGGCAGCAGCAACATCATTAATCGGGTGATCCCCAACATGTAAAAGACGCTCGGGTTGAATACCCAGCGCATCGCAAGCTTGTAGAAACATATCAGTGGCAGGCTTCGCGGGAAGATCCATTGTAGCCGCAAGCTCAACATCAAACAGATGGGCAACCCCTATCATCTGCAAATCAGCATTGCCGTTGGTGATCGACCCGAGTCGATAGTGAAAGCTCAAATCCTGTAACGAGGACATAACCTCATCATAAAAACTGACCTTTTGTCTTGCCTCAACGCAAACGCGCACGGCCTCCTGGATATCTGCATCACTCGCACCAAACGGTGCAAGTAATTCCCGGGTTGCGCGACGCCGCATCTCCGTCACATCATTTTTCAAAGCTGGTTGTGATTCAAGTATTTCACGACGCATAGCAATAACGTCAGCAAGACTGTACTTGCTTTCAATCGGTGGAAACTTCTTGCAGATCCACGCGAAGTAGACTTCTTCTGCAGCAGCGATTACCGGTGCACAAGGCCATAAAGTGTCGTCAAGATCAAAGGTAATCGCCGTAATACCAAGTTCACGCAAGCCAACAACGCTCTGCATTGATTCGATGATATTTTTTTCAGGCATGGGATTACCGATTGTTGACGGGTTGCTGAACTTGTAATCATACTTGAAATTCCGCTGCCACTATCTGTATTTAAACTGCTGTATCTTACGACTTTATCTATTATTCCTGTAAATCAGGAGAGCCCACAGTGGATCTAGCCTCAGGATTTGTCATTGCACTGGTAGTGCTGGCATTCATTTTTATAGCTACTGCGTTCAAGGTGGTTCGTCAGGGCACCGAATGCACAGTCGAGCGGTTTGGCAAATACACACGCACATTGTCACCAGGCCCAAATCTCGTCATACCGTTCTTCGATCGCATAGGCCGCACAATGAATATGATGGAACAGGTTCAGCCGGTTCCATCACAAGACGTCATCACCAAAGACAATGCAGCGGTACAGGTCGACGGAATCGTCTACTATCAGGTGCTTGATGCAGTAAAAGCCGCCTATGAAGTCAGCAAACTCGAATCAGCCGTACTCAATCTGGTAACAACCAATATCAGAACCGTGATGGGCTCCATGACACTGGACGAACTGCTGTCTCATAGAGATCAAATTAACGCCCGGCTTATGTCAGTTGTTGATGGTGCAACCTCACCGTGGGGCGTTAAAATAATTAGAATCGAAATCAAGGACATCGCACCACCAAAAGATCTGGTCGACGCGATGGCTAAACAAATGAAAGCGGAACGCGAAAAGCGAGCCTCTGTGCTTAACGCTGAAGGCGAACGCGAAGCAGCTATATTGTTAGCTGAAGGCCATAAAGAAGCAGCAATACTTGAAGCTGAGGGCGCCAAAGAGGCAGCTTTCAGGTCAGCAGAAGCACGCGAACGTGAAGCAGAGGCGGAAGCGAAAGCAACCGCACTGGTCTCACAGGCAATTCAAAGCGGAGACGCAAAAGCATTGAATTATTTCATCGCACAAAAATACGTAGAATCATTGAAAGACATGGCACTTTCACCAAACCAAAAGACCGTCTACATGCCACTTGAAGCATCCGGAATCTTAAGCACCATTGGTGGTATTGCAGAGCTCGCCAAAGACGCTGCAAAAGGCAATAACGACAAGCAGTAGTCGATTCGATATAGCCAATAAAGCAGCTAGAAATCAGAACACCAATAATGGAGATTCTTAGCATGGACCTAACGTACTGGCACTGGTTAACTCTCGGTGTGGTGCTGTTTGCAATAGAACTTTTTTTCCCAACAAGTTTTCTACTGTGGCCTGCCATTGCTGCAATTATTACCGGGTTATGCACCTGGTTGCTCCCAGCTATGGGCTGGCAGCTACAAGTAGCCCTTTTTGCCTTGCTCGCTGTTGCCGTAACTCTTGCCGGACGTCACTTTTATAAAAACAAACCAGAATCTACCACCTCCCATCCGACACTAAACCGCCGCGGTGATTCTATTAAAGGAAGAGTGATTACGCTTGAAGAACCAATCGTGAATGGCGTGGGCAGTGTCATGATAGATGACACTCGCTGGCGGTTAGTTGGAAAGGATGCACCAGCCGGAACCACATTAAAAGTCACCGGTACAGAGGGTTCATCCCTCACGGTTGAAGCACACTAAGCAGCACTTATCCGAAACTGCACGTTGTTGTCAGAGTGATCATAGTACCGGTTGCTCGAATATCTACGTAGATCAAAGCGTCGCCGTAGGGTAGATAAGCTTGCGCATCCACCAATGTGCAGCACGTCAGATACTTAGATCATAGAGCACCACTCGGTAAAACTAGCTTACAGAAATTATGTCTGTACGATCAAGTATAAGTTTCTACAATTTAGCAACTGTGTTATCACACAACAGCAACATCAAACTCAACCACGATGCAGTTCCCGTTACCAGGATACATAACCGATTCACACAGGCTTCTGATGATTGCAAGACCACGGCCGTGCAGTTTAGGTATACCGATACTGTCAGATAGATTAGAGCTGTAACTGAAAGCAGAATAATCATAGCCTTCACCACTATCTTCAACAGTTATTCTTAAAAGACTGCTCCCAGCCCATTCTGTGGACAAGACTACCTCTCCGGGCGTAAGTGCCTCAAGACGTTTAGCGCGCTCAATCAAATAGCATTCATATCCTAATATTCCGTCTTTAAGATGAGATTGCATCGCAAGCACGCCATGATCTATAGCATTACTCACTAATTCACTGATGAGAAGCTGCAGCTTAAAATGAGGGTATGCGATACCACAGGAATCACACATTGAAAGCACAAGCTTATCAACCAGATCCGGATCGGCAAGTTCCTTATCATTGAACTGCCAACGACATATTTCAGCTACCGTACTTAACACGGCTTTTGTGATCTATTGGTTGACACGATCAGACTAGATACGGCTGGCTTAAGATTTACGACTTAATCGAAAAGAGCTTATCGAAGTTAGCAATTGCGAGAACTCGCATAACATCAGGTGTTGGATTTACGAGCCTTATCTTTACTGCACGACCCACATGCTCACGCATCATCAACAGCATGCCAAGCGCGCTGCTATCCATGTAATCAGTTTTGCTTAAGTCGACGTTAACCGCCTTGCGGGATTCATCTATGTCATGAAAGGAGGCTTTGAAACTATCGTAGATACGATAATCAAAACGACCTGCGACTGACACTGTAACCTCATCACCGTTACTGGATTGCTCGGATACCACACTCACGATGTATACCTCTTGTTCGTGGAAAACAGGTCCTTTTTTCCAGTTGCCGAAATACCCCCAGATATAGAGCTAGCGACAATAAGCAGGTATTCTTTATCTACCGCCCGACAAGTAGGGCAACAAATAAACTATTGTCGCCCAGTAGTAGACTGCGTATGGTTTCAGTTTTAATATTTTCAATGACTTAGGATATATCGGAGAAACTTCCCCTGCGACAAGCACACGACACACACCAAAGTTTTCAGACAGCGCAAAGCGCAAAAATGCTACCCAGGCTACATCGGCCGCTATCTTTTTGCGCGGCGCGCCTTAAAAAAATCCTGCATTATCACCTTGCACTGCTCTTCCAGCACTCCACCGATCACGCTAAGTTTATGTACGTGAGTCATTCGGTTGAAGTAGTCAATCTCGCCGCCAACAGCACCGGCACGTGGTTCAGGCGCACCATAAACGATGCATTTTACTCTGGCGTGCAATGCCGCACCGGCACACATCAAACAGGGTTCGACAGTACTGTAGAGCGTACAGCCTGGTAGTCGATAGTTATCAGTGGCGTGGGAGGCAGCTCGCAATGCAAGAACTTCGGCATGGGCTGTTGGATCACAATTCTTTATTTGTGCATTGCTTGCTCTTGCAATGACTTTATCGTCAAAAACTACAATGGCGCCTACCGGTACCTCACCCACGTTCGATGCATCCTGCGCGAGTTCAATACACTCTCGCATGTGAAATTCGTGGATGTTATCGTCAGCGGAATTCATCACCCTGGCTGCCTGATTGTAAGCTGCTATGCGAGTTAGTTTATCGGCCCTTCTGGGCGTAATATAAAACTTTAAAGCTCACCGGAGAGAGTAATGTACTCTATTGGAGCTTTACCGCTTTCCGTATGCAAATAAAAAACGGGCTGTATAAACAACCCGCTTTAATTTCTCGTAACTTAAGGCTCAGTAACTTGAGGCCCAGTTACTTAAGGCCTTATTACTAAGGACGTTCCTGATCAGGTAGATTCAGGAGCAGGTGCTTCTTCACCTTCTGCAGCAACTGCTTTCATGCTGAGTCTGATACGACCCTGCTTGTCAACCTCAAGTACTTTAACTCGAACAGTCTGTCCTTCGCTCAATTCATCAGCCACGTTCTGTACGCGGTTTTCAGATATTTGCGAGATATGCACCAGACCGTCTTTGCCAGGCAGAATATTTACAAAAGCACCAAAGTCCATAATCTTCTGAACCTTACCTTCGTAGATAGTGCCTACTTCTACATCTGCAGTGATTTGCTCGATACGTCGCTTAGCCTCCTCACCTGCCACCCGATCACTCGATGCAATCTTGATAACACCGTCATCACCGATATCGATTGTCGCACCAGTCTCTTCAGTCAGCGCACGAATGACCGCGCCACCTTTACCAATGACTGCTGCAATCTTTTCAGGGTGAATCTTAACAGTGATAAAGCGAGGGGCATGCTCAGACAATTCTTCACGTGGTGAGCCAAGTACCTTGTTCATCTCGCCGAGTATGAAAAGACGGCCTTCTTTGGCTTGCTCAAGTGCCGCTTCCATGATTTCTGCAGTGATACCGTCGATCTTGATGTCCATCTGCAAAGCAGTAACACCATTTTCAGAACCAGCTACCTTGAAATCCATGTCACCGAGGTGATCTTCATCACCCAGAATGTCGCTCAATACTGCAAAGCGATTGTCTTCTTTGATCAGACCCATTGCGATACCAGCTACAGGAGCCGCTAGTGGAACACCGGCATCCATCATCGCAAGGCTTGAGCCACAGACACTTGCCATTGAGCTCGAACCGTTAGATTCAGTGATTTCAGAGACAACACGTACCGTGTACGGGAAACTTTCTTCATCAGGCATAACTGCTTGTACGCCACGCTTGGCCAACTTACCGTGGCCGATTTCACGACGCTTCGGCGAGCCGACAAAACCAGTTTCACCAACACAATACGGAGGAAAGTTGTAGTGCAACATAAACGCGTCTCTGCGCTCACCATCGATTGCATCAATGATCTGTGCATCGCGAGTAGTACCGAGCGTTACCGCCACAATAGCCTGCGTTTCGCCACGAGTGAAAAGTGCAGAACCATGAACTCGAGGAAGTATGCCGGTTTTTACAGAGATTGGACGGACAGTTCTGGTGTCACGACCATCAATGCGTCTTTCGCCAGACAAGATTCGGCCACGAACCAGAGACTTCTCAAGCGATGCTACCTCGCCCTTTACATCTGCAGCCGTAGGAGAGTTTTCATCTTCAGTGACCAGAGCCGCAACCGCCGCCTCTTTAACCGCAGATACTTTATCCTGACGTTCCATTTTGTCTGCAGTGCTATAAGCCTCACTCAAACCAGCTTCAGCTTGCGCTGCCACTTTGCTTGCCAGTGATTCATCTTTTTCAGGAGCACTCCATTCCCACTGTGCAGCGCCGACTTCTGCAGCAAGTTCAGTGATTGCCTTGATAGCAAGCTGCATTTGCTCATGACCATAGACAACGGCACCAAGCATAACTTCTTCAGACAATGTGTCTGCTTCAGATTCAACCATCAACACTGCGTTTTCAGTACCTGCAACAACGAGGTCCAGTTGCGATTCTTCATCAATTTGTGTTTTTGTCGGGTTGAGTACATATGATCCATTAATGTAACCAACGCGTGCCGCACCAATTGGTCCCATGAACGGCATACCGGAACAAGCCAATGCAGCTGACGCACCGAGAATGGATACTATGTCTGCCTGAATTTCAGGATCTAGTGACATCACAGTCGGGATGATCTGAACTTCGTTTTTAAAGCCTTTCGGGAACAGTGGACGAATAGGTCGATCGATCAAACGACAAACCAGTGTTTCACTTTCACTCGGGCGGCCTTCGCGCTTAAAAAACCCACCGGGAATTTTACCGGCAGCGTATGTGCGCTCTTGATAGTTGACAGTTAGCGGGAAGAAATCCTGTCCCGGCTTCATGTCTTTCTTACCGACGGCAGAAACCAATACCATGGTATCGCCGATACTTATTTTGATAGCAGCGGAAGTTTGTCGTGCAATCTCCCCTATCTCCATGGTGACCTCGTGGCCGCCATACTGAAATTTCTTGATTACTGGATTCACTTGTATTCCTTAGGTTATGACTTTGTAGTCATTGATCGTGGAAGTGCGATTAACGGCGTAGGCCAAGCTTAGCAATGAGGTCCTGGTAGCGACTTTGATCTTTGCGCTTCAGGTAGTCGAGCAGCTTGCGGCGTTGGTTAACCATGCGCAGCAGTCCACGTCTGGAATGGTGATCGTGTTTATGAGCTTTAAAGTGCTCTGTCAAATGTGTGATTCTCGCGGACAGCAAGGCTACTTGAACTTCTGGTGACCCCGTGTCCGAAGAGTCGCGCTTATGTTCGTTAATAATCTCCGCCGTTTGCTCGGCGTTTAAACAACCCATGGTTTCTCCAACTATTGTGGTAAGAGTAGTGATTGCGAATATGCCAGCTTTTTAGCAGTAGTATTCGCGGTTAAAAAAATTGTCATTGGCCGTTACTCGCCAATTGGCCACCAATCAGGCGGACCGTCTCGAGCCTGCCGTCGACAACCTTGCCAAGACCGAGGAACTGATTATCAGCATTATAGACTCTGAACAGCTCATCAGCACAATTTGCCCTAATTTCATTGTATTCGGGTTTTGACCCATTCCTGAATCTGAATGCAGTTTCACCATCAATAACGATCGACCGCCAGTCAGCAATGACCTGATCTGCCGCCAGCAAGAACTCATCGGCGTTTCCAGCCGCCTGGATATCCTCCAGGCTGAACATGGACTTACCATCAAACGGCGAGACCGCCAGCCGACGCAGATCCGTCACGTGTGCACCACATCCAAAATGCTCTCCGAGATCCCTAACGATCGAACGAATATAAGTCCCTTTTGAAACTCTCAGTTCCAGGGTGAAAGTCATCCCGGTAAACTCAGCAAGTGTCGCCTCGACCACATTAATCAAACGCGGCTCAAGCTCCACTTCTTTACCTTCTCGCGCCAGCTTGTAAGACCGCACGCCCTGTTTTTTGATGGCAGAATAAATCGGCGGTCTTTGTAACTGTTCGCCTTTAAAAGAGGCCACCGCTTCGAGCATCTGCGCTTCTGTTATCTCTAGTACCTCACGAGTCTCTAACACTTCACCGTCTGCATCTTCGGTGTCTGTAGTGACTCCTAACAACGCTGATACGCGATAGGTCTTTTCTGCATCAAGCATGTATCCACACAGCTTGGTTGCCTCACCAAAACAAACCGGCAACATGCCTGTTGCAGATGGATCAAGGCTGCCTGTGTGGCCAGCTTTTTTGGCATTGTATAACTTGCGAACTTTTTGTAGCACGCCGTTAGATGTCACACCCGGAGGTTTGTCTAAAAGCAGCACTCCGTTCAACGCACGCATTATTGGTCGCGCTTCCATACGCTGTCTTTATCAGACTGTTCCATTTCATCTGCATTCGTCGTATTGGTTGCCACAGCATCATCAATGAGACTGGAGAGTGCAGAACCAGTTTGTTGAACTTCATCATAGAAAAACTTCAGCGACGGTACGATTCGCAATCGCATTCTTCCGCCAAGTAATTTTCTAAGATAACCACCGCCTTGATTCAAAGCATCGATCATATCGGCCTGCTTCTCTGCCCCCTCACTTTCAATGGTGATGGCAGAAACATAAACCTTGGCGCTGGACAAATCTTTACTGACTTCAACACCCGCGATAGTCACCATATTCGGGACTCGCGGGTCTTTAAGCTCATGTTTGATCAGATCAGAGAGCTCACGCTGTATCTGATCCGCCACCCGGTAACTGCGCGGATAATCTTTAGCCATAAAGGATTACAAAGTCCGTGCAACTTCCTTGCGTTCAAAGACTTCGATCTGATCACCGGCTTTGATGTCTGTGTAGTTCTTTACACCAATACCACACTCGGTACCCATGCGAACTTCACCGACGTCATCTTTGAAGCGACGAAGTGATTCAAGCTCACCTTCAAAGATAACAACGTTATCCCGCAGAACGCGAATCGGTTCATCTTTGCGTACAACACCGTCAACGACCATACAACCTGCCACATGACCAAACTTCGGTGAACGGAAAACATCCTGCACCTCTGCCAAGCCGATAATGTTCTCGACTATATCCGGTGCCAACATCAAACCGGCTGCCGCCTTCACTCGATCAAGCACTTCATAGATCACACTGTCATAGTGCAGCTCAATATCCTGTTCGGAGATAATTCTGCGAGCAGCGTTATCTGCACGTACATTGAAGCCGATCATTACCGCATTTGATGCTGATGCAAGCTGCGCATCTGATTCGGTGATTCCACCAACACCACCACCAATGACTCTGATAAACACTTCATCAGTGGAGAAATTCTCAAGTGCATCACGCAATGCTTCAAAGCTTCCCTGCACATCGGTTTTAACAACCAGGTTTAAGGTATTGTGATCACCGCTTTGAACCTGTGAAAATACATCTTCCAGCTTGGCAGGCTTACGTTCAGCCAGTCTCGCATCACGGGATTTATCGTGTCTGAGGTCTGCCAGCTCACGCGCACCACGCTCGTCCTTGGATACCAGCATCTCTTCACCGGCGTCCGGCGTGTTGGACAAACCAAGCACCTGCACCGGTGTTGACGGGCCCGCTGTCTCGACATTCTCACCTTTGTCATTGAACATTGCTCGCACGCGACCGAACTCTTTACCGGTGACCATGATATCACCACGTTTAAGCTCACCTTGCTGTACAAGAACAGTCGCTACCGGACCACGACCTTTATCAAGTGTTGCTTCAATCACAACACCCTGCGCCGGGCCTTCACTACGAACACTAAGCTCTAACAGCTCTGATTGAAGCAGCAAAGCATCAAGTAGATCATCTATACCCTGCCCGGTTATCGCAGATACCGGAACAAACATCACATCGCCACCCCATTCTTCAGAGATGACTTCGTGCTTGGACAAGTCGTTCTTCACCTTTTCAGGATCTGCGTCTTCTTTATCCATCTTGTTTACCGCAACAATGATCGGCACTTCCGCTGCACGTGAGTGTTGCACTGCTTCAATCGTTTGCGGCATCGCACCATCGTCGGCTGCAACCACAAGCACTACGATATCTGTAGCTTGTGCACCACGCGCACGCATAGAACTGAACGCTGCGTGACCCGGTGTGTCAAGGAAGGTAATCGACCCTTTATCGTGCTCAACACTGTAAGCACCGATGTGCTGGGTAATACCACCCGATTCACCTGCTGCAACCCGACTTGATCGGATGTAATCAAGCAGTGATGTCTTACCATGGTCAACGTGACCCATTACTGTAACGACCGGTGGTCTGACAGAAAGCTCTTCTGATTCATCATCACCTTTAGCTGCCGCCATCAGGCGTTGCTGCAACTCAAGCTCAAGGTCATCCGCTGATGTTGTGATGGCGTTGTGACCCATCTCTTCAACAACAAGCACTGCAGTATCCTGGTCAAGTACCTGATTGATGGTAGCCATAACGCCCATACCCATCATGGTCTTGATCACTTCACCGGCTTTTACTGCCATACGGTTACCCAACTCGGCAACCGTAATAGTCTCTGGTACTTCTACATCATGTATAACCGGAGCGGTCGGCTTGGCAAAACCATGCTTCGATTCAATCGGCTGATAAGTCTCGCGACGACCGCGCTTCTCGCGTTTGCCGCCACGACCTCCCGATACTCGAAGTTCTTTACGGCCACCACCGGACTTGCCACCGCGACCACGTCGACCCGGCTTGCCGTTTTCAGGTGGAGGCATGTTGACGACGTTAGGATCTGAAGGTGCACCACGACCTTTTTTGTCGCGAGCTGCACCTGCGCCGCCTGCGGCACGCCGCTGCGCTTCCTGTTGTCTTAATAGTTCTGCTTCTGCAGCTGCCTGTGCTGCACGCTCTTTTGCCTTGCCGGCTTCTTCAACGCTTAGTGTGAGTTCGGCAAGTGCTGCCGCCGCTACTGCATCGCGTGCCGCAGCCTCAGCTTCGATTCTGGCTTTTTCTGCTTCTTCGCGCGCCTGCTCTTCTGCAATGCGCGCAGCTTCCGCCGCTTCTTCTTCAGCTTTTATTCGATCAGCTTCTGAGACAACTGCTTCTTCTGCTTCGCGCTTTACTCTTTCTGCTTCAAGCTCTTTATCACGCTGTTCGTTTCGTGCTGCATCCTGCTCACGATTAGTATCTTCTTTCTCTGCCTGCTGCTGACGCAACGCCGCCTGACGAATCATCTCTTCGCGAGCTGAATCGTCACGCTTGGCATAGGTTCTTTTGCCACGAGTCTCGACGGTTACGGCTTTCTTGCCCGGGCCACCCACCTTGATTTCACCGCGCTTCTTACGCGTCAAGGTGATCTTGCTGGCACCCGCCGTCTTCTTTTCCACACCTTGCGACTGGCGTAAAAAAGTTAACAGCTGCGACTTTTCAGACGCATCAATAGTGTCTTCAGCGGCGCCCTTTTCAACGCCTGCATCTTTCAGCTGCTGCAGCAGTTTCTCGACCGGCGTTCCCACCGTGTCAGCAAGCTGCTTGACGGTAACATCTGCCATATTAGTCTCTATCTCCCGCTAGCTTCAAGCCTCTGTTCCAGCTTCTGGAGCTGTTGGCTCCTCTTCCTGGAACCAGCTCTCGCGTGCTTTCATGATAAGTTTACCAGCGGTCTCTTCATCCATGCCGTCGATAACCATTAACTCATCAGTTGCAAGATCAGCCAGATCATCAACTGTGGTTACCTCAATCTCTGCAAGCGATACGGCTAGCTCGGCAGTGATTCCTTCCATCGCCAACAACTCATCTGATGGATTGAGGTTTTTAATCTTCTCGTCTGTCACCAGCGCCTGAGTCAACAGCACATCCTGCGCACGGTCTCTGAGTTCCTGCACCATTTCATCGTCAAACTCATCGACATCGAGCAACTCCTGCTCAGGTACGTAAGCTACTTCTTCCACACTGGTAAAACCTTCCTGTACCAGAATGGTCGCCACTTCTTCATCAACGGTAAGCTGTTCGACGAACTTGTCTACCAGTACACGCGCTTCTGATTCATTCTTTTCATCCGCCGCACCTTCGTCCATGACGTTCAAAGTCCAGCCGGTTAACTCACCCGCAAGGCGAACATTCTGACCACCACGACCAATAGCCAAAGAGAGCTTTTCCGAATCAACGATGATGTCCATGCTGCCGTTGTCTTCATCAACAATGATGGATGCAACTTCAGCAGGTGCCATCGCGTTAATGACATACTGAGCGGGGCTTTCATTCCATAGAATAATGTCGACGCGCTCACCAGCGAGTTCGTTAGAAACCGTCTGTACACGTGAACCACGCATTCCAACACAAGCTCCTACCGGGTCAAGGCGCGGATCATTAGACACAACGGCAATCTTCGCACGGCTACCTGCATCACGTGCAGCACCGCGAATCTCAATCGTACCCTGCCCAACTTCAGGTACTTCGAGCTTAAAGAGCTCAATTAAAAATTCAGGTGAAGTTCTGGTTGCAAACAATTGCGGACCATAAGCCTCCGGTTCTACATCGCGCAAAAAGGCACGTAGTCTGTCACCGGTTCTTACCGCCTCACGAGGGATCATTTCTTCGCGACGAATATAAGCTTCTGCATTGTTGCCGAGATCAATGTAGACACCGCCACGCTCAGTGCGCTTGACGATACCCATAACAAGTTCACCAACACGATCTTTAAACGCTTCAACAACACGCGCACGTTCTGCCTCACGAACTTTCTGTACGATAACCTGCTTCGCTGTCTGTGCCGCAATTCGACCGAAGTCAACAGACTCGATGTCATCTTCAACCCAGCCGCCAATTTCAAGTTCCGGATCTTCAACCTGCGCTGCAGATAAAGTGATCTGGCGCAGCGGAAATTCTTGCTCGTCATCGTCCGCTACCACTTCCCAGCGGCGGAAGGTGTCATAGTCACCGGTCTCGCGGTCAATGTGCACACGGCACTCGATATCTTTACCACTACGTTTACGTGTGGCAGACGCGAGCGCCGCTTCAAGCGCTTCAAAAATAATGTCTTCTTCTACGCCTTTCTCGTTAGAGACGGCGTCAACCACCATTAGTATTTCTTTGCTCATAAGTAGCTATACCTTGCGCAAATCGCCTGTACTCGATGCCAGGTGTTTAACCTGAGCGCGTTTTCAAAAGGACTCCGTGCCCTGTTATCATTCAATCTACTTGCCTGCATCATCAGCCCTTCCTGCTACCGCGTTTATTAACCGCGCCTACCAGGTTTGCCGATTCGATATCCAGCATGGCAAGTTCATGCAATTCGTTGTCAACTTCCACTACAACCAGGCCTTCTTCAACCCGATCAACTACACCTTTATAATTACGTCTGCCTGAGGCAGTAATACCTAACTTGAACTTAACGATGTTACCAACCTGCTCTTCGTAATCATTTGCAGTAAAGAGCGGTCTGTCTACTCCAGGTGACGATACCTCGAGCGTATATTCACTAGCGATCAGATCTTCAACATCCATTGCCGCACTGACCTGACGACTAACTGCAACACAATCTTCAACTACAACACCGGACCTGTTCGGACCGGTCTCTCCGATGCCTTCATCTTCATCAGTGGCATCTTTGTCTATATAGACACGAAGCGTGAGACCTGACTCACCCTGCCCCAGGGTCGCACCCACGAAGGTGTAGTCCATACCCTCAACAATGGGGGACAGAAAATCCCAAATATTTTCTGGTGCCCTTCGCATTCAAATTCGCTGTTCGTAGTCTCGCTGTGGTCGGTACTTTCCAGGCCCGCATCTTGACGAGACGGCAGCCTGAGATTAATTCCGGCCAAACAACAAAAAGGCCCCTTAGCAGGGGCCTTTTTAATGATCCGTGGTAGCGGGGGTAGGATTCGAACCTACGACCTTCGGGTTATGAGCCCGACGAGCTGCCAGACTGCTCCACCCCGCAACTGCAATTCAGTATGATAGGAGTAATACAGTGAAATTACAAGTCTTTTGATCAATCCGATCGGCCAATTATCGCTCTCCGCTATGAGACGACCGGCACCATTAAATCCGCGAAAGAATCACCGGGCGTGCTGCCTGCCGCCTGGAAAAGCATTGCAGCCAATTTACAAGCCGAACGCCGCAGCACAGGCGGCCATAATCAGCCCGGGGAATATTCCAAACAGAATAATCGCCGCACCGTTGATAGTCAGACCCAGCTGAACATCCATCGGTGCAAGCACCGGCTGTGGCTCTACCGGCTCATCAAAGAACATGTATTTAATAACACGCAGATAGTAGAACGCACCCACGACCGAGAAAACCACGGCAATTACTGCAAGCCAGACCAGGTCTGCCTTGATCGCAGCACTCAGAACCGCGAGCTTGGCATAGAAACCAACCGTTGGCGGTACACCGGTCATCGACACCAGCAACAACATCATCACCACTGCATACATCGGGCTACGGCGGAACAAACCACGTAAATCAGTCAGCAGATTCACTTCCACACCCATGCGGTCCATCGCCAAAATCACCCCAAAAGCACCAAGGCTGGTAAATGAATACGTAATGGCATAGAACATCGCCGCCGAATAACCCTGCTGACTACCGGCAAGAATGCCGAGCAGAATAAATCCAACGTGAGAGATTGTGGAGTAAGCCAGCATGCGCTTGATAGAAACCTGCGCCAGTGCAATCAGGTTACCAATCCCAATTGAAAGCAACGACAAGACAATCAACATGACCTGCCAACTGTTATGCGCCGTTTCCAATCCATCAACCAAAAAACGAATGGCCAGTGCAAAGGCCGCAATCTTCGGTGCTGCGGAAATATACAGAGCAACGGATGTCGGTGCGCCTTCGTATACATCTGGCACCCACATATGAAACGGTGCTGCACCAAACTTAAATGCAATACCGACAACAAGAAACGCAAGACCAAATACAGCCGCGGTACTACCCTGCCCGCCAGCGGCAAGCTGGGTTGCAATCACATCAAAGTGCAGACTGCCTGTGGCACCGTAGATCATTGAAATGCCGTACAACAGTGCACCTGAAGCAAGTGCTCCGAGAATAAAATACTTCATCGCAGCTTCTGAAGATTTTTCGTCCTTACGCTTGAGAGCTACCATGGCATATAAAGAAAGCGATAGTAGTTCAAGACCAAGATACAGTGTCAGCATGGTGGCCGAAGACACCATGATCATCATGCCAAGCACGCCACTTAACGCCAGCGTGTAGTACTCACCATTGGTAATTCTGTGCGAGTTAACAAAGTCACGGGAATATAAAAACACCCCTATGGACACAATCAGTATCCACGCCTTACAGACGACACTCATCTGATCCATAATAAAGCTGCCACCAAAGGCACTGACTGCACCCTCTTCAGGCGAAACCCACCAGGTCAGAATCAAGGTTACTATCAAGGCAACCTGTGAAAGACCATATGACAATGGCTTGCGTTCTTCCGATACGAACAGATCGCCCACAAGTATCAGGCAGATCGCACAGAGCAGGAACATTTCCGGAGCGGCTAATCCTAGGTTTTCCATCAATCAGCCCCTACAGTTTCGATGTGGTGACTTGAGTCACCAGGTTTTCAATAGTTGCATGCATCATGTCAACCATCGGGTTTGGCCAGAGACCAAAAAACAACACCATGGCGGCCAACAGACCCAACATGATTTTCTCACGTTGGTTGATATCAGTAAGTGCCGCGACATTATCATTGGCAATATCACCAAAGATCACCCGCTTTACCATCCACAAGGTATAAGCAGCACCGAGTATCAAAGTACTTGCCGCGAGAAACGCAAACCAGAAGTTAGCCTTAAATGTTGCCAGTATCACCATGAACTCACCAACAAAGCCTGACGTACCCGGCAAGCCTGCATTGGCCATCGCAAAGAACACCATAAATGCCGCGAACAACGGCATTGTGTTTGCCACCCCGCCGTAATCAGCAATTTCACGTGAGTGCACACGATCGTAAAGCACGCCGACGCAAAGAAACATGGCAGCAGAAATAAAACCGTGCGAGATCATTTGTACCATTGCACCTTCAAGTGCCATCACTGCATGACCACTTTCAACGCCGTCAGCAGATTTAGCGATGATGCCGAAAATCACAAACATACCGAGCGTTACAAAACCCATGTGTGAGATCGAAGAATACGCAATGAGCTTTTTCATATCAGCCTGGGCCAGCGCCACAAAGCCGATATAGACCACGGCAATCAGGGAGAACAAGATCACCAGCCAAGCAAGCTGCTGACTTGCATCCGGCACTATTGGCAGACTAAAACGCATGAAGCCATAGCCGCCCATCTTCAACATGATTGCCGCCAGTACTGCGGACCCTGCGGTCGGCGCTTCCACGTGTGCATCAGGCAACCAGGTGTGAACCGGCCACATTGGAATCTTGACCGCGAATGCCACAAAGAACGCAAAGAAGATCAGCGTCTGCGCTTTGGAAGACAATGCCAGATCATGTAGTGCCTTTATCGCGAAGCTATCCGCCTGACTGCCCATGTAGATCAACGCGATCAACATGAATACTGAGCCCAGAAACGTATACAGGAAGAACTTGATAGTTGCATATACCCTGCGCGGCCCACCCCAGATACCAATAATTAAAAACATCGGCAGCAGGGTTGCTTCAAAGAAAATGTAGAACAGAATTGAATCGGTCGCCGCAAACACGCCAACCATGAAACCAGTCATGATCAGGAATGATGCGAGGTACATGGCGGGCTTGTCTTTAATGACTTCCCAGGCAGAGATCACCACGATCACATTGATGAATGTGGTCAGAATGATCAAAGGTGCCGAGATACCATCTACACCGAGACTGTAGTTAATGCCGAAGGACGGCAACCACTCTGCAAACTCAACAAACTGCATTTCTGCCGTGTTGTTGTCAAAGCCAAAGTACAAACCGAGACTCAACACGAACGCCAGTATGGAGATGACCAGTGCGGTCATGCGACAACGCTGGTCACCGACAAATAAAGTCAGCAAGCCACCGAGTATGGTCAACCAGATGATTAAGCTTAGTATTGGCATCAAGCGTGACTACGTTGTAAAAAAGAAAATGGTTAACATGGCTAACAGCCCGGCAATCATCACAAACGCATAGTTATACAGATAGCCAGTCAACTTGCCACGGGCAAGTGATGAGAAGAAACCGATTTTGTTGGCAGTACCGTTCACCATCACACCATCAATCAACTTGACATCACCAATACTCCAGAGCTTGCCTGCAAGAGCAATACTGCCCCCGGCAAAGACCTTTTGGTTGAAATCATCGAAACCGTATTTATTCTCAAGCAGCCGGTGCACAAAGCCAAACTTTTTCGCAAACCAGTCTGCAATAGACGGGTTCTTTAAATAGATGAACCAGGCACTGATGGCACCTGCAAACGCAAGATAGAGCGCCGGTGTCTTGAAGCCATGCAATACAAAACTGAGCGGCCCGTGGTAATGCTCACCGATCTTCGCCACAACGTCGTGATCTTTGGCCACATAAATCGCCTCACCGAAGAAGCCACCAAACAGCATCGAACCAATAGTCAGCGCGCCAAGGATCACAGAAGGAATCGCCAACAGGATCAAAGGCCAGGTAACCACCTTCGGTGATTCATGCAAATGCTCGCGAGTATGGTCGTCAAATCGCTCATCGCCATGGAATACCAGAAAGAACATTCTGAAACTATAGAAAGCGGTGATAAATACCCCCAGCAATATACAGATATAGGCAAAGCCAGCACCCGGTATGTGAGAGTAATGTACCGCTTCGATGATCGCATCTTTTGAAAAGTATCCCGAGAAACCAGGGAAACCGATCAGTGCAAGCGTGCCAATTAGTGATGTCCAGTACGTCAATGGCATGTACTTTTTCAAGCCACCCATCTTGCGGATGTCCTGCTCGTGATGCATGCCGATAATCACGCTACCCGCCGCAAGGAACAATAGCGCTTTGAAAAAAGCGTGAGTCATTAAATGAAAGATCGCTGCACTGTAGGCAGAGGCACCGAGTGCCACAGTCATATAGCCCAGTTGTGAAAGCGTGGAATAGGCAACCACACGCTTGATATCGTTCTGAACAATACCAATCAAGCCCATCAGCAAGGCAGTCAATGAGCCGATGATGATGACAAAGGTCAGTGCGGTGGTCGACAGCTCAAAAAACGGTGACATGCGAGCCACCATAAAGATACCGGCAGTTACCATGGTTGCCGCGTGTATCAGTGCCGAAATGGGTGTCGGGCCTTCCATCGAATCAGGTAGCCAGACGTGCAACGGAATCTGGGCTGACTTACCCATCGCACCAATGAACAGGCAGATGCAGGTAACGGTCAATGCAGACCAGGCAACACCCGGGATGATCTCCATGGTCTTACCGACCATGCCGTCGGCCGCGGCAAATGCTTCTGAATAATTAAGCGTACCGGTGTACATAAGTACTGCCGCAATACCCAGCAGAAAACCAAAGTCCCCTACCCGGTTGACCAAAAATGCTTTTAAATTGGCAAAAATTGCAGTCGGCTTTTTGTACCAAAACCCAATCAACAGATAAGACACCAGCCCTACCGCTTCCCATCCAAAGAAAAGCTGCATGAAGTTGTTTGCCATTACCAGCATCAGCATCGCGAAAGTAAACAGCGATATATAACTAAAGAATCGCTGATAGCCCGGGTCATCGTGCATATAACCAATGGTGTAAATATGTACCATTAAGGATACCGAGGTCACCACCGTCATCATCACAACGGTTAGTCGATCCACCAGAAAGCCGACTTCAAACTTGATGTCACCACTAACCATCCAGGTGTAGATAGTCTCGTTAAATACCGCACCACCGGAAAAGCTGTGTACCAGTGCGATCAGCGACAGTAAAAACGCTATCGCTACACCGGCAATCGTCACGCGGTGCGAATTCACCCGACCTAGCTTGCGACCAAAGAATCCAGCCGCAATAGCGCCGAATAAAGGTGCGAGTGGAGCCAGTATGTAGAGAAGCTTCATCTGGTCACCCCTGCAGCTGGTCGAGATCATCGACGTTGATAGAACCGCGATTACGGAACAGCACCACCAGAATGGCAAGCCCGATGGCAGCTTCCGCCGCGGCGACGGTCAGTATAAAAAACACAAACACCTGACCCGCTGTATCACCAAGAAAATAGGAAAACGCTATAAAGTTCATGTTCACGGCCAGCAGCATCAATTCCAGTGACATCAGGATGATGATGATGTTTTTCCGGTTAAGAAAAATTCCGGCAATACTCAATCCGAACAGGATCGCGCCAAGCGTTAAAAAGTGGGAAATCGGGATCATGACTGCGCTCCCTGATTTGTAGTGCCCCCGGCATTGCCAGCCACTCCGGCATCACCCCCGGCATCGACTGGTGCTTTGGCAACCTTACCGGTTAAGTCCTGGTTGTCTTCGCTGTTCATAGAGACAACACGCAATCTGTCTGCTTTTTGAACCTGGACCTGCTCATGCGGCCGCTGATATTTTGTATCAGGACGTCGGCGCATGGTCAGTGTGATCGCCGCAATAATCGCAACCAGAAGAATCACCGCTGCGACTTCAAACTGAAACAGATAGTCGGTGTAGATAGCTAAACCGAGTTCTTCAGTATTGCTGTACTCAGCAGGCTTCGGAGCCGGCTGCTCTAACCCTGAGCCTGCCCACTTAACGCGAATTAAAAGAACAATCTGCACCACTACAGCAACAACAATTGCAGCTCCCCAGGGCAGATGCTTTGAATATCCCTCTCGCATTGGCAACAGATTTATGTCGAGCATCATCACGACAAAGAGGAACAACACCATGACTGCACCGACGTATACCAGCACCAGTGTGATGGCAAGGAACTCCGCCTCCATCAACATCCAGATAATGGCGCTGTTAAAGAAAGCGAGTACCAGGAAAAGCGCTGCCTGAACAGGGTTACGCGTGGTAATAACACCCACGGCCGCACCGATCAGTACCAATGAGAAAACCCAGAAAACCAGAAGTTTTAAATCCATGATTTCCTCTTAGCGAAACGCAGCGTCAGCGGCGCGATCGGCAGCGATCTGGACTTCGTACTTGTCGCCAATGGCGAGCAGCTTGTCTTTTGTCATTATTTGTTCGCCGCGCTTTTCAAAGTGATATTCAAAAATACGTGTCTCAACAATTGAATCGACCGGACAGGCTTCTTCACAAAAGCCACAGAAGATGCACTTGAAAAGATCAATATCATAGCGAGTGGTACGACGAGTGTTATCCGCGCGCTGTTCTGAATCAATAGTGATTGCCAGTGCCGGACATACTGCTTCGCACAACTTACAGGCAATGCACCGCTCTTCCCCGTTGGAGTAACGGCGCAGTGCATGCAAGCCACGAAAGCGTGGCGACTGAGGCGTTTTCTCCTCAGGGTACTGAACCGTGAATTTGGTTTTAAATAGGTATTTGCCGGTTAGCTTCATGCCCTTGAGTAACTCAAGCAGCATCAAGCTCTTCAGCGTTGATTTAACGTTACCAGTCATCCGTTATGTCTTCCTGATATCAAACCACGGCCCAATGTCGAGCAGTATCGCCACTGCTTCAACACTCAGCCAGACGATAGTAACCGGAATAAATACCTTCCAGCCCAATCGCATAATTTGATCGTAGCGGTAACGTGGAAAAGTCGCACGGAACCAAAGAAAAAAGAAAAGCATGAATGCCGTTTTGGCGAAAAACCAGAACATTCCATCTGGCAGGAATGGCACTGGTGACAACCAGCCGCCAAGGAACATAATCACAGCAAGTGCTGCAATCATGATCATATTGGCGTATTCCGCCAGGAAGAACAGCGCGAATGCCATACCTGAATAATCTACATGAAAGCCCGCCACAATCTCCGACTCACCTTCCGCCACATCAAATGGTGCGCGGTTGGTTTCTGCAACGCCTGATATAAAGTACACAATGAATAGCGGAAACAACGGCAACCAGAACCAGTGAAAAATACTGCCTTCCTGCGCCCGGACGATATCACCCAGGTTTAAACTGCCACTGACCATCAACACACCAACCAGTGCAAAGCCCATCGCGATCTCATAAGCAACAATTTGCGCGGCCGATCGCATCGCACCTAAAAACGCGTACTTTGAGTTAGATGCCCACCCTGCGACAATTACCCCGTAGACACCCAGAGAGGTCAGTGCAAGCACATACAGCAATCCCGCATTAACATCCGCAAGCACCGCTGTATCACTAAACGGTATTACCGCCCATGCGGCAAACGCGGGCGCGAGTGACAGAATCGGTGCAATGAGAAATAAAAATCGGTGCGAGTTGGTTGGCACCAGAACTTCTTTTGTCAGTAGTTTTAATACATCGGCAATCGGTTGCAGCAATCCTGCAAAACCGACCCGGTTAGGTCCTTTACGAACCTGAATAGCACCAATGACCTTACGCTCTGCATAGGTAAGGTATGCGACTGTTAATAACAGAGGGACAATGATCAGCAGTACTTTAAGTACCGTGACAATCAGAAACAACAGACCTTCAAAGAATCCCATATTATTCGCCCGCCACCAGTGTAACCGGCTCAAACAGGCAACCGAAGCCAGCCAAATCCATACTGCCCATCGGCAACCATGCACAACCTTCCGGAACACCATCATCCTGTCTGACTTTTAGCATGACTGACTGACCGTGCTGCTCTGCATTAACCACAGTATCTTCAGCAAGCCCGAGGCGCTGCATATCAGTGCCATGAAGAGACACATAGTTTTGCTGCGCATCTTCTGTCTTCTGTAGTGATCTTGCACGCCGCACAAGCATGTCTGCCTTGTACGCTGGCAGATCACCACAACGAAGCAATGTGTTGCCGTCAATACGAGTTGGCACTTCAATGTTGTCGAGTGTGTAGCTGTTATCGAGCTGAATATCACGGCATAACTCTTTGAGCTCGTCACGAATACCCGCAACGCTCTCGTAATCAAACCCTTCAAGGTTGAGGTGATTACCAATTACACGCAGAATCTTCCAGGCAGGCCTGCCCTCACCCGGTGGTTTGGTTGTACCGTTAAATATCTGCCAGGCACCGGTGGCGTTAACAAACGTACCAGCGGTTTCTGCGAAAGCCGCAGAAGGCAATACAATGTTCGCATGCTCTACCGCATGCCGACTGAGATGTGTCGACATGATAATCAGTGTTGATTCCTTACAAATCTTGCGCGCAAGCTCTGCGTTAATTTGCTCATAGCGTGGTTCAACACCCATAAGCAATAGAAGTTTAGTTTTCTCGCTCAGCATTTCAGCGGCGTTCTTACCTGCCTGTTCTATTTCAGCACCACCAGCGGTTCTATGAGGCACACAACCGGCAAGCCATGCACCTGCAGTGTTGCCACCTTCCGGCAGATACCCAAGTACTGCACCGGTTGTTTTTGCAATACAGGCAGCAATGGCTCGCAAGTCCGAGTAGTTCGGATGCATGACAGACAAGTTACCCAAAAGCACAACCGCGTTATCAGCCTTTTTAAGTTGCGCTGCAATCTCTCGATGCGCATCAGTAACGCTCGCTTCTGAGCTGATGCGGGCAATCACTTCATCTTTGCAATCACAGGCAACAGCAACTGCCAAGGCATGCAACAACATATCACGAGGTGCGGCACCGATATTGTGTACAGGCTCGAAGTTCATTACATAAATACGCGGATTAATGAAACTGATCGGCGCGCCCTTGAGGCTCGCCTTGCGTAATCGCAGTGCTGCAAGCGGCTGTTCTTTTCTTACGTTAGAACCGATTAGTAAAGCGGCATTAACGTTTTCCAGATCTTCCAAGCTCATACCGAGCCACGGCATAACAGGGGCACGTTTCTGATCTTTGAAATCAGTCTGGGTCAAGCGGTGATCAACATTATTACTGCCAACACCGCGCATCAGTTTTTGCAGCAGGTATTGTTCTTCTATCGTTGCGGTAGCAGAAGCCATTGCAGCAACAGATTTGGCTCCGTGCTGATCCAGATTTTCCTTAAACGCCTGTGCAGTAGCTTCGAGAGCTGTCTGCCAATCGACGGGTTTAAGCTCACCATCGATACGCAACATAGGTGTGGTCACGCGATCATCGGTATACAAGCCTTCATAACTGAATCGATCACGATCAGAAATCCAGGTTTCATTTACCGCTTCATTCTCACGCGGTACAACACGCTTAACTTCATCGTTGCCAACATGAACAAAGACGTTACTACCGACACTGTCGTGCGGGGATACTGACTGATGCTGAGACAGCTCCCATGAACGCGCACTAAAACGTGAAGGTTTGGCAGTCAATGCCCCTACCGGACAGAGATCAATCACATTACCTGATAACTCAGAGTTAACACTCTTGGCAATGTAAGTACCGATACGAGTATTTTCACCGCGACCGGTCGCACCAAGCTCACGGACACCGGAAATCTCTTCACCAAAACGCACACAACGTGTGCAGTGAATACAACGAGTAAGTTCGGTGGAGATTAACGGACCAATGTTTTTATCCATTACAACACGCTTGGTCTCAACATACTCAGATGAACTGTTACCATAGCCAAGCGCCACATCCTGCAACTCGCACTCTCCGCCCTGATCACAAATTGGGCAATCAAGCGGGTGGTTTATCAATAAAAATTCCATCGTGCCGGCTTGCGCACCTTTGGCAAGCTCAGACCCGGTTTTAATCACCATGTCAGGTGCTACCGGTGTTGCACAGGCAGGCAATGGCTTGGGCGCTTTCTCTACTTCAATAAGACACATACGGCAGTTAGCCGCAACACTCAGTTTCTTGTGATAACAAAAGCGCGGAATGGTAATACCGGCTTCATCTGTCACTTCGATGATCATCTGACCTTTACGTGCTTTTAAAGGCTTACCATCGACCGTGATATCAATCAGATCTTCTTTTTCTTTGCCAGCTTTATCTTTAAGAGGACTATCACTCATGCGGCAGACCCCAGTTGTTCTTCAACAAGGCTGCGCTTGTGTTCAACGTAGTATTCAAACTCATGCCTAAAGTGACGCAACATGCCCTGCACCGGCCATGCAGCTGCTTCACCCAATGCACAGATTGTACGACCGGCAATTTTTGCCGCAACATCTTCAAGCTTCGCGATATCTTCAGGGCGCCCCTTGCCTTCAACAATACGTACCAACATTCGATACAACCAACCGGTACCTTCGCGGCATGGCGTACATTGTCCACAAGACTCTGAGTAGTAGAAGCGCGATATCCTGCACAGTGCTTTGACCATATCGGTGGTTTCATCCATCGAGATAACTGCACCCGAACCCAACATAGAACCTGACTTGGCAATCGAGTCATAGTCCATGTTAGTGGCAAGCATTACATCACCTGGCAGCACTGGCATAGATGAACCACCGGGAATAACTGCCTTAAGCTTTCTACCACCACGCACACCACCGGCTAGCTCAAGCAACTCACTAAAAGGTGTACCAAGACAGATTTCAAAGTTGCCCGGGTTATTCACATGACCGGACATTGAAAAACATTTTTGACCACCAGAGTTTTCAACGCCCAGATCCATAAACCATTGCGCACCGTTGCGCATGATGGCAGAGGTAGAGGCGACAGACTCGGTATTGTTGATGGTCGTCGGTTGGCCATATAGACCAAAGTTTGCAGGAAACGGTGGTTTGAAACGCGGTTGGCCTTTTTTACCTTCAAGAGATTCAAGCAATGCGGTCTCTTCACCGCAGATATAAGCACCGGCACCAAGCGTACCGTGAATATCGATATTGACTCCAGTATCGAGAATATTCTGCCCGATCAAACCGTTGTCATACGCTTCTTTAAGCGCCCCCATAAAGCGCTTGTAAGGCTCATCCATCCATTCACCGCGCATATAGTTGTATCCAACGGTTGCCCCGATTGCATAGCAACCGATCAACATGCCTTCTACAAGTGAATGAGGATTGAATCGATGTATATCGCGGTCCTTACACGTGCCAGGCTCAGACTCATCACTATTGACAACCAGATAGTTCTGACCACCTTCAGCAGGCTTCGGCATAAAGCTCCACTTAAGACCTGTCGGGAAACCCGCACCACCCCGCCCACGGAGGCCCGAGGCTTTAATTTCAGCGACTACATCTTCCGGTGAGATCTTCTCTTTGAGGATTTTTTTCCATCCTTCGTAGCCACCGATCTTGAGATAGTTCTCATAGGTCCACGGCTCGTCGAATTTCAACGTGGTGTAGACGACCTGATTCTGTTCTTTACTCACAAGGCTTACTCCAGTGAGTCCAGAATCTTATCGACCTTTTCAGGTGTAAGACTCATGTGATAAACGTGATCCACTTGCATCATCGGGCCACCGTCACAACCAGCAAGGCATTCTTCTTCCACTTTAAGGAAAATTTTGCCATCCGGAGTGCTCTGACCGAGCTTGATGCCATATTTTTTTTCAACGTGATTAACAATAGTTTCGCTGCCCATCAACATACAACTGATGTTGGTGCAAATTGCCACACAGTGACGACCGACCGGCTCCGTCTCATACATAGAGTAGAAAGACGCAACTTCGTACACTGCAATCTTCGACATATCCAGCTTTTCAGCCACAGCATCCATCAGTTCAACGGTTAAAAATCCATCGTTCTGATGTTGTGCAGCACGCAATGCCGCAAGTACCGCAGACTGCTTTTGATCTTCAGGGTAGCGTTTTAACCATTCATCAATTTCTTCAATCGAATGGCTGTCGAGCTCGGTAGATTTCAGCTCGTTGTTAGAAGTGCTCATCTGTCCACCTCACCGAATACGATATCCTGTGTTCCGATGATCGCTACCACGTCTGACAACATATGTCCTTGCGCCATCTCGTTCATCGCCGCCATATGGTAAAAGCCCGGTGCACGAACTTTTAATCTATACGGTTTATTGGCACCATCTGAAACTAGGTACACACCGAATTCACCTTTAGGTGCTTCAATTGCCGCATATGACTCACCTTCCGGCAAACAGAAACCTTCTGTGAATAGCTTGAAATGATGAATCAGTGATTCCATATCGCCTTTCATTTCAGAGCGGCGAGGTGGCGCGATCTTGTGATCTTCTGTTAGCACCGGCCCGGGGTTGGTCCGCAACCAGGCGATGCATTGTTTAATTATTTCATTCGACTGACGCATCTCTTCCATGCGCACCAGATACCGGTCATAGCAATCACCTTCAACACCCACCGGTATATCAAAATTCATACGATCATAAACTTCGTATGGTTGCTTCTTGCGAAGATCCCACTCAACACCGGAACCACGCAACATCGGGCCAGTAAAGCCAAGCTGTAATGCACGCTCCGGACTGACCACACCAATACCTACAAGACGCTGCTTCCAGATACGATTATCTGTTAAGAGTGTCTCGTACTCATCAACACAGCCTGGGAAGCGATTGGTAAAATCTTCAATGAAGTCGAGCATTGAACCCTGTCTGGCATCATTGAGCTTTGCCACATCGTTTTTACTACGGAATCGCGATTGCTCATACTGCGGCATGGTGTCCGGCAGATCACGAGCGACACCACCGGGGCGATAGTAAGTCGCATGCAAGCGTGCGCCGGACACTGCCTCATAGCAGTCCATTAAATCTTCACGCTCACGGAACGCATAAAGAAACATAGACATAGCGCCAACGTCGAGACCATGCGCTCCGATCCACATCAGGTGATTCAGTATACGAGTGATCTCGTCAAACATAACGCGGACATACTGAGCCCGCTCAGGCACTTCAATGCCCAGCAGATTTTCGATCGCCATGACATAACCATGCTCGCTACACATCATAGAAACGTAGTCGAGTCGATCCATATAACCAATGCTCTGGTTATATGGCTTGCTTTCAGCAAGCTTTTCAGTGCCGCGATGCAGCAGCCCTACATGTGGGTCTGCACGGTCGATAACCTCACCATCCATTTCCAACACAAGACGAAGTACGCCGTGCGCTGCAGGATGCTGCGGTCCGAAATTCAATGTGTAATTTCTAATCTCAGGCATTATCCTGCCCTTCTTGTGTAGCAGGTTCTATAGCAGGCTCGTCCGCCGTTCTGCGTGCCGTGTTACGAATCACTCTAGGCACAAGCACACGCGGCTCAATAGATACCGGTTCGTATATCACACGCTTCTTTTTGGGGTCATAGCGCATCTCGACGTTACCAACCAATGGAAAGTCCTTACGAAAAGGATGCCCGACAAAACCATAATCAGTTAGCAAACGTCGCAGATCAGTGTGACCGTCGTAATGAATACCTAACAAATCAAATGACTCACGTTCTGCCCACTCCGCTGCAGACCAGATAGAAGTCACTGAGGGCACAACCGGAAACTCGTTATCTTTAGCGAATACTTTGATTCGAGCGCGCACATTGTGCTGTATAGATAGCAACTGATAAACCGACGCAAATCGTGGCGTTTCACTATCATACTCTGGTGCTTCATCACCAAAACTCATACGACCGATCGAAGCTTTAGAAACACCACGGCTAAAACCACTACCGCCAGTTTCCCATTCATCTTGTCCGTAGGATAAATAATCAACACCGCAAACATCGATCAACTGTTCAAATGATGTAGTCGGGTTATCACGCAGCTCGAGTGCCGCGATAAGCAAATCATCAGCATCCACTTCAAACGACAGCTCATCGTTCTCTACTTCAACTTTGGACACACCGGCGATGCCTGCCGCACTGATTGCAGCAGCCATGTCCTGTGCGTTTTTCTGATGTGTTTTTTTCAAAATAAAAGATTATTACTATTGGAATTATCTAGATGTCTGGATGTAATCTACGTCGCCTAGGCGCGCGTGATTACATTCGGACGACGTATCTTATTTTGAAGCTGGATGATGCCGTACAGCAGAGCCTCTGCAGTGGGTGGGCAACCGGGTACATAGACATCCACCGGCACAATCCGATCACATCCCCGAACCACTGCGTAGCTATAGTGATAGTAGCCACCGCCGTTTGCGCAAGAGCCCATGGAGATAACCCACTTCGGTTCAGGCATCTGGTCATATACTTTGCGCAGAGCCGGTGCCATCTTGTTGACCAGAGTACCGGCGACAATCATCACATCAGACTGGCGCGGACTGGGCCGAAAGACAATACCGAACCGGTCGAGGTCGTAGCGCGCAGCACCTGCATGCATCATCTCTACCGCGCAGCAGGCCAGACCGAATGTCATCGGCCACATAGAACCGGTACGCGCCCAGTTGACAAGTTTGTCAGTGGAGGTGGTGATAAAGCCTTTATCGAGGACCGCTTCTATTCCCATTCCAGCGCCCCTTTTTTCCACTCATATATGAAACCGATCAGAAGAATCCCCAGGAAAATACCCATCGCAGCGAATGCCTCCATGCCGATGGTGTCGAGCACAACAGCCCATGGAAACAGAAATGCGATTTCAAGATCAAAGATAATAAAAAGGATCGCCACCAGGTAATAACGCACATCAAACTTCATACGCGAGTCTTCGAATGCTTCAAAACCACACTCGTATGGTGAGTTTTTTTCAGTATTGGGTTCGGTAGGACCGACCAATGTACCAAGCAACAGCAGTACTGCCCCAAATACGAGGGCAACAAGAATGAAAACGAGGATCGGAAAATAGTTGGCTAGCATGGGTACCGAATGGCCTTAAGTGAGCGGTTTAACGCTCTTTTCTATACGAGATTGGTGCCGACGCCCGGACTCGAACCGGGACGACTTGCGCCACTACCCCCTCAAGATAGCGTGTCTACCAATTCCACCACGTCGGCAAGTAAATACAATCCCCACTATTTTAAACCACATTCAACAAAGTGAGTAATTATTTAACTGTGTTTCTTTGCGCCTGAGGTGGCGCACCCGGATTTACAACACCCCGGACCTGGTTATCTCTGCTTTGGTATTGCTATTGTCCGGCTACTCGGCCTTCGGTGCTGCAGGTACGTCACCAGTGTCTGTAGCGTTATCCGCAGCAGGTACTGCTGGTACATCAGCTGCACCACCATCTATTGCAGGGGTGTCCGTTGTCGGTACAGCATCCGGAACATCAATCTGCTGCGCAGGTGCATCAACATTGTCGATAACACTACCCAAACCCGAAGAAGTACGTTGCGATGCGAGGAAAAACAGCAGCATACTGGTGCAGAAAAATGCCAGTGCAAACATTGTGGTCATTCGGGTAAGAAACGAGCCTGATCCTTTCGACCCGAATACGGTGGCTGATGCACCACTGCCAAAAGCCGCTCCGGCCTCAGCGCCTTTGCCGTGCTGTATGAGTACCAGACCGATGACACCAATGGCCAGGAACACGTGAATGACTAGAGCGATAGTTTGCAACATTGGAAGACTGATCCGCCTGGATGTAATGTTTAAGCTTGAGCCGCTGCCGCCTGGCAGATAGCAAGAAAGTCAGCACTTTTAAGCGCCGCACCACCGATAAGACCACCGTCAATATCCGGCTTGCCGATCAACTCGGCAGCGTTACGCGGATTCATGCTGCCACCGTATAGTATCCGTAACAACGATGCAGTTTGCTGGTCTCTTGCTGCCACAAAATCTCTGATTTGAGCGTGTACTTCCTGCGCCTGATCCGGAGTCGCTGTTTTGCCGGTTCCAATAGCCCAGACAGGCTCATAGGCAACCACTGCAGAAGCAAATCCATTATCACCACAGGCATCAAATACTGATTGCAGCTGTGATTCAACCACAGCCATGGTATTGCCCGATTCGCGATCATCGAGAGTCTCACCAACGCAGAATATCGGTGTTATGCCGGCAGCTGCAACCGCCTTATGACGTGCAGCACAAGACTCGTTAGTGTCACCAAACAGACTACGACGTTCAGAATGTCCGATTATCACGTACTCACAACCGAATTCGGCCAGCATAGAGGCAGAAACTTCCCCCGTGAAAGCACCCTTCTCTTCTGCACAGGCATTTTGAGCACCAAGCTTTACGCTGGTACTTTTAAGCACCGCGGATACTTCAGCGAGGTGAACACTGACAGGGCAAACCACTATCTCCACATTATCGGCGATACCCGCCACTGAAGTAGAAGCAATCTCACTGGCAAGCGTAACCGCACTCTCTCGAGAGCCGTTAAGCTTCCAGTTGCCTGCAACCATTGGAGTGCGCATGTTCGAATATTCCGCTGTCAGGAATCAATAGTGGTAAAAGGAGCAGCCATGAAAACCACCGACCAAAGCCGCGCAAGGTTACCGCGCAGCCCGTAAAAATGCAATTAACCCAAGGATAAAAACCTGAGGGCAAACCCGGATTGTAGTCTTTAAGCGGCTATTTGCACCGGTTTAGCATCAGAGCTTAGCGAGTTGCCTTCCGCGCCATTGACCAAGCGTCATCCAAGCTCACGGCCAACCGCCTCGGCAACCCGGTTACAAATCTTCTCTACATCGTTCGCGACACGACCTTCAACCATGACCCGCACAACCGGCTCGGTGCCAGACGGGCGCAATAACACACGACCTGTATCACCTAACTCAGCCTCAGCGTCCTTGACAGCTTGCTGCACGACCGCATTGTCGTTCAACGCCTCACGATGACTCAGCGGTACATTGACCAGCACCTGCGGATAACGAGTCATACCGGCTCGAAGTGACGCCAAAGGTTCACCCGATTCCTGCACGTAGGCGAGTATCTGCAGAGCTGCAACCAGCCCGTCTCCTGTGGTTGTTCTATCCAGACAAATAATATGACCAGAAGATTCACCACCAAGCATCCAGTCCCGCTGACGCAACTCTTCCAAGACGTAGCGATCCCCTACTTTTGCACGTACAAAATCAACCCCGAGTTCGCGCAAACCATGCTCAAGTCCAAGGTTACTCATTAGCGTACCAGCAACACCGGGTACTTTATCTCCACTGGCAAGACGCGCTTTAACCAGCACATATAACAGCTCATCACCATCAACAATTTCACCTCGATGATCAACCATAATCAATCGGTCAGCATCACCGTCCAAAGCCACACCTACGTCAGCACGCTCCATTAAAACATGCGCACGCAATAAGTCAGGGGAAGTCGCACCGCAGTCGCGATTAATATTGAGACCATCAGGTTCAGCCCCAACCGCTATCACTTCGGCACCAAGCTCTTCAAAAACCCCTTTGGCAATGTGGTAAGCAGCACCATTGGCAGAATCAACCACCAGTTTCATATTGTCGAGTCTTAAGCCTGTCGGGAATGTGCTTTTACAAAACTCGATATAACGTCCCGGGGCATCATCGATTCGATGCGCACGTCCAAGATCTGCAGAATCAACGGTTTCCATTTCATGCGACATCATGTCTTCGATTTCCTGCTCCATCGAATCCGGCAGCTTGGTGCCTTCTGCAGAAAAGAATTTAACTCCGTTATCGTAATAAGGATTGTGCGAGGCACTGATCACAATGCCTGCCGCCGCACGAAAAGTGCGGGTTAAGTAGGCAACCGCTGGAGTCGGCATCGGGCCGAGTAATCGGAGATTAATACCAGCAGAAGACAAACCGGCTTCCAGTGCAGACTCGAACAGATAACCCGATACACGAGTATCCTTGCCAATCAGCACGTCCCGATTACCCTCTTTTGCCAATACCTTTCCAGCCGCCCAGCCCAGCTTCATAACTGTAGCCGCTGTCATCGGCTCAACACCAACTCGACCACGCATGCCATCGGTACCGAAATACTTTCTCGCCATTATTCTGCCTTGGGGTTACAACGGATTAATCGGGGTGTTGGCCGGAGTCTTCGCCTACTGCAAAGGCTTTAACCAAACAGACATCTGCCAATTGCGATCCGATAAATTGCACAGAGTGACCGTCACACTGACCGTTACTTGCGCAATAATCGGTGGGCGGATTTTCCCCGCCGTACACTATTATAGGGCACGAATTAAAAAAGGCCGCTAAAAGCGGCCTTGTTAAGTCTTCCGGTTAAGTCTTCTAGCTTAGCTTGCCGGCTTAGCTTGCCGGCTTAGCTTGCCGGGGCTTAGCTTGCCGGATCTGGGTCAGGATCACCGACAGGCGGTGTAGGCGCCCCATCTGCCGCGTCTTCCTTAACCTGCACTGTAGAACCGCCTTGCGGGCCGCTGCCACTCTGACTGTCGTCAGTCCAGCCCTTCGGAGGATCAGGCACCCGACCTTCCATGATTGCGTCAATCTGAACAATATCGATAGTCTCGTACTTCATCAAAGCATCTGCCATCAAATGCAGTTTGTCCATATTGGTGCGCAGTATATCTTCCGCTCGGTCATAGTTGCGATCGATAATCGCCCGAACCTCAGAATCAATCGATTCTTTGGTGGAACCAGAAATCTGTTTAGGTTGCGCCTGACCGCGCCCCAGAAAAACTTCACCCTCTTCTTCGCTGTAAGCCAATGGACCAAGACTGTCTGACAAGCCCCATTTGGTGACCATGTTTCGCGCAAGCTCGGTGGCTCTTTCAATATCACTGGATGCACCAGTAGTGACTTTATCTTCACCAAAAATAATTTCTTCCGCCGCCCGGCCACCATAGAGCGATGAAATCTGGCTTTCAAGACCGAGCTTGCTATTACTGTAGCGATCCTGCTCCGGCAGAAACATCGTCACACCAAGCGCTCGGCCACGCGGAATAATCGTGACCTTGTAGACCGGATCATGATCCGGCACCAGCCGGCCCACAATAGCGTGCCCCGCCTCGTGGAATGCAGTGAGCTTCTTTTCATCCTCACTCATCACCATCGACTTGCGCTCAGCACCCATCATAATTTTATCTTTGGCGCGCTCAAACTCCGCCATCTCGACAAGCTTCTTGTCGTTACGCGCAGCAAACAATGCTGCCTCGTTTACAAGGTTAGCTAGGTCCGCACCTGAAAAACCCGGCGTACCACGAGCAATCAGATCGGGACGAACATCATCCCCAACCGGTACCTTACTCATGTGAACCTGCAGAATCTTCTCGCGGCCACGAACATCTGGCAGAGGCACCACCACCTGACGATCAAAACGACCCGGTCTTAACAATGCAGGATCGAGTACATCAGGGCGGTTGGTTGCAGCGATAATAATGACGCCTTCATTGCCCTCAAAACCGTCCATCTCCACAAGCAACTGATTCAACGTCTGCTCGCGCTCATCGTGGCCGCCGCCAAGTCCGGCACCACGATGCCGACCAACAGCGTCGATCTCATCAATAAAGATAATACAGGGCGCATGCTTCTTGGCTTGCTCAAACATATCGCGTACACGCGAAGCACCAACACCTACAAACATCTCTACAAAGTCAGAACCGGAAATTGTAAAGAACGGCACTTTAGCTTCACCGGCAATAGCTTTTGCCAGCAATGTTTTACCTGTACCCGGAGAACCTACCAGTAACACGCCTCGAGGAATTTTGCCGCCGAGCTTCTGAAATTTACCTGGATCACGTAGAAACTCGACTAGTTCTGAAACTTCATCTTTGGCTTCTTCAACACCCGCAACATCTGCGAATGTCACTTTGACCTGATCTTCACCAAGCAGACGCGCTTTACTTTTACCAAAGGACATCGCGCCGCGACCACCCCCACCGCCCTGCATTTGTCGCAGGAAGTAAATCCAGATACCAACAAAAATCAGGAATGGAAAAGTATTGAGGAACAACTGCACGAAGAAGTTAGTATCTTCCGGTGGCTCGCCATTCACCTGAACACCAGACTCAATCAGCTCGCCAATCAGTGCCGCGTTGTCTGTTTCTGGACTGTACGTGCTGTACACGCTGCCATTCGATTCCTGAAAACGGATATCTCTGCCAGATATAGTTACGCGCTCAACACCGCCAGAGCGTACGTCACTATAAAAATCTGAGTACGGGACAGTATTGGCGGCACTGGTTTGCCCACCAATATTGTTGAATACAACCATCAGGATGACTGCAATCACCACCCACAACATTACGTTCTTAATAAGATCGTTCAAGTCCAAACGCCTCGTTTGCCATCGAGCATCACGCCCCGACAGGTAATAAATATTGAAACCACACTACGTAGTATAACTCAAGACCAGCTACTTTCTGGATTTCGCCAAAATGTAAACTTCTCTACTCCTTGAGCGCGACGCCTGCGGCTTCCTGGACTTCACCACATCAAAAGTTGCTCTGACATCGCGAATATACTCTTCGAACCCGGCCCCCTGGAAAGTCTTTACCAGTAAACTACCACCGGGAACCAGTAACTCCCTACACATATCCAGTGCCAACTCTGCCAAATACATGGCACGCGGCTGATCTACTGCGGGTTGTCCTGAGAAATTGGGGGCCATATCAGATAAAACAAGGTCTGCCGGATTTCCATCCATTGCCTGGCGAATCTGATCGAGCGTCTCTTCCTCCGTAAAATCTCCTTGTAGAATCGTCGCACCCGGCACCGAATCCATAGCCAGTATATCGACTGCCACCAACGACCCTTGTGATGACAGCTTCTCAGCAACGTACTGCGACCACCCACCGGGTGCCGCCCCTAGCTCGACCACCGCCATTTTCGGTGTGATCAAGTGGTCACGCTGATCGATTTCTGCCAACTTGTAGACCGCGCGGGAGCGATAAGATTCCAAACGCGATTTGCGCACATAATCGTCTTTATGGTGTTCATTCAACCATCGTTTGCTGCTTTTACTACGACTCACAAGACCGGATCCATGTAAACTGCCGACGCAATACGCGAACCGCTAGCGGCCTGCGACGCCTTTAATCTCAACCAGAACACCCGTTCAACTAAAACGCGATAAAACACGCCATAAGACACGCCATGACACCCAACAATAAACACATTCGATACTTGAAGACCCTCTGTCATTCGTTGTCACCTGTCGTTCGAATCGGCCAGAAAGGCATCACTGAACCCGTAATCGCAGAACTTGAAGTCGCCATTGCACACCACGAACTGATAAAAATTAAAGTGGCTGGTGACCGCGACGAACGCAAAAAGATGATCACCGAGCTCGCTGACAAAAGCAATTCACACGTCATACAACAAGTTGGACAAGTAGCAGTACTTTTCAGACGCAATCATGAAAAACCGGTTATCGAATTTCCCTCATCGATAAAGGCTGCGGCTAAGAATACTAATAAGTGAGGCTCCAACTCAGCCCGATACACAACAATAACCGCCACCCCTCTTGCGAAGCAAACAACGCTTCTGATTCTCCCAAGGGAGAGTGACTATTCGGGGCGTTGCTTGCCACGTTAGACTGAACTAATAGCCGCTCCACTTCTATCTGAAACTCAACCACCCCACCACCCCTCTTGCGAAACAAACTACGCTTCTGATTCTCCAAGGAGAATGTCTATTCGGGGCCTTGATCACCACGTTAAACTAATCTAATAGAATCCCAAATTTGCCACCCTCCCGCTAGCGGGAGGGTCGGCGCCAGATGCTTGAGAAGGGGCGCCGGGGAGGGTTCGTCGCTCAGCTTCTTTTCCGACACTCAACATCCCCCACCCCTCTTGCGAAGCAAACTACGCTTCTGATTCTCCCGAGAGGGAGAATGTCTATTCGGGGCTTCGTTTGCCACGTTACAAAAGGATACGTTAAATATCTCCAAGCTTCCAATCTTCCTTACACGCTAACTACA
>CALIHW010000098.1 GCA_938020525.1 uncultured Granulosicoccaceae bacterium | reverse complement strand
TGGTGCCGATCATCTCGGATACCGCGTCGCGCTCAATCAGTTCTACCGGTTCACCAAGGCGCTTCCATTCTTCCGCCCGCCACTTTAACTCGCGATACCCAGCAGGTGAATGTGCGGCATGGATTGTCCCGGTGCGTGTTGCCTCACAACGCATCTGGTGTTTTTCGATAAGTGAGAATACATACTCCGGGCCTTTGCCAAACTGCTCTATAAAGCGTGGCCCGTAGGTTTGCCCAAGTTGTTTGCGAACATCTTGCGGTGGTAGCCACAGTGCGGCATTTACCAAACCACAATTGCGTCCCGACCCGCCGTATCCTAGCTGTTTGGCTTCCAATACGTGGGCAGAAAGCCCTCGCTCTGCACAGTGAAGTGCCGTAGACAAGCCCGTGAACCCACCACCGACTATGGCTACATCCACTTTGTCACTGAAGGTGGCGGTATTGCTGTAGTCTTTTTCTTCTGCTGATACATCCCACAGCGATATCGGGTTAATTGCCATCGACAATCCGGACTCCGGGCTTTAGCGTAAGTCATTGTGTCACCCAGCCTAGGAGCTGTCAAAATGCCATAATCCATGTTAAATATTTCAGTAAAATGTTAACGTGCTGTACTGCTAATCCAGAACCAAACCACTAAAAAATGACGACCAAAATCACACCTAATTCACGGAGATTACTCAGTCGGAAACGACCATCAAAATAATGAACAACATTGATCATGTAGCTATCGGTACGGATACCCTTGAAAAAGGCGTAGACGCAATGCAGGCAAGCTTGGGCGAGATGCTCACACAGGGCAGCAAGCACGATCTAATGAGCACCCATAACAAGGTGATGCAAGCTGGCAATGAAAGTTTCTTCGAGTTAATAGCACAGGATCTGGATGCACCCAAGCCAACTCGAACACGATGGTTCACACTGGATGATCAAAACACATTACAACGTCTGGCAGAGAGACCACGTGCACTGTGCTGGGTGGTTAACACAGATGACCTTGATGCTTTGGTTGCCACCAGCCCGATAGACCTGGGCGAGGTCGTAACATTTACTCGAGGGGATCGCTCATGGAGGTTAACTGTCCCTGCTGACGGACATTTACCTGAAGCGGGACTGATTCCGGCTTTTATCGAATGGTCTCCCGGCCCGCATCCAAGCACCGGGCAGCAAGACCTTGGAGTGATACTTAGGTCGGTTAACTTGTCTCACCCCGATCCTGAAAATTTAAATGATCAGTTAACGCAATTACAGGTTGATAGTCTCGCTATCGTTAGCAAAGGTGAGATCGGGCTTTCATTTACGTTTGATACGCCAAACGGTATGGTCACACTGGATTAAATTCTCTAATGCTATTAACTGTTGCACATAAGCTATTGGCTTTAGGGCGCTAACGATTGAAACAGTACGACGCTCAAATAGCGATTATCGGTGCTGGTATAGTCGGCATTGCTACCGCGTACTATGTTAAGAAGGTCAATCCCGATGTATCAGTATTGCTGTTAGATAATGGCGTACCAATGGCGTTAACCTCTGCACAGTCCGGGGAGAATTATCGTAACTGGTGGCCGCACCCGATAATGACAGCGTTCACTGATCGCAGTATTGATCTGATGGAAGAGATCGCCAGAGAAACAGATAACCTGATCAATATGAACCGTCGTGGCTATGCGTTAACGACCCGCTCTGAAAGTACTGAAACACTTATGCAGGAGCTGGACTATGGATATTCACAGCTACCGGGTTCCGAAATACGTACTCATAATAGCAATGCTTCGCATGCGTATCTGCCACCGGTAAAGCCAGACTGGCAAACTGCTCCATCAGGGGTAGACGTGATTAATGATCAGGCGTTGATCAGTAAGATCTTCCCGTCATACGATCCTTCCATTAATACCGTAGTTCATATCCGTCGTGCTGGCGCCATCAGTGCACAACCGATGGGTCAGTATATGATGCAGCACTTCAAAAGCGTTGCCGGTAGGTTTTTAAATGCCGAAGTAACCGGCATTGATACTGGCGACGGATTTACACTGCATACAGCTGACAACAGCACCATTAAGACTCAGAAAGTTGTTAATGCGGCAGGTCCATTTCTTCAACAGATTGCAGAAATGATCTCGACTACGTTGCCAGTGCAAAACACGCTGCAACAAAAGATAGCCTTTGAAGACACCTCAAACACCATCCCTCGCAATATGCCGTTTTCGATTGACCTGGACGCACAACACATCGACTGGACGGAAGAAGAACGGCAACTTCTGACCGAAAGTGCTGATCACCACTGGTTAACACAGCAGATGCCCGGTTCAATACATTGTCGACCGGAAGGTGGTGATAATGGAACCTGGCTGAAACTTGGCTGGGCTTTTAACAACACAGCAAGTGATATCTCTCGTACCCCTGTGCTGATGGATACTTTTCCTGAAATAGTTTTGCGTGGTGCTGCACGACTTAACCCGTCACTTAAACACTACTATTTACAAATGCCGACTTCCATGCACCACTACGGCGGTTACTACACACTGACAGACGAGAACTGGCCATTGATTGGACAGACCGATGTTGAAGGTATGTATGTGGCTGGTGCGATGTCTGGCTTTGGCACAATGGCAGCCTGCGCTGCAGGTGAACTCTGTGCGCTTCATTTACTGGAGGCAGAATTGCCGCACTATGCACAAGCACTATCACCGCAACGATATCAAAACCCGACGCTGATGGCTGAGTTGACAGCATTGTCGCAGAAAGGAATCTTATAAAGACTATTTAAATGTTTTTTATGCAATAATATCAATTAGATGTATGAGTATTTCTGCATTTACCATGTAGATTCAATTCAGGGCGCATTTGAATTAATATAAATCACCGGTAAAACTATCTGCAACACCAATTGCAACACCAATTGCAACCATGAGAGGAAATTTAATGTCCAATTTCAAAAACCGTATTATTCCAACTGTTATAGCCAGCTGTTTTGCAGCACTAACCCTCGCTTCAACATCAGCATCTGCTGAAAACGGAGATACCCTTAAAGCAGTAACCGATCGTGGCAGTTTACTTTGCTCCGGCCACAACGGTAGCTTTCCACCATTTGTACAAGTGACCGATGACAACAAATGGAGCGGCTACGATATCGACTACTGCCGTGCACTTGCAGTAGCTGTCTTAGGTTCAGATGATAACCTCAAGGTTGTACCGATCAGCTGGGCACAGCGTTTTCCATCGCTGCAATCCGGTGATGTCGATGTGATTATCAAAGCTACAGGCTGGACCATGGGCCGTGACACTGAGCTGGGTATTCAGTTTTCGGTACCTTACTTTGTTGGCGCAACCAACGTGATGATGCCTAAAGAGTTAGGCAGCACCGCACCTGAAACTCTCGAGGGTGGTTCCTTATGTGCAAACGCCGGTACATCTACAGAACGTCTCGCGGCTAACTTTTTCAAAAGTCGTGGTATCGAAATCGAGATGATCACCTTTGAAAAAAGTGAAGAAACACGGGAAGCCTACTTTGCCGGACGTTGTGACAGCCTTGTTGGGTGGGGTCCAAATCTGGCAGTAACACGCCAAAGTGCCGAGAATCCAGATGATCATGCGATGATGGACGTTGCACTTGCACTTGAGCCTGAGTCAGCTGCAATGAGACAAGGTGATGATAACTGGGTTGATATTGTTAACTGGATGTTCGCTGCAACCTGGATTGCAGAAGCCAACGGTATTACCTCTGCCAATGTCGATGAACACAAAGCCAACCCCGCTGATAGTACTGTTGAAAAACTTCTCGGTGTCACGCCGGGCATTGGTGAAAGACTTGGCTTAAGTGACGATTGGGCGTACAACGTTATTAAACAGATCGGTAACTCGGCGGAGATCTTTGATCGTAATATCGGTGCTGGTTCTGTGTACAAGCTTGATCGAGGTCTGAACGCACTATGGAGCGACGGTGGTGTGATTGTCCCCATGATCCTTGACTAATGCAGGACATCGCTAGTTGTTTTCTGGCACTTTCTCAAGCGCACATTCTCAAGCGCACTTGTATTAAGCCGTAGTCAGAAGCTGTCCGGTTCTATCCCGGACCGGACAGCACTCTTAAGTTATCTAAGCCAACCTAAAAAATTACAAAAAAAGAACACATGCCAAAAAAGAACCCATACCCTCACAGCAAACGCAATGGGTAGCATTCTGGGCAGCCAGAAGTTCCGGGAGATATTCTTTCAGGCTCTGGTGTTATCCGTAGTCGCGGCATTGCTTGTTGCTATGGTGATGAACACTCGTGCCTCACTTGAAGCACAAAGTCTAACCACGGGCTTCGGCTTCCTTGAGCGCTCTACCGGTTGGGACTTTTCTTTTTCTGTGTTGCCCTACTCCATCAGCGACTCATACAGCAAAACAATTCTCATCGGTTTTTTAAATACCTTGCTACTGGGTTTTCTGGGTATTTCGCTGGCGACAGTAATCGGGATTGTCATTGGTCTGATCCGAACATCAAAAAATGCGCTGTTCTCACTACTGGGAACCGTATACGTCGAAATATTCAGAAATGTACCACTGATTCTTCAGGCAATCTTCTGGTACGCAATTGTCTCGCACTTGCCCAGACCCAAAGCAGCCTTGTCACTGGGTGACACGGTATTTCTCAGCGGCAGAGGTTTGTACTTTCCTGTATTGAACATCGCACTGTGGTCGGTCGCACTGATGATTTTACTTTTTGTCGCCTGGCTTTTATTTCTACCCTGGCTGCGTGAGCGAATGAATCATTCGTCCAGCTACCACGTTACAAAACGAGTTGGCTGGTTGCTGTTGCCGGTGATCATGGTCGTTATCGCTTATCTGGCACGCACACCGGATACGCCATTGATTAATAATCCTGCACTCAAAGGCTTAAACTTTAAGGGCGGGATGCGAATGCCTCCTGAGCTGTCAGCACTGGTCATTGCAATAGCACTGTACGGCGGTGCTTATATCGGTGAAGTCGTCAGAGCAGGCTTAATGTCTGTGCCCAGAGGTCAGCTCGAGGCGGGCTTTGTTAATGGCCTTAAACCACGCCACATCTTCACCCGTATTCGTTTGCCATTAGCTATTAGAGCGGTGTTGCCATCTCTGACCAATCAATATGTGCAACTAATGAAAGCGACGACTATTGGCATAGTGGTTGGTTTTTCTGACCTATTTATGATTATATCAACGTCGATCAACCAAAGCGGCCAGACACTGGAGTTGCTCGCGATACTAATGGGCGGCTTTTTGCTGATAAATTTATCGATTGCGTTTGTAATGAATACAATCAATAAAAAAATAGCCCTCAAAGGCTATGAGCTGAAAAGCTGACCTCATGACTGATACAACTTATCACCTGCCACCGCAAATTTCTTTTTCTCAGAAACTAAAAAACAGCCTGTTTGCAACGCCGTTTGATTTTTTTCTGACACTGATCTGCGCTGCCCTCTTCGCGCTTTTACTCTACTGGTTTATTGACTGGGCGTTTATATCCAGCATCTGGCGTGCAGAGGATGAGCCCCTGTGCAAAGAAGCCAGCGGTGCCTGTTGGTCTGTAATTGATGCCAGGCATCGTATTATATTCTTTGGTCTTTTCCCCTTTGAGGAACATTGGCGATCAACTGTCGCCTGTGTGGTAATGATAGCGACTATAGTCGCTTCCTGTGTGCCGTGGTTCTGGACTGCTATTCGCCTCAGCGCTCTATGGTTAATCGGATTTTCTATTTTCTATATATTGATGCATGGTGGCGTATTCGGCTTAAGTGTTATTACACCGGAGCGCTGGGGCGGACTGGCCTTAACCATCTTCATCTTTGCTGCCGTATCAATCATTGGTATGCCGTTATCTATCGTATTGGCACTGGGGCGAAGGTCCAAATTACCGGTTATCGCCAAACTGTTTGGATTGTTTATAGACTTTTTCAGATCATTGCCTTTATTAACCATCCTCTTTACCGCTGCAGTCATCACCCCGTTTGTACTGCCCGGATGGCTGCAGGGAGACAAGCTCTATCGGGTGATATTTGGCTTCGCTTTATTCTTTGCCGCTTATCAGGCAGAAAACATCAGAGCCGGATTACAGGCCATACCACTGGGTCAGGATGAAGCAGGATTAACTCTGGGATTGAAATACTGGCATCGCGTTTCGCGAATACAGCTGCCACAGGCGTTTCGCAATTCCCTGCCATCCATCGTTAATCAGTTTGTTATAACCTTTAAAGAAACTTCAATTGTCACGATTGTAGGATTCTTCGAAATTCTGGCCTCCGGCTCGGCAGCTTTCGGAACCGGCAAATGGACTGTGCACTACATCGAAGTTTATGTGTTCATCGGGGCCATCTATTTTATATTTGTATTTTCCCTTTCCAGATATGGCGCATACCTGGAGAGAAAGCTGAGGGTTGGTCATGTCTGAGACAGTAGATAACCAAGGCGTTCAAGCTGTCACCATGACCAATGTAAACAAATGGTTTGACGACTTTCACGTACTTAAAGACATTAACCTGCAAGTAGCAGATGGTGAAAAAGTGGTGGTTTGTGGCCCATCCGGTTCTGGCAAATCAACTTTAATCAGATGTATTTGCAAACTGGAAGATCATCAAAAGGGCACTATCAATGTACTTGGCACAGAACTAAACGATAAAGTCGCCAACATTGATGAGATCAGGCGTGAAGTCGGTATGGTCTTCCAGCAGTTTAATTTGTTCCCACATATGACCGTACTTGAGAACTGTACTCTGGCTTTGACGCTGGTACGCAAAAAATCCCGCAAGGAAGCCGAAGCCATTGCGATGCAGTTTCTTGAAAAAGTTCGCATACCAGAGCAATCAGTGAAATATCCGGGTGAGCTTTCAGGTGGTCAACAGCAGCGAGTCGCCATTGCAAGATCCCTTTGCATGAACCCGAAAATACTATTGTTTGATGAGCCGACTTCAGCACTTGACCCGGAGATGATTTCAGAGGTACTGGATGTCATGGTCACTCTTGCCGAAGAAGGCATGACTATGGTCTGTGTCACCCACGAAATGGGCTTTGCCAGACGAGTAGCAGACCGAGTGATCTTTATGGATGAAGGCGAAATAGTCGAGCAGAATACCCCGCAGGAATTCTTTGATAACCCGACTAATGAACGTACCCAATTGTTTCTCAGCCAAATACTTCAACACTAACTTTATAAACCCATGTCGGTGATTACAGGCGTTAGTGTACACACTCACTGCAATGATCTGGGCGGTAAAGTCTGGAACCCGGCTATCACCTGGACTGAAAAATACGCTGTCTTTGTAACCATTGAAAGCGAACATGGTATTACCGGTCTGGGTGAATGCTGGTGTTTCGATACATCACCTGATGTGCTGGTAGCCTTCCTCATAGCAGAAATATGTCCACACCTGCCTGGCCTCTCAACAGATGAATTACCGGGTCTTTACACCAGGCTTCTTTCCAGAGCCACACTAACAGCCAGACACGGATTGCTCGCTAGTGCATGGTCTGGAGTTGACATCGCGATGTGGGATTTACGCAGCCGCGAGGCACGCTTGCCATTGTGGAAGTACCTGCACACTCACATACCGCAATCTTCAAAAGCAGACGGAACCGTTTATCTTTACG
>CALIHW010000097.1 GCA_938020525.1 uncultured Granulosicoccaceae bacterium | reverse complement strand
CTCTTCGTCAGCTCTTACTGAGCTTTATCAGACGCTTGTTAAGCTATTTTGTGATTATAAGGCTCAGATTCCCGTGCTCAATGAGAGCTGCGGTGAGCGGCTAATAGCTTCGGGTAATTAGGGTTTTTACGACACCCTCCTCGGGAGAATACAAAGCGTTTTTTGCTTTGCAAGAGGGACGGAGTTTTAATAACTGAACTTATAAATTCTCTGCCGTGAGTTATCCAGCCCTCCCCCGAGCTTAGACTCGGACCCTCCCGAAGGGAGGGTGTCGTTTGTCACTGCATGTGGACCTCTTTTTTTATACACCCAGACGTTGTTGAAGCTCACTTATTCGAGCTGTCATAACACCTTTTTCAGCCGCCAGCTCTGCGATTTCTCGCCTTAAACCTGCAACGTCTGGTGGATTTACGTTGCTTGTGAGCTGATTATTTAATGCTGCAGTTTGACGTTGCTGATCGGCGAGTCGAGTTCTAAGCTGGTCTCGTTCATAGCTCAGGTTGTCTACTGCTGCCTGTAATTCACGCATGTGCTCTGTTGAGCCAGCGCCAGCAGAACCCACCTTTTTGCTTTGGTTTTCCGTCTGGATGCGGCGGTTTTCATCTTCGAGTTGATCGATCGTGGATTGCATCCTCGCTACCATTGGTCGCAGCCTTTCGACCTCCAGTTCCAGATCATTCGATTGAGATCCTTCTTTGCTCAGTGCTTCATTCACAGCAAATTTTACGCGTTGATCAAAGCCCGCTTGTTCCTGTTCCAGTCGAACTGACCACTGGCGGTAGTCTTCTCGCTCACGCTCGATGTTATCGAGCTGTTGTCTGGCACTGTAGAGTTCGGACTGTGCTTCTTCGCGTTCGCGAGCCTCTACAGCAATACGTTGTCTCAAGTCTGCATTTTCACGGTCTGCAGATCGCAGCTCGGTTACTTCACGTTGCAGAGCTATATAGGCAGCGTTGCTTTCTACTGAGGCAATACTCTGAATTTCGTTTTGACTGTCGGCAAGCTGCATAGATAGCTGCTGTGCCACACGATCTTTTTCATCAGAAGATGATTTGAGAGCCTTGGTCAGATTCTGTAGCTTGTTGTTCTTTGCACGTTCTTCTGCCAGCTGGTTTTGCAAAGAACTAACTTCAGAGCGGGTTTGGTCTACCTGACCCGTTAGTTGTCGGTGCTGTGACTTGTTGCGCTCAACATCTTCGCGGTTCTGATCAACTTTGGCATTAAGTGCTGCAATTTTGGTTTTCAGGTTGTGGTTTTCTTCATCGAGTGTCTGATTGGAAGTTTTGAATCGGGAAATAACCCGCGCATGTTCTTCTTCTGTATCCGCCAGAGTTCTTCGCCACTCGTGCTCTACTCGTCGCCCACTGTTCTGCTGGCCGATTTTGCCAATAGCCCAGCCGATTAATAAACCAAGTAGTGCCGCAAGTGCCAGAAACGCCCACATCTTGGTGATCAGATACACCATGGATGGGCTAAATGATGAAAGGAATGACATTGACCGGTAACTCCGTTAGAGATTAAATTCTATTCGTCGGTTGGCTGCACGGCCTGCGACTGTATCGTTGTCGCTTATTGGTGCAGTTTCACCGTAGCCAATCGGGCTGAGTCGACTATCTGGAACATTTTTTTCCACCAGATAGTCTTGTACTGCAGTAGCCCTTTGCTTACTTAGCCGCAGGTTTGTGACCGCATCACCTGAACTGTCAGTGTGACCGGCAATTTCCACAACCAGATCGTTATAGCCAAGGATAGCAGCGGCTACATCATCCAGTACTTCTTTTGCGCTTTCCGCAAGCGTTGTGCTGTTTTTGGTAAATACAATTTTATCGGTAGGCAATGCCTCCAGCTCCTGCAACAGAGACAGGGCCATCAGATCTTCAGAGCTATCTGCGCTGCGGTTTATGGAAAAATTATTTAGAACGCCAAGTTTATCGCCGGCAATCTCCGTTGCAGCAATGGATAAATCGCGGGCGGTTTCCCGGTCGGTAACACTACCGCTCAGGCTCATCTGACCTGCCAGTATGTTTACGATGAACTCCGGTACATCGCGAATTTCAGATGTAACGATAAGTGCATCATCTATCCAGTCAGCACTTTCTACGGAGTCAGATATTTCCAGTTCATCAAAGTAACCGTCTACACCAAATAGATTATCAAGACCCTGCCTTATATCGCTGGCATCTTTTTCAGAGGCAACAAAACCGGACAGCTTAATTTGGTTGTTGCTTGAATTAATTTCAATTGATGCAGGCCGTTTTACAACAGACGGAGCGGAATTCGTCTGTGGTGTGATCGCAGCAACGGTTACTTCGACCGCTTGCGTTTCTGGTGCATCATTGTCTGCATCTGCGTTGACTGGATCATCAACAGTGCTGTCTGGCTCTTCTGACTTGTCTGCCTCCGATACCTCTGTCACTTCCGGTTCTGGTGTGGATGTGGGTGCAACGACGTTGAGATTGTCAATCAGGTTTAACTCTGCACCAAGCAATCGTTGTGCAGTGGCAACTTTGGCTCTGCGAATTTGTTCTGCAGTGACCGTGCCTCCGAGGATTACATCCTGGCCTGTCACTTTTAAGATCGGGTCTTTTATGCCGTCAAGCTGATCGATCATGGACAGCATGCCGCCAAGCCATTGGGGAGAAAAGCTGCCTGCGAAACTCGACAGTTCATTTCTGACATTTCCGCGACCGAACTTACCGGTTAGTGCTGCGTTTACACGCTCAATGGTTTCTTCATCTGGCACGATTCCCTGGATGCTGATCTTGCCATCTCTGGATGCAATTGTCAGCGTAGGTGGAGCTGTGGTGGTCTGATCGTTGTCCAGTACCAGGGGGGTAGTGTCAGTTGCGTTATCAGATACTTTAGTTCCCGATTCATTCGGGCTGGATTGATCTGCACCCGAATTTTCGGTATCGACAACTGCCACCTGGGAGTCCGCCGCATCCTGCGTACTGCCATCAAAGGTAAGATTGTTGATTACGCGACTGACGCCGTATACCGATTCTGCCGCTTCTGCGGCACGCTTGCTCGCTGCCTCTGAGCTCACGGCGCCGGTGAGGATGACATCCTGGCCATCGATCGAAATGCCGTTTACCTGTCCCTGCAAAGCGGTAGTGACCCTTGCCGTGAGATCGCGCTCAATATCAGGCTGCAGGCTTTGAAAGCTAAATAAAGCAACAGCTGCTATCAGCAAGGTAGCCAACAGCACCAGCGATAGTGTTGTGCCTACGCCTCCCGCGCGCGACGTTCCAGATCTCTTACTTTGCATTGCCTTCTCTATTGTTCTTATTTAACGGTAGCTAACCGTTGCGACGCTCGCGGTAGCGACGCAGCCTGCGGATGATTACCGGCAAGCAGCTGTTATGATGGTTTGACTGAATCGTTTATTGTTACGTTACCTGATTGTAGTCGAATCATGCTAAACCGTCAGGAGACTAGCAAAAGTGGGGTATTTTGATCCTGACCACAACGAAAGTATTCCGTGGTTCGCGGATATTTGCTGTAGATCCGATGAGGTACGGGCCGATCAGGGTGCAGTACAGCCTGATAAGCAGTATCTTACGAAATTCTCCAAATCTGCAAGGCAGGTCCGGAACATGCCGGTTATCGAAATTTCTACCCAGTCTACGGTAGGCAGGCTAACTAAATGGCGGGCCTGTGTGTTAGCAGCGGTCTGTTTTCTAACACCCGGTACTGGCGTGCAGGCTGCCGACGTTGCCATCGATCGGATTATCGCTGAGTGTGCCATTGACGCAGGCTCGCTTGCCGAGTGCGTGAAGTTGAACCTCGAGCAGGCCGAAGCGACGCTTCGTTCGGTAGAAGATAGCTGGCAAAACCTGCTGCTGGAGCAGGGGCTCCAGTCAACTGACGAAGAAACCCAGAACCCGGAATCCGAGCAAGACCCAACACAGGATAAATCTTCAAACATTATTGCGATTGTGAATGACGTCGCGCTGCAAACCGGTGTCAGCACCGGCGCCAACCCGGTGATCAATGTTGATCGCAGTGGTGATGCAGAGGATCCGGATCCGGCCGAGAAAGAGCTATTTGACGCTTCGGTCGATCTTGAAGAGCGCTTTGGTTTTTTACCCGCGTTGTTTCGCAGTTATCGAGATCAACAATGCGCCTGGCAGTCATCCATGTTTGGAAATGATCGGACGCACTTGTACTACCAGGCTTGCCTGGCAGCTTTGACAAAAGCCAGATCGCAGGAATTGACACACTATCTGGCGGTGCAACGATCTCGTGCTAGAAGCGGACAGTTCTTTCGCGGGTTCTATACAAAAATAGAAACCGGTGCCTTGTTTCAATCCTGCGATCGCAGCACCAATTGGTGGGTAACCGGAGCTGAATCGGTATTGGCAGCGCTTGATCGTCAATTCCTTGATATTAAATCGCAAAGCCTTACAGACAGTGATCTGTTGTACGCAGAAGTACGTGGAGAGGTTGGTAAAGCATCAGAAGGCCCGGCTGCTAACTTCAGTTCAGCATTATCGGTGCACAGTATTGGCATCCTCAGACCGGTAGCTCACACGGATTGTGAGTATCGCGAATTGCCTGGCCAGAATCTGTACACGGCTCTGGAGTCCGACGCTCAGAGCGCTGAACAAAGCACGGTTGCAACCGTTGATGACTATGCGTCTTCGGGTTTTCTTTATGGTTATTTCAACTATTGGATCGCCGCCTGTTCTGTTACAGAGAACAGTGTGTGCAGTGCTGAAACCGAAGCGCAGTTTGCCAGTGATGGAGACTGGCAATTGCGTATTGATCGATCGCTTGAAGGGGATTGGCGCATTAAACTGGTGCCAACCACAGATGATCAATTGATAGAAAAACAGTTAACCCTGCAGATTAATGGTTCTGATGTCTTTTTAAACACAGATTATCCACAGCCACTGCAATTAGCAATGAATCAGGGCGTGGAGATAGCCAACGGCGAGTTGGCACGCGAACTTGTTGGCAAATTAAAGCTGGGCCGTGAACTTCGATTGCAGTGGTTTAACGATGCAGATGTTATGTCCGAGCTGAAGTTTTCGCTGTTGGGCGTAACCCGGGCGCTGGACTACTTTGACAGTGTCAAGTCTTAGGTATTTAGCTACCATTTATGCTGTATTAATATCTGTGCAACGATGCTCGCGGCAACCACTGCGTTTTGTTTACCACCAATTTCTGCTAGTCCAACTGGCATACGCAGCTGCTTAAGCTGACTTTTACTGACCCCGTTCTGCAGAAGTCTATTGTTAAAAATCTGCGCCTTTTTTTTAGACCCTATACATCCGATAAAGTAATCGTCGTCAGCTTTTTTCAATATTGCTTCGCAAAATTGATAGTCGAGTTCGTGATTGGTTGTCATGATGATCACAATGCGATGTTCGGGCAGATGCTCCGCAAGGCTATGTAATCTGACTGTTTTTATTGGCAAGTGAGCGCATTGCTTTTGAATATCAACAGCAACCGGGTGGTTACCAAGCAACGCAACTACAATACTGTCGTTTGCTATTTCTCTGAATAGCTGAAGCGATGTTGTGGTTTTATTTGTCCAGCAATTTATACCGGCTGGATGGTGCGGCACGTTTCTATCTTCGTTGTACGGTTGGTGATGTATATCCGTTCGAACTACATCGCTGGTAGTCAAATCGAATTCACGTATTAAGGTGCTACTGACGCCCTCAAGACTGTACGTCCGTAGTTTCCGCAGCCAGTCGGGATAAACCTTGGCATCAAAGTACTCATAAATAACATCGCAGTTTCCATTATCATCGCCTGCGATCATCCCGAGAGCGAGTTCTTCAGTCTGGTAGTGGGTCGGACTAAGCAGCATCTCGGCAGCACTTTCCAATATAGCCTGACAGCGGAAGTCTGAACTGGTAAACCTGTTGGTTTTTTTATTCGAGTGAATCAGAGCAACTCCCGGTGCTTCCGGTGAGCTTCCGCGATAGTTACAGGCAGTTGCTACAACAAATGGTTCTTCGTCGAGAAAATACTCATGTAGTTTTGAGAGCCATTCCATCAATATTTTTCCAGATCGACTAGCCCGGTTTATTCGTGAAATGGCGAGCATAGCGCGCAGAGCATTGGTTTCACAGAGTATTTTCTTCTCGCGTTCCATGTTTTCATTGACTTGGCTTACTGATATTTACAAGAGAAAAAATTCGCTGTGAAATCAAGGATCAAGCGGGATGCCGTCATTTTCATGAATAAACCGGGCTAGAACCCTGATTATCGAAGCGGTCATCATACCGGACACTTGATTTTCAGATGCAGTCTGTCAGTGGTTTCTGCTTTGAAAGACCTCGATATCAGACTGAACAGCGCATTTTTGGAAATTTGCCTCTTTTTGCGACGGTAAATGGCAGGTTTTCTTAATTTTGATCTTGTTAGCCAAATTCTGACACCCGTCTATACTCAAACAAATGATCGGCAAATGGATTGTCAGCGCATCTTTGTCATGGCATGTAATGTGGCAGGAACTTGGGATGGCGCAGGCCGATAGACGTTAATATTTTTGAGATGTCAGAAAACAATAATGAACAAGAAAATTCTTGCACCTGTTTTAGTTGCTGGTACTGCTTTATTTAGCGGTCACGGTGCGGCACAGCAGTCAGACCTTGGTTTCAGTAAGCGAATATATATCGGTATTGGAACCGGGCTGTCGAACCTTGAACCTGATACCGGCGCTGTTGATGGATTGGAGGTAGAAGATGACACTGATGTTGCGGGTAACGTAACACTCGGTTTTGATTTCAGCCGCCGTATGAGCGCTGAGGTTAAGTATGCTGAACTTGGTACTGCCGGTTTGACAGATGGTGATGGTATTGAGTACGTAAACGTTTCGTTAAGCGCTCTTTACTACCTCTGGAACGGGTTCGGATCATCGGATTACCTTGATTATGATGGATTGGATCAACGTGCAGGCCTGTCCTTGTATGGGCGTTTGGGTGTTGGCGCTATTGAAAATGAAGCAGTTAATTCAGTTGAATTTGAACGAGATAGTGAAGCACAGGTGATAGCGGGTCTGGGAATAGAGTATGCGCTCGCATTCGGGCTTGGTGCTCGTGCCGAGATTATCAACTATGATTCAGATGCTTTTTATCGTGGTGTCAGTCTGTTGTATCGCTTTGGCGGAGGGCCTCTGTCTGACAGTGGGGTGTCGTTCCCATCATCTATACCTGAGCCACCAGCCGAGTTGCCTTCCTTGCCTGAACCTCAACCCGAACCTCAACCAGTAGAAACTCTACCGCTACCCGCGCCACTTCCAACTGTTGCACCGGAACCATCATCGACAGGTTCGGATAGTGATGTGGATGGTGTTGCTGATGTATTCGACAATTGTCCTAGTACACCACCGGGTACACCGGTTGACAGTTCCGGTTGTGCTATTTTCAACGGTACACTGGAAGGAGTTAACTTTTTTCCGGGTTCTGACACACTGACTGACACGTCACGTGTAATTCTTGATGATGTGGTCAACACGCTATTTGATTTCCCAGACGTTAGAGTCTCTGTGCAGGCGCATACTGATAATCGCGGCGATGAAGCTGCAAATATGCTGCTTTCCCGTAATCGTGCGCTTGCAGTGGTCAGATACCTGACAGCGCAGGGTATACCGCTTGAACGATTTGAAGCACGTGCTTTCGGTGAGACGCTGCCGATCGCGGATAACAACACCAGGGCTGGTCGGCTGTTAAATCGCCGTGTTGAGTTTATGATTGTTAGGTGAATCAGATTTCAAAAAAGCACTAAGCCAGCTCCATTGGGAGTTGGCTACCTAACCCGGTTTATTCGTGAAATGGCGAGCATAGCGCGCAGAGCATTGGTTTCACAGGGTATTTTCTTCTCGCGTTCCATGTTTTCATTTTCTTGGCTTACTGATATTTACAAGAGAAAAAATTCGCTGTGGAATCAAGGATCAAGCGGGATGCCGTCATTTTCATGAATAAACCGGGCAAGTAACACGCTGAGGTTTTATAATTTTTCCGGCATACCGGTTGTCATCCAGTCAGGCATGGTCAGTTAACCTATGCCACTCCGGCAAATTTATGATCCTTTGAAATTGTTTATCAAATTCAGCAGTGATCGTAATTTCCTTACTACTTACCGGGTGTATAAAACTTAATCGTTCTGCATGCAGCAGCAGTCTTGTGCACTGAAAATGTTGTTTGAAAAATCTATTGTGCACAGTCTTACCATAGCTTGTGTCACCGATGATCGGATGACTGATATGTTTTAAGTGCTGTCTGAGTTGATGTCTGCGGCCGCTTTCAGGTTCCAGTTGTACCATGCTGTAGCGCGCTTCAGGGTATTGATCAACACTGAGTGGCAGAGACAGATTTGCCCGTGTCCGGTAGTTTGTCAGTGCCTGTTTACGTGGTTTTTGTGGCGCGTCCTTATCACGAACAGGATTATCTATGACGCCTGTATTCTGTGTGTGTCCTCGGACGATGGCCAGGTACGCTTTGTGAATTTCATGATTCTGGAACTTTGTGGCCAGATCAGATGCAATCTCTTTGTGTAAGGCAAACAACAGGACACCTGAGGTTGGTTTGTCCAGTCGGTGCACCGGATACACATCGTGCTCAATTTGCTGCTGCAGTATTTCCTGAGCGTTGTGTTGCTCGTGGAAGTCGATAGCACTGCGATGTACTAACAAGCCGGCAGGTTTGTTGATGGCTACCAGAGTTTTATCGCGCGCAATGATGTCAAGCCTGACTGAATTGGATTCCCGCGGCTGTCCGGAATTGCAGGGCATTAGAGATTTAACAATACAATGGGTAGTTGTTGTCAGCCCTTGGGCTAGGTTTGATCTTTCTCGTTGCTGACGGCGGCATCCACCTCTTCTTTATCGAGGCGCTTCCATAAGTCTTCGACCCAGCCCTTCATGGTCAGCGCTTCTTCCCAGCGGTTAGACATCTCCATGCCATCCGGGCCAGTCATGGCGTATTCGGGAGGAGCCAGTTCTGTCTGAAATATAAGCGTGTCATCAACACCTGAACGTTTGCGCCAGTATCTGAAACCGGCTTCCCACCAATCGAGAAACTGCACCACCCATTTCTGATGCTGGGGAAATTCGAGCTGCAGTTGTATTTGCTGTGCGGAAGAAATGCGGCCCTGAAATGCATCGGCACGGCGTAATATTTTGTCTACCAACCGGGCTTCTTCATCGTGTAGCGGCAATTCAAACTCACGATCGACAACATAATGAGAAAGATCTACGCCCAGTTTCATATCCGGTACGGCTTCCAACAGACGTGCCGTGTAGCCAAGATCATTGGTTACTGAGTTACGATGCGTTTCAAACTCAATGTTGACGTTTTCTTTCTCGGCTTCTTCCATCCAGTCTTGCACCATCAGCGATGCTTCTTCAACACTGCTCGGAATAACCTGGGCGATGATGTTGACCACGACAGCGTTGAACTCGCGTGCCATCTCCAACACCGGCAGGACGTCATCCATGCTTGCAGGGAATGCATTGATTACACAGCCGAGCTCGTACTGACGAAACAAGGGCATAGTCTTGTATGCAGATTCACGATCGGAAGCGGCCAGATCGATAGCGACACCAGCAAAACCGGCATTTTTAACCAGGGCGAACTGTTCTTCTGTTGTGGCAGGGTCGTGACTACCTCTGCCGGCGTCCATTGCCCAAAGCGATTGATACACGTCGAGTCGAGGCACAAGCACTCCAAATTTTGACTGATTAGTCAGATTATGGACTACTGGAAGGATTGGTGCTCCACGGATGCGGACAGGGATTTGTAATTAATCTTTCTGCTTTCAGCCTTGTTAGTCAGGTGAACTACAATTACTATTCGTTGGTTTCACTATCTGTACACCTGAACGGACGGTTACTCACAAGGTGACTTTACAAAGGTTTACTGAACAGCACTGTGTTCAGCAGGTTGCCCTAGCTAAACTTGCCGTGTGTGATAAATACAAAGACTAAAACGCATCAGGGGTTGGTGCTGACTGTGTCAGTTGTCCCTTAATTGCTAACCCGAAATTATTTACAATTTCAAAAACTTACACATTCGAAGCTCAAAGGAAATTTTATGCATTTTCATAATAAGTATCTGGCCGAATTTTTCGGCACATTTTGGCTGGTATTAGGGGGATGTGGTTCTGCGATCATTGCAGCTACATTTGGTGATGGACTTGCAATTGGCTTGATTGGCGTATCGCTGGCCTTTGGTCTGACTGTGCTGACTATGGCTTACGCTGTAGGTCACGTGTCAGGTGGACACTTTAACCCCGCAGTATCAATCGGTTTGTGGGTTGGTGGTCGATTTGGTTTTGGACATCTGATTCCTTATATTGTGTTCCAGGTTTTGGGCGCAATCGCTGCTGCATTCGTACTGCAGTGGTTTGTTACTGAAGCGGGTAACGGCGGTGCAGATGCACTGAATGCCGGTGCGGTACCTACCCTGGCTTCGAATGGCTACGGTGAAGCATCACCAGGTGGTTTCAGCATGAATGCTGTTATCGCTATGGAAGTAATCATGACTGCATTCTTCCTGATCATCATCATGGGTGCTACCGATGACCGCGCACCTGCAGGCTTTGCACCGATTGCTATTGGTCTTGGTTTGACTCTGATTCACATCATCTCTATCCCTGTGTCGAACACTTCTGTTAACCCTGCAAGAAGCACAGGTCCTGCACTGGTATCCAAGTTCTTTGGTGAAGGCGGTGACACTGCAATTACACAACTGCCGGTATTCTGGGCAGCGCCAATTGTTGGTGGTGTACTCGGTGCAATTATCTACCGTCTGATCGTATCAGGTGCTGCACCTGCTGAAAAAGAAGTAGAGCGTGTTGAATACCGCGAGCCTGAGTATCGTGATCGTGCACCAGCGGCAGCCGGTGGTGCCGGTGGTGAGTATGATCGTGGCTATCGAGACCGTGGCGACTACCGCGACTACCGCGAAGACTACCGCGACGATCGCTACTAGACTCAACTCTAGCTGGTAAGTAAGTCGAATGACGTGGCGCAGTGATGCGCCACGTTTTTTTTTGGTGCGCCGAGCATGGCG
>CALIHW010000096.1 GCA_938020525.1 uncultured Granulosicoccaceae bacterium | reverse complement strand
AGTGGATCTTGCGCGGCGTAATCTGGTCGAGATCGTCGGGCTCAATTATAAGGATGAGAATCATCTCGCAGAGCAATGGCTGCAGGAACTTGGTGATCCTTATGTTTTAACAGCAGTCGATCAATCCGGTCGCATTGGAATTGACTGGGGCTTTTATGGTGCACCGGAGACGTTTGTTATTGATAAGGCAGGTATCGTTAGACACAAGCATATCGGGCCGGTGTATCCGGATGATTTACAGAATACTATTTTGCCACTGGTTGCAGAGTTGCAGAGCGGTAGCTCATGAGTAAACTGATTGTCTGTCTGGTACTGTTGATGAGCTTTGCATCGGTTAGTGCGTTTGAAGAACGCACGTTCGACAGCACCGAAGATGAAGCAACTTATGATTCTTTGATAAAGGAACTTCGCTGCCTAGTTTGCCAGAACCAGAATATTGCAGACTCCGATGCTGAACTTGCAGTTGATCTGCGACGTGAAATCTATTCGATGATCGGGCAAGGCAAATCCAAGTCGGAGATCCTTGACTTTATGGTGCAGCGTTACGGCGAGTTTGTTTTATATAAGCCGCGCTTTAGTGCCAGAACTCTGGTGCTCTGGCTTGGCCCGGCGGTTTTGTTGTTAACAGGTGGCTTTGTTCTTTATCGCACTACGCGCAGCAGCAAGAAAAAATCAGTGCGTTCGCCTGATGATGCAGCGCTTGCACGCGCTCGTAACTTGCTTGACGAAGACTAACCGGAAGCCGGACCTTAAACCGGCCTTAAAACTTACCACGAACCTGGCAAAGACTTAGCTGGAAAACACTTGATCCTATTTTTTATATTATCCGCCTTATTGGTCATACTGACTCTGGTGCTGTTGTTACCGGTTTTTTACCGTGACGCAGATGTTGCAGAGCCGAATAGAACCGATATTAATGTTGGTATTGCGAAGGCGCAGGCGCGCGAATTAAAACAGCGGCTTGATGCTGGAGAGATAAGTCAGCAGGACTACGCTGATGAAAAAACCCGGCTTGAAGCCGGGCTGGCTCGGGACATCGAGAGCGAAGAAGTAACTTCTGCTAATACACTTGGTCAGTGGATGCAGTGGCCACTGTTAGCAGCGCTTCCGGTTGCTGCCGGTGCGTTGTATCTGACGCTGGGTAGCCCTGAGGCACTTGATCCTGAATCGTATGTACGACAGGCACCTGTTGCTGCGTCGCAGCAAGGTCAGGGTCAACAGACGCAACAAGCGCCGGATATGCAAGTCATTATGGCGCGTATCAAGGCGCAACTTGAAGAGACACCGGATGATGCGCAAGGGTGGTTTATGTTGGGTCGTGGTCATTTAACCCTTGGTGAATACACAGAAGCAGAACTCGCGCTGCGTAGATCACTTGAAATCGATGACTCGAACATTGATGTCAGAATTCGACTAGCCGATGCAATTGCCTTAACGCAAGATGGTCGATTGGTAGGCGAGCCAACCGAAGTTCTTAAAAGTGCGCTCGATTTACAACCGAATCATCCACAAGGATTATGGCTGTACGGTATGGCGAAAAATCAAAATGGCGAACCGGCGCAGGCCATAGCAATTTGGCAAAGATTATTAGCGCAGCTCGGTAATGATCCGCAAGCCAAAAGTGAAGTAGAACAGTTGATCGCCGAAGCGAACGCACAGTTGCCAGAAGCGGACCGAATAGCGATTGGGGAGCTGCCTGAAACACTGCCTGAAACACAGCCTGAAACACGGGCTGAAACAAGGGTATCCGGAGCAGGAATCAAAATATCAGTAGATGTGAAACCCGGCCTTGCTGACGACCTGCCAGCTGATACTGCGGTCTTTATTTACGCAAAGGCAGCAAGTGGGCCTCCTATGCCGCTAGCTGTTGTAAGACAGTCTCTTTCGGAGTTGCCGATAACAGTCAATCTGACAGATGCGCAGGCAATGATGGAAGCCATGAAAATAAGTGCATTTGATGAGGTTGTCGTGGGTGCGAGAATTTCGAAAACCGGCGATCCAATTGCGCAGTCAGGTGATTTTTTCAGTGAGTCAGCTACCATTAAACACAAAGAGCAGACCGGTGGTATTGCGTTGACGATTTCCGGCGTTGTACCGTGATCATGCGTGGTGCAAGCGGTTACGACGCAGCTAAATGTAATGTTATCGGGCCATAATCATTGCGCAGATGATTTCCTGCTACATTTTGTATTGCTAAGCTAGAATATTCACCTGTGAGGGCGGTGCTCTTGCAGGTTCTGAGCATACCCCCCGATAATTAACCTACAGGGCATCGCACATGTCTGCTGTTGCAAACAATACTGATAATGCCGGTGGTATACCTACCTATAAGCATTGGTCATTATCCAAGGATAATGACGGCATCGCCTGGCTGGCAGCCGATCGCGCTGATGAACGTATCAATACGCTGGGTGAAGAGCTGCTCTCCGAGCTCGATCAGGTGCTTGATTATCTCACCGTAAATGCACCTAAAGGTCTGATCGTTCATTCAGCCAAAGACGCTGGATTTATTGCCGGCGCTGACATTCGGGAGTTTGAAGCATTTACCGATGCGCAGTCTGTGACTGAGAAAGTAAAGCAGGGTCAATCGGTATTTCACAAACTTGAGGCGTTGCCTTTCCCGACTGTTGCGGCTGTTGATGGTCATTGTCTTGGTGGTGGCTATGAGCTGGCACTTGCGTGCAAATATATTATTGCCACTGATGCTGACGACACCCGCATCGGTCTGCCGGAAGTAAAGCTAGGCATACTACCGGCGCTCGGTGGTATGACTCGACTGACTGAGCGTGTCGGTGGTATGAAAGGTATGACCGCAATCCTGACCGGCAAAATGTATCGTGCAAAACAGGCTCGCGGTCTCGGCATGATAGACGAAGTCGTCGGGGTACATGCTAAACTTAAGTGGGCAGCGCGTCGTGCAATAAATAAAAAGCGGAAGTTCAAAGGCGCATCATTCACTGATCGTATGACGAACTCGGGCCCTGCGCGTAATCTGCTGGCTAGTCAGATGGTCAGTAAGACAAAACAGAAAGCAAATCCGGATCATTACCCCGGGCCATATAAGATGATTGATCTCTGGAAAGAGCATCGTGATGACCGTGATGAGATGTTTGCCCAGGAGGCCGCGCAAATCGGTGAGCTGATGGTCAGTGATGAATCACGTGGTTTGCAGCGTGTTTTTCATCTAATGGAAAGACTGAAAGGTCTTGGTAAAGATAAAGAATTTAAGTGTCGTCGCGTGCATGTGGTCGGTGCGGGTGTTATGGGTGGCGATATAGCTGCCTGGTGTGCACTACGCGGTATGGAAGTCACCGTGCAGGATCGAGAGATGAAATATATCGAGCCTGCTATTGCACGTGCAAAGAAGCTGTTTAAGAAAAAATCTCGCAGTAAACATGAAGCTGCAGCGACGATTGCGCGATTTCTACCTGATGTTGACGGTGATGGTGTTGCGCGAGCTGATGTGATCATTGAAGCGATCTTTGAAAATAAAGAAGCGAAGCAGGAGCTTTATAAAAGCATCGAACCACGTATGCGCGATGATGCGGTATTAGCTACCAATACTTCTGCAATTCCACTTGAAGAGTTATCTACGGTACTTAAAGATCCGACAAGACTGCTAGGTCTGCATTTTTTTAATCCGGTAGCAAAGATGCCGTTGGTTGAAGTGGTCTATGCGGATAATACCTCACAGCAGATGATTAAACGTGGCAGTGCGTTCTGTGGCCAGATCAGCCGCTTCCCTTTGCCGGTTAAAAGTAGCCCGGGTTTTTTGGTTAATCGAGTACTTGCATCCTACATGCTCGAGGCGATGAACATCTACGATAGCGGTGTGTCGAAGGAAGAAATTGATGTTGCGGCAACACACTTCGGAATGCCTGTGGGACCCATAGAGTTGGCGGATACTGTCGGACTGGATATCTGCAAAAGCGTGGTGGGTACTGTGGGCGGTAAGGACACGACCAAGGCCGTTGAAAGACTGACCACGATGATCGATGACGGAATGCTTGGTAAAAAATCCGGTGAGGGATTTTACAAATGGTCCAACGGGAAACCCGTCAGGGAAACGCCTGAAAGTATAGACCCGGAAGATAGAAGCAAAATAGATGCACTGGCGGAACGTTTAATGAAGCCTTTCCTCGATGAATGCAAAGCCTGTAGTGCGGATGGCATTGTCGAGGACGACGATCTTCTGGATGCCGGAATTATATTCGGGACCGGGTTTGCACCGTTTAGAGGTGGTCCGATGCACTACATTAAGAACAGCGTAAAAGCCTAAGCTGCATAAATCACAGGATTACCACACATGAATAATACAATCAGACCTGTTGCAGTTGTTGGTGGTGTAAGAATACCGTTCTGCCGATCCAATTCTGCATATTCAGATCTCTCCAATAAGGATATGTTTGTCACAGCGCTTAACGGATTGGTCGATAAATTCAATCTTAAGGGTGAGAAGATAGATGAGGTGGTATCTGGTGCTGTTATCAATCACTCAAGAGAGTGGAACTTTGCCCGAGAATCTGTTTTAAGTACTGAGCTTTCACCATTAACCCAGGGTGTGACACTGCAACAAGCGTGTGGTACCAGTTTACAGGCGGCATTAATTTCGTCAGCCAAGATAGCCACCGGTCAAATTGACTGTGCGATTGCAGGCGGTGCAGATACTGTCAGTGACGTGCCGATTGTTTTTGGTAAGAAATTTTCACGGCGTCTTGTCAGTCTGGGGCGTGCGCGCTCAATGATGGACCGCATCAAGTTATTTAAAGGCTTCGGGCCGGGTGAACTCAAGCCGCTGCCACCATCAGTTAACGAACCGCGAACATTGCTCTCCATGGGTCAGCACTGTGAGATCATGGCCAAGCATTGGGGTATCACCCGTGAGGCACAGGATGAGCTTGCTTATCAAAGCCATATCAGAGCGGCTGCGGCCTACAATGAGGGTTTCTTTGATGATCTGATTACACCGTGCAATAAGGTATTGCGTGATAACAATATGCGGCCTGATACATCGATTGAAAAGCTCGCTACTTTAAGACATGCCTATGACAAATCAGATGCTGGCACACTGACAGCAGGTAATAGTACACCTCTGACAGACGGTGCATCATCGGTGTTGCTTGCAACCGAGGAATGGGCTCGGGAAAGAGGTTTGCCAATACTTGCATACCTTACACATGGACAGACCTCTGCAGTAGATTTTGAGGAAGGTGAAGGATTACTTATGGCGCCCGCTGTAGCTGTCAGTGAAATGATTGAAAGAGCCGGTATCACGCTGCAGGATTTTGACTTCTATGAAATACATGAAGCCTTCGCAGCACAGGTGTTGTGTACGCTTGCTGCGTGGGAATCAGAAGAATACTGCACTAAGCGTTTGGGTCGCAGTGGTGCGATGGGCTCTATTGATCGTGCCAAGTTAAATGTTAAAGGCAGTAGTCTGGCGGTCGGTCATCCGTTTGCTGCTACTGGGGCAAGAATAATGGGTACCCTCGCAAAGATTATCGATGAGAACAATGGCGGTCGTGGATTAATATCTGTTTGTACAGCGGGTGGTATGGGTGTAACGGCGATTATGGAGCGCTAATCTGTGTCTGTTTTTGTACGTGTATTATTCTTTATAGGGTGGCTGTTGCCGTATGCGAGCTACGCGCAAGATGACGTGGTGTATGATCAATACACACTGCAAGCAAGTGCTGAGGGTGAAGTCGTCAATGATCTAATGATGGTGCATTTGCAGGTGCAACATGAAGACCGTGATGCCAAAGCACTGGCTGAGAAAGTCAATCGTGATATGGCTTGGGCGCTTGAAGAGCTCAAGGCGTTTAATCAGGTAGATTCTGAGACGCGTAACTACAGCACCCATCCGAAGTATGAACAGAACCGGGTAGTCGGATGGCGTTCGTCACAAACGCTTGTTATTCAGGGGGCTGAATTTGAAGAGCTCAAAGATGCGTTGCAGGTCTTACAGAGTAAATTGCAGATTCAGAGAATGCAGTTTCAGCCACGTGACGAGACACGTAAAAAGGTAGAAGATGAGCTGATTCAGCGGGCATTGGATAACTTTAAACATCGTGCGCAGATTGTTCAGCAAAGTATGAATGCATCCGGGTATCGGGTCATGCAGATCAATATTAATACGGGCGACCGGGTGGGGCGTGTCAGAATGGAAGCCCAGGCAGCTACGATGTCACGGTCGATGGAAACTGCGCCTGCGGTTGAAGCTGGACAGTCGAAAGTCACGGTGAATATCAGTGGTCAGATACAGCTGCAGTAGCAATTGCGGCGATTCTCTTATAATGCCGTGAGACCAGGAAATATCGGGAAGAAATTTGTATTGGTCTTAGGATGGGATTCTCCAGTTTTCTTCGTGAAATCAGAGTCAGGAAAATGACTGAGTAGCCGGGTAATTTGGTGGAATAGAGGCATCTGTAAGTGAGTTGATCGGATGCTGGTCGTGCGATAAGCAGGCCGTGTCGTTGCGAATACGGTCAAACCGGGCCTGCTGAGATAAATTAGAAGAGTTTTGTAACTACTTTTTATAATCGGGAAAAGTCACATGAAAATACTGGTCGCGGTGAAGCGCGTTCTTGACTACAACGTGAAAGCGCGGGTCAATGCCGAGGGTACTGGAATTGATCTCGCCAACGTTAAGATGTCGATGAATCCTTTTGACGAGATTGCTGTAGAAGAGGCACTTCGTATCAAGGAGGCCGGTAAGGCGGATGAAGTTATTGCAGTTTCCATGGGGGTCAGTCAGTCGCAGGAAACAATCCGCACGGCGCTGGCGATGGGCGCTGATCGGGGTATTTTGGTTGAAACAGAAGAAGAGCTGCAACCATTGGCTGTGGCAAAGCTGCTGGCAGCGATCGCCAAACGCGAGGAGCCGGGTCTTGTTATTGTTGGCAAGCAGGCTATTGACGATGATTGCAATCAAACAGGACAGATGTTTGCCGCACTGATGGACTGGCCGCAGGCGACATTTGCATCAGAAGTTGAGATCGACGGTGACAAGATGAAAGTGACCCGTGAAGTAGATGGTGGTCTGGAATCAATAAACGTTTCACTGCCGGCATTGATTACCACGGATCTGCGTCTCAATGAACCACGATACGCGAAGCTCCCCAACATAATGAAGGCAAAGAAAAAGCCTCTGGATACATTGAGTCCGGCTGAGCTTGAAGTTGATATCACTTCAAGGCTTAAAGTGGTCAAGGTAGAGGAGCCTGAGCAACGCAAGGCGGGTGAGATTGTAGGCTCAGTTGCTGAACTGGTAGATAAACTGAAAAACGAAGCGAAGGTGATTTAATTATGACTACTCTGGTAATTGCAGATCATGACAATAGCGAACTAAAGCCTTCGACATTAAGCGTTGTGGCCGCTGCTCTGGAAGTGGGTGGTGATGTTGCGGTATTGGTTGCAGGTGAAGGTTGTGGCGCGGTCGCTGAGGCTGCCTCTAAAATCGCCGGTGTTGCCAAGGTATTGCAGTGCGATGATGCGGCCTGTGCGAATCAGCTTGCGGAAAATATGACACCGCTGATTCTGGGCATGGCAGATGACTACTCTCATGTTATGTTTTCGAATACAGCAAGTGGCAAAAATATTATGCCGCGCGTTGCAGCAAAACTGGATATGGCGGGTATTTCAGATATCACTGAAGTGGTTAGCGCTGATACTTACATACGGCCGATCTATGCTGGTAACGCAATGATGACAGTGCAGAGTGCAGACAGTTGTCAGCTTATAACTGTGCGTACTACAGCGTTTGATCCGGTCGCGGCCGAAGGTGGCTCTGCTTCAGTGGATTCTGTAGCGGGTGCTGCTGCAAGCGATAAAGTCAGCTGGGTAGGGCAGGAACTTACCAAGTCAGACCGACCGGAACTCACCAGTGCCTCTATTGTGGTGTCTGGTGGTCGTGGTATGCAGAACGGTGAGAACTTTGCGATGCTGGAGTCAGTTGCAGAGAAGCTGAATGCCGCAGTTGGAGCATCACGAGCCGCAGTTGATGCGGGCTTTGTGCCGAATGACTACCAGGTCGGCCAGACAGGTAAGGTAGTCGCCCCGGATCTTTACATTGCGGTTGGTATCTCGGGCGCAATTCAGCATCTTGCCGGTATGAAAGACAGTAAGGTCATCGTTGCTATAAATAAAGATGAGGAAGCACCGATCTTTCAGGTTGCAGATTATGGCCTGGTGGCTGATCTGTTTGATGCGGTTCCTGAGCTTGATGCGGCACTTGCAGCAGGCTAAATCGTAGTAGCTATACCACCCTCTGCTCTGGAGGGTGGAAGTAACTCTCCAACAATTTATAACGGGCTTGAGTGTATGGCCCGTATGAATCTGGCCATTTCCAATGGCCTTTTCACTGGGCTTTTCACTGGGCTTTTCACTGGCCTGGGTGGCTGGCTTGGGCGCGTTGGTGAGACACTCGACCCGAAATCGCTTTTGTCGGTACACTTTCGAGTCTTGCGAGTGGAAAGCTGGATTCTTGCCAATGCATTTTCCGTCAATTTGGATTACATGCAGAACAGAGAGTCGGGATGAACCCGTTTTTGCATAGTAGTATGTAGAGATCGGCGTTACGCGATTACCATCATCAAGCAGGAGGCAAACCATTGTCTTACACAGCACCCACCAAACAGATGCAGTTTTTACTGGACCATGTCGTTGGTATGCAAGAAGTGGCGTCTTTGCCCGGCTATGAAGAGGCATCTCCGGACATTGTCAGCGCCATTCTTGAAGAGGCTGGAAAATTTGCCAGTGAGGTGCTCGCGCCACTCAATTGGGATGGTGATCAGCAAGGTGCCAAATGGTCAGAGGACGGAGTAACCACGCCGGATGGCTGGAAAGAAGCCTACCAGCAGTTTTCGGAAGCCGGCTGGAATGGACTGGCGTTTAACCCGGAATTTGGCGGACAGGGAATGCCAGGCTTGTTGTCTGCTGCGGTTCAGGAGATGTGGCACAGTTCGAATATGGCCTTTGGTTTGTGCCCTTTATTAACGCAGGGTGCGGTCCACGCGATCGAATCCCACGCGAGCGATGAGCTTAAACAGACTTACCTGGAAAATATGATCTCGGGCCAATGGACCGGCACGATGAATCTTACTGAACCGCAGGCAGGTTCGGATCTGGCTGCCGTTCGGGCAACAGCAGAGCCCGCAGGTGATCACTTTTTGATAAAAGGCCAAAAGATCTTTATCACCTATGGTGATCACGACATGACTGAGAATACAGTCCACCTTGTGTTGGCACGTACTCCGGATGCGCCCGCAGGTGTTAAGGGTATATCACTATTTATCGTACCGAAGTTTCTACTTAATGAAGACGGTACACCTGGTACGCGTAACGATGCACGTTGCGTGTCCATAGAGCACAAACTTGGAATCCATGCGAGTCCAACCTGCGTTATGTCCTTTGGTGACAATGACGGTGCTATCGGCTATCTGGTTGGTGAAGAGAATCGTGGACTGATGTACATGTTCACGATGATGAATGAAGCCCGTCTTGCGGTAGGTATTGAAGGTTATGCAGTGGCAGAAATGGCCTATCAGCGTGCACTTGCATTTGCCAGAGATCGTAAGCAGGGCCCTGTGATACTAGGTAAAAACAGTGACGTTGCAGGTATTGTTAACCATCCGGATGTACGGCGGATGTTGATGACCATGCGATCCCAGATCGACGTTGCCCGGGTGATGGCTTATGACTGTGCGGCTGCATTCGATTTTGCGGCGCGCCACCCGGATGACGATGTTCGTGCGCGCTTTCAACGCCGTGGTGAGTTGCTGACACCGATAGTAAAAGGCTGGTCGACAGAAGTTGGTGTGGATCTCTGTTCTCTGGGTGTGCAGATACATGGTGGCATGGGTTTTATCGGAGAAACCGGCGCTGCCCAGCATCTGCGTGATTCGCGGATTACACCGATCTATGAAGGTACTACGGGTATACAGGCGAATGATTTGTTGGGTCGCAAAACCTTGTATGACGGAGGCAAGGGAGTCGATGAATTGTTGGAAGACATGCGCAATACCCATGAGACGCTGAGTAGCTCTTCAATTGCCGCAGCGTCAAAAGCCAAAGTAGCACTGGCTGAATCGATCGAGATGATTGCTTCAGCAAGTAAAAAGCTGATTGGAGAAGAGAATCAGGCTGTAGCGGCATCTGGTGCTGCGGATTATCTGATGATGATGGGGTTTGCTACAGGCAGCTGGGCGATGTCCAGGATCGTACTGGCCAGCGACAAGAGTAATGATGCGGAATTTTCCGCACTGCAGATAGCGGTTGCCAGCTTTTACTTTGACAAGATTGCTCCGCATGCGAAAGCACATTACCTGGCAATAGAAAACAGTGCCGCCGACTACTACGAGCTTGATCAGGCTATTCTCTAGCCTGGATTATTCATGAGGATTCGGCGTCCAGGGGAAATCTGGCTAAACAGGTCGGCCTATCGTCTGAGAAACGTGGCCCGCCACGTGCCGAAGAGGATGGGCCGAGATGTGACGCCAGATTTTCTTCTGGCGTCGA
>CALIHW010000095.1 GCA_938020525.1 uncultured Granulosicoccaceae bacterium | reverse complement strand
TAGCGAGAAAGTGAGATTTTGAGTCAGATATTTCGATCGATTGAGGCGAATAGTCATTCATATTTAACGATATCGATCGCAATAGCTGGCCAAAAGATCGCTTTCGCAGTAGATCATTCATTCTCGGACAAGCTCCTAGCTTTTATAATTTGCTTGCTGCAGAACTATAAAAGGTTCCGGGGACTTTTTCCGCAGGCGCTATCCAGCGCTCTCCTCTTCTTATTTAGTTGTTTTGTGGTCAGTTGATTTGTGGCCGGCTACTTTGTGGCTGGTAGCTCTTGGGTGGGCTTTTTCATAGACACTAGCCAGATGCTGGAAATCGAGGTGTGTATACACCTGTGTTGTTGTGATATCGGCGTGCCCCAGCAACTCCTGCACCGCTCGCAAATCACCACTGGATTCCAGTAAATGACTGGCAAAAGAGTGTCTTAACAAATGTGGGTAGACGTTGTGTGATAGGCCGGTCTTGCGAGCCAGCGACTTGAGTCTTTGCTGAATGCTTCGAGCTGATAATCGCGCTCCACGATTACTAATAAAAAGTGCCTGCTCTGTCGCATTGCCTCTTTGTAGCTCCGACCTTCTTAACTTCCATTCCCGAACTGCGTTGAGTGCTTCTTTACCAACAGGCAAGTCACGGGCTTTTTCACCTTTACCAACTACACGTACCATGCCTGCCTGCATATCGATACTGTCAAAGTCGAGCTGTACAACTTCAGCCAGTCGCAAACCACAGGAATAAATAAGTTCAAACACGGCACGGTCGCGCAGCAAAAGCACATCATCACCGTTCAATGCAAAGAGACGCTGGATATCCTCTATCTGCAGGGTTTCTGGAAGTTTTTGATGATCCTTGGGTGCCGGCACATCAGCTACCGGATTGGCTTCAATATGTTTATGTCTGATCAAATGCGAAAACAATGATCTGACGGCAGACAATCGGCGAGCAAGGCTTCTACCGGACAGCCCTTCGCCATGCTGACGTGAAATCACGGTTCGCATGTTGAACGCATTGGCACCCGACCAGTCGACAACCTGCATACGATTAAGCTCCGCGGCCACTGCGTTAAGATCACGCCTATAGTTTGAAACCGTGTGAGGCGAATATCGCTTTTCTATTTTGAGGTAATCACAAAACGCCCGCACTGCAAAATCAAAGTCGACAGGATTCGTCGAGCCGCCTGCAACCTGGCTAACTGCACGGTCAGCCATGCTGGCACTCCCTGGCTAGTACGCTATAGGCTAGTGGGCTATGGGCTAGCGACCTATGGGTTAACGACCTAATAAAAGGCTGCCAGTCTGGCACTCAACAGCGCACCAAAACGACTTAGAAAGTCCGTACCCATACTTGGCGAGAAGCGCTCACGGGTGGTACTTGCCATCGCCAGATAGCCAAAGCCTTTGCTTTCAGCGAAAGGTTTGCCGGTAACCGCATGGCGGTAGTTGCTTTTGATCGGCTGCACCGACGAAGCATCTGCCAGTCTGATGATCGCAATCGACTTAATTTCATTCCCGCTATCGGGGAAAAACTGTTCGACCCGATTACTCACCGGATAACCGCAGTAAACAGATCTCCTGGTATGCAGATCAGCCATTGATTCACACAATTGATCATCAACAAGGGTTACATAATCTGTCAAACCGTCAAGACAAGCTTCAACCACATCATTCCTGCGAATTATTGCGCTGGTCATTTCGCACTTCAGGCGCTTTTGCATGATGGTTTTGGTGAAGTTGAAAACTTCATCAAGTGAGCCTGCAGACATCAATCCTACCGAGTAATCGTGCAACAGTTCAGACAAATTATCATTCTGATGAGCAACTTCGACAATATCATTGAGTTGCTGCTGCAGAGCATTGTAACGATCGCGCTGCACAAGCACCTGCCGTTCAACCAGTGAAACAGCACCTTGCTGGTGATGAGGTACGTCGATTTCCATCAGTAACTGCGGGTTGCGCGCAAGAAAATCAGGCGACTCCCGCAAAAAATCTGCGACATAAGCATCTGCATCAAATGCCTGCTCACCGGCGGCAGTTGCGTTTTTTGTAGTTGTTATCATTTATTCCAGCCTGCCTTCAAAAACCGTTTCACCTGGCCCGATCATTTCAATCGGAGCATCGTTATCCTGCCAACGGATCTCAAGATCACCTCCAGCGAGATGAACTGTCACCTGTCTGTCGAGCAAGCCCTGTGTGACACCAACCGCCACCGCTGCACATGCTCCTGTACCACACGCCATCGTTTCACCAACTCCACGCTCAAAGACCCGCAACGTGATTTCAGATCGACTATCAACCTGCATAAAGCCGGCATTTACGCGCTGCGGAAAACTCTCATGGTTTTCAATCAAAGGCCCAAGCCTTTGAACATCAGCCCGTTGCACATCTTTAACCACGGTCACTGCGTGAGGGTTGCCAATAGAAACAACACCAATTTCCAGTAACTCTTTCGAAAATAATTCAACATCTAACAGTAAGTCGTAGTGGGATGCTTTTGCTGCTGCCGTGAACGGCACCTTGTCCGGTTCAAACTCCGGCACTTCCATTCGCACCAGCACGTTATTGTTATCCAGGACTGTAAGTGTCATTAGCCCGCAAGCCGTTGATACCGTGATGTCTTTCTTGTCTGTCAGTCCTCTGTCAGTTACATAGCGCGCAAAGCATCGCGCGCCATTACCGCAATTCTCGACCTCGCCACCATCCGCATTGAAAATCCGATAGGTAAAATCAGCATCCGAGTTATCAGGTGGCTCAACCACCAGCAACTGATCAAATCCAACCCCGGTACGCCGGTGAGCAAGTTGCGAAATCTCTTTGGTAGTTAGCTCGAATGCCTTGTCCAAGGCATTGATAACAATGAAATCGTTACCCAGACCGTGCATTTTGGTGAACTCAAATGACATCGGAGTGGCGCTGTTCCAGTGAGCAATATCGCGTTAGTTTCGAGCAACAGATGTTAAAGTAAAAAATCATCTATAACGATTAGATAGTTGTTTTTTATACTTTTTGTAAGAATCCAACAAACAGATTCAAAAACAAACAGCCATCGCCCAATAAGTTATATAGACGATGAATCAGACTTTTGACGAACAAGTTGGACTAAGCGTCAAATATTTGTCGAGTTAAGCGGATTCAGCATCCGCTATTGGTCGATATACCTGCCAAACAGAAAGCCGCGGGGTTCGGGTTAATTCGGCAAGGGGGACAAGGGGAATGGCTGTTCACAGCCTTTTGACTTCAACAATAAAACTTAATCAACGACACCCTCCCTTCGGGGGCTCTTCGTCAATTATTGTGGGTAAATGCAGGCCTCATATCCAGTTTTCCGCAGTAGAAAAGAATACGGATTCTATAGTTTGCAAAGTCTCTAAATCCTCGTGCAGATGCTTTGATCGACTGAACTCGTCCATTAAA
>CALIHW010000094.1 GCA_938020525.1 uncultured Granulosicoccaceae bacterium | reverse complement strand
CTTGATCAATCGCCCGAATTCTTTAAGCGCTTTATAGAGTGGATGATCAGCCGAGTAGGAGCTCAATCGTTTAAATAACTGCGAGGCACTACTGTGGCGTAATTTGATTGTTGCCATAAAGCGCAGAATATCGTCCCAGTGCCGCAGGATTAATTTGTGATCTATAGGCCGACTCGGCAGAATCCTCTGTCCACGCCGCTGATGCGTGGCTTTGCTGGAAAAGCTATAGAGCTTTTGTCGATGGATTCCCTTTATCCGTGGTGCAAACGCAGTGTCAATCAAATGTGCTACAGCAAAGATGGATTCGGTATAGCCATGTGTGTCAGTGGAGTGGATATCGCTCTTGATGACCTCATTGTGCATCAAGCCATCGATCACATAAGCGGCCTCTCGTTCTGATGCGCTGATGACTGTGGAATAGAAAAGGGCATGACGCTCATCAAGGAAAGTGTACAAAGCGACGCCTTTATCCTTACCAAAATATTTAAACGAATAATTCGCGTGGAGCGAGTCAGTAGCAACAGCTACTTTTCTTCCATCGCTACTGGTATGCAGTTGGCCGGGCTGGTGTATGAAAGCCTCTGACAGCGCTAGCTTACTCAATGCGGCAACCAACACATCATTCGCTTGCTGCAGGTTTTTCAGTGAAAAACACCAGGTCACCGTGTTTTTAAGAGTACTGACATTGATTCCGGTGGATATTTTCGTCAACCGATCAAGGCCGATGTTGCAACCTAAAGCGAGAATCCCAGCCAGATGGGTTTCAGCGTTAAACTTAAGCTTATTGTTCTTGGGGCTGAGATGCTTCAAGTGTCGAGTAAAGTCGTATTGTTGTTCGATTTCTCGAAGAATCTGTAACACCGGTACGATGGCGCTATCAGCCAGTAAATCACTCACAGCACTTTCCTGACTAAAGTCAGTAGCAGGCGTTCGTATTTTTACCCTGCCATTTTCATCAACGCTCAGATAGTCATTTAACGCTGACTGATATCGTTGATTAACTTGTCGGTACCGATAATCCAGTGAGATTTTTAATTGATCAAGGCAGGCTTTGCCATCGGCAAAGCGGTTCAAATCGGCCAGTACCAGCAAACGTTCTTTTTCACTTGTCCAGCGATTGTCTGGAATCAGATAATCCTGAATAGCTCGGTATCGATGGGAGTATTTGAGGTTAAGTTTTCCTGCCTTTATCGACAAGGAGATTTGGCGAAACAGCAAGATTTTATACAACGAGGTTCGCAAAGGTTTACCTTCGAAGAGATCCTGGTCCGTATCAGACAAAAATGCCAGTGGTGGGGTGGAACCGATTTGCCCGTCCGTGTGCTGATAATGCGCTACAGCCTCCATAAGCGTCCGATCGCTGGAGCCCTCATCGAATTCCAGGACTTGGAGAATTGGCGCGATACGGCGCTGCAGACGCCGCGATTGCGCCTCTAGTGCGTTGTAGTGGCTGAGTTGATTAGTGTGTTGTTCAATCAGTCGCTCGTAGCGTTGTAGCGCCTGTTGTTCGTTATCGTCCTGCAGAGCCTCATGGTCATCGAGCAGCTGTTTTAAGCGGGTCAACCGTTCGGCAGGGGATTGCTCTGCATCGCTGATGCGGACAATCCGGGTAATTTCAGCAAGGAGTTGGCGCTGTGAGGTTCGATCCCGATTGATTGATCGCATAGCGATCTTGTGTTCAGCGCGATTGTCAGCCTCGTGTCGAGCATCCAGTTTGTGAGCAGCGTTGGTCGCCGTTTTGGTCTGTTTGAGCAGGGTGTCTGTCAGCAAGTCTTGGCGTTGACAATACTGGTACCGAACAAAAGCCAGGAGATACAGATACCGCTTGTAGGGACTGGTGAACTGACGCAACTGTGACACCGAGGCTTTTTGAACCCAGGTGGCGTAATATTCGGTTGCCTTGTCACTGAGATGCAAAGCGTTATAGCAAGTTGAAAAACGATGATAAATCTCGCCCATTCTTTCGCAGGCATCCGCATTGTGTTGGATTGCACTGGCCTGTGGGGCGTGACTGAAATTCTTTAACTCACCGAGTATCGATTGCGATTGATCGTCTGCGATTAATAGCGCGTCAAGCTCGATACAGTGTTGCACTGTCAGCTGTTCCTGCAGCTGATCTATAAGTGCCGATTCGACGATATTGAAGCTCTCTGTGATGACATTTGCCAGATAATGATAGCTTGGAATTTCGATACGATGTAGGGTACCGCGAGATCTTGTCAATGTGGTCAAAGTCTCTGCTGGTGAATATCACAGTGTTGCCTTGAAAAGTGACGGCAGCGTTGTGGTCTGGGGCGGTGTGTAGCAGAACTGAGGTGTGCGCATGGTAGCCAGCCTCTGACAGAAGATGGCAACCGTTTTGTGCAAATACCCATGACGGCTAAGCCAGCGACGAAGCGAGCGGTGACCCGCAAACCGCCTGGCTAAAGAATCCGGTTCCTCTCTGACTCGTCGGCAGCAGAAAACTCCGATCGAATCACTGAGAGGTATCCTCCCCTTACAGGTTCACTCTGTCTTCATAGACTTTTGAAATGGGGGGCTAAGTACTCGCTGTACTCAAAGCGAGTGCTCTTCTACCGTTACCAACTCAGCCTTTCTGCTGAGCTCTCACCCTGAAAACACTCGGGATGAGGTTTGAACTGTTAAATATGGTATCGGGATTGCAACACAGAGTTTGCGACCGAACTCTGTCCTGGTTGTATCACATAGTGTTGTTGATGGACGGTATGGTTTGGAGTGACTGCCCGGCAGTGCTGGCTCTGCTGCCGGGACTTTTCTATTTCCATTCACTTGTTACCTGCACGTATCCTACGATGCCGTGCAAGTGATTTTTTTAGTCCCCTGGCTACTGCGCCCTACCGAAGCAATCGGTATTCCATTATCCGACTTATGGCTCGAATTGAGAGGTGGAGTGGTACAGAGTCAGCTGAATTGCGAGATCTGGTCCGAACTTCCTTAAATCTCATGCATGATCCGAAGTGTCTGTTGCAATTGAGACCACGACCAAATTTGGCGTAGCGTCAAACGATGCGCAAAACGTTTACATTCTCGCTGTTCAGTAATTCGAACCCGGGCCGATACGGAACGCAGAAAAACATCACCTGCAAAGTACAGGTGATGCAACAAGGATGGGGAGTCCATGGAGTAAGGGCAAGGTGACAATCGACGAGGCCAGTCGTTGATCATCACCCCATTCCTGAATCAAAAACAGTAACGACCGCTAGAATCTTTCCTACATCCCGCGCTACATTCTTTAACAAAGATTCTATCAACAGGTCTGGTATCACCCGATACTGACACAGGGCGTTTAACAAATGCTCTGCAGATACTGCTTGTAATTCATCGCAATCATCCGGACTAAATCAGATTATGCGATTACCGAACCTCAAACCAGAAGGTTGCATCAATCCCTGATGCGTCCAACCAAACCATTTTACGTGTTGATATCAAACAGTAAGTTAAAGGTGGTGACTGTGTCAGTATCCGAACTCAATGGATTGGTTGGATTACTGAGACCGGTATTATTGCGCAGAAAATGACTTACCTTGACAGAAATTTTGTCAGACACCTTGAAGGTCAGACCCAAACCAATTTCGGTAAACGTGTTGTCACTACCAAAGTCTGATCTGAAATCGGCGTTGAACACAGCTACTTCATTGAGTCGGTTAGAGAAATTAAACCCGACATAGCCTATACAACCATCCAGATCCTCACCAAACTCAGGGGTCAGGTTTTTATTACCGATACCGGCTTCACCATTGAAGAAGCCGCGAGTGTCGCGCCAGAAAGTGTGTCCGATACCAGCGATTTGGCGCGTTGCAGCGCGAATATTGGCCGGCTTGTCTTGCTCCCAATCAAGTATTCCGAACAGGTAAGTGTTTTCCTTCCACTGATAGCGGGGCTGATAGCCCAGTGCATAGCGTTCTGAGTTATCACCTTTGACAATATCTCGGACTGGCGCATTGGTAGTCGGGTCGATTTCCACCTCGCCAAACTCATCGCGGCGTTCCACGAGAATAGTTGATTCACCGGCCAGCACTGACCCAAACACGATATGCCGCCATTGATTGACCGCTTTTCCTAAACGGATGCCTCCAGAGATACTACGCGCTTGTGAATTGCCACCGGCGTTTGTAATCCCCAGGTTTGCCGATCCATTCCAGCCTGATGTTAGATCATCAAGGTCCTGACTTAAAACTGGTGTAGTGAGTGTTGATAGGCTCAGTGTTAAGAGAAATCCACCGACTATATTTTTCTTCAAGTGTTCATGCTCCTGCGATTGTGGGTGTAATTCAAAGCGCGCATGTTACCTAGAACATCGAATCGAAAATGTAAACTACTAAAAAGTGCCACGCAGTTTTACAATAGAAGAACTCACCACGTAACATCACTGGCTACCTATCATGCAAAGGCTATCGAGTTTAAGTTCGGTTCGTACTGTATTTCTATGGTCTAGGTGTTCTTAGTAAATCTTGACAGACAGAGCTTAACCAAACCTTTACAGTAATTTTCTCAGTGCCTTTGGTGCACTTCCCTAATGTGCTTTTCAATATGAGCGCACATTAGTTCCTAACATAAATGGTGATCATTCATCAATTGAGAAGTGAAGATCGTGGGCTTTATTATTTCACATTGAATAACAGAGAAAGGCGGCAATAATAGTTACCATGACCGCCTCTTCCTTAAGATGAAGTACTGTCATCAGCTCTATGAAAGTGATCTTTCCCATCTGTCTCACCCTGGCATTAATTGCCATACTCATCGTGCACTCTCAAACGAACGATGGGATCAATAACAGGATGTTTGCAAGTGCCGAACCCCAGTTGGCAGAATCAAGAGCATTCAGCACTGACAACAAACAATACACGAACATCATTATCTCTGGAAAAACGCTGATTATTCGTGCAGCTGATGGTTACTCTCCAATCATCGAAAGAGGGTCAGAGAAACCGCTGGTGATACTGGAGCGGAGCGCCTCACAGAAGAGTGCAGATCGTTTCGACAAGATAATTGTGGATGGCGAAGAGATCTCACTGTAGCTACCTCCCAATCATGGTCCTGATTCTTTAATGAGGTTGAATGCGATGCCAGGTAGTAGACTTAGTGATACAAGAAGTGAGATGTGTTGTGTGTGATCGAACAGCTCCATTTCGCGGCTACTCGAAATGGAATACTAGAATTTCATGTGTCCAGCAGAGACCCACACTAAGAAGAATCATTTATAACCAAAATTCAAGTGAATAGCGAATGGGAAAGTACAACTCACGGGACGCTATCATTCTAAGGATCTGTTGAACCGTTTTTCAGCTGAAAATATCTTACTGAGTAAAAAGTTGCTTCTGCTATTCGGACGCCAATTCATCAGGCATACTTTGCTTGTATTCAGCCAGAGTGATAATCGGGATACCACGCTTTTGTGCGTCAGTGACTATTGTACGGTCGGAGTCTGAATATTGAAAGCCGACCAACAAATATTTAGTAGTGTCTGTGAGACTGGTTTCAGCATTCCCGCCTCTATTTTCAATGTCTTCTTGTATGGCCACTGGTGAGAATTTGCCAACGATTGTAATCGTTGAACCGGAGATATTCATTAACTTCACCTACAGACTGCGCTTACAGCATTTGATAACTTACTTACACAGTACGACTTATCGACACCGAATGTGTTGTCAATTCAGCAACAATCAATCGTGAAGTCACTCGAAATGGTGGTCTCGCAAAATGCAGAGCGAAGAAGACTGATACAGAGACGTTCAAGTTCGGATGAAACCTGGCATTGACCATGAGATCTTGTCCAGATTTATAAAGCTAATCAGACAGTTTCTTTTAACGCGTCTATGTGGGCGCTAGCTAGTTGTTTACTGACTCTTGTTACGTGCGCAGGCGCACTTCGTTTGCCACTGCTTAGCACAGAAACAAGAGTATTTATTGGCATCGGGCCTGCCAGCAGGAACCCCTGAATTTCATCGCAGCCTGCGGCATACAAATAGTCGAACTGCTCCTGCGTCTCAACCCCCTCAGCGACGATACATATCCCCAAGTCTTTACCCATGGTGATCAGAGCTTTGACTATTGCGAGATTCTTTTTATTATTTGGAATACCCTTGATGAAGGTTTGATCGATCTTGATCTTTCGGATCGGTAGCTTTGCCAGCCGACTAAACGACGAATACCCGGTTCCAAAATCATCAATGGCAAATTGAATACCCAGTGCTTGCAACCTCCCGATAGTAGAGTTAATTTCTTTGTGTTGATCAAACAGGGTATTTTCCGTTACTTCAAATTCAATTCTTTTGGCGACAGTTTGGTTGCGTTCCAGCAGACTTTTAACGGTGTCTACAAACCCAGCGGCGAAGAGCTGCTGCGGCGAGATATTAATGGATACGTTAACCTGCTCATAGCCTGCCTCAGTTAGCTGGTGTTGTTGTTTGAAAGCTTTTTCAAGAATCAGATATCCAAGCGATTCAATGACTCCACAATCTTCCGCCAAGGGGATGAAGGTTTCCGGATGCACGATTCCCCTTTGCGGATGTCGCCACCGAGCCAGTACTTCAACACTTGAGTATGAATTAGAGCTGCACTGATAGATTGGTTGGTACCAGGTTTCAAATTTTTTATCTACTACGCTGGATCTAAGGTCTTGCTCAAGTCTGATTTTTTGTTTTTGAGCACGCCCCATGGCCTGGTTAAATATCTTTACACATCCAGCACCCGACACTTTTGCCTGATACATGGCGGCATCTGCACACTTAACCATTTCCTGTGCCCCGGTGCCATCTGTGGGGTATACGCTTAACCCAATACTAGCACTGGCGCGAATCTCGGTGCCGGTGCCCAGTACAAAGGGCTCAGCTACCGCACGCCTTACCTTCTCACATATCGCTTCAAGCTCCACTAGGCGGTGAAAGCTCTTTATAACAAAAACAAACTCATCGCCCGCAAGCCGCGCGACAAAATCCCCGGCTTTCACCGTATCAGTCAGTCGCAAAGCAACTCCGATCAAAAGTTCGTCACCGATATCGTGACCTAGCGTGTCATTTATACCTTTGAACTGGTCAAGATCTAACATGACCACTCCAAGCTTGTAACCACCACGTCTCGCCGACACTATAAAGTTTGGCAATGACTCGTTGAATGAGCGACGATTAGGTAGTCCGGTGAGTTCGTCATGAGTGGCAAGATGCTGAAGGTAGTCTCGAGCTTTTATCAGCTGTTTCTCTGCAGCACATCGTCCACTGATATCCAATATATGAGAGGTCTGTTTCTGTGTAGTGGCGCTCGATTTGACGCGCTCCTAGTTGCTGGCCAAATTCG
>CALIHW010000093.1 GCA_938020525.1 uncultured Granulosicoccaceae bacterium | reverse complement strand
GGGGCATCTAGCCAGACACTGAGCGCGATGACAGTTATCGGGGGTCGAGACTTGATATAGGACAAAAAGTTCCTATGGTCCCCCAATGGCTAGAGCGCTTAGAGTAAAGTACGAGGGTGCGTACCATCACGTTATGAGTCGAGGGCGTGGTTTTCAACGGATCTACCACGGTGACAGATATTACGCATGTTTTTTAAGTTGCCTGGAACAAGCGCATAAGTGATTACATTTGAAACGCATTTGGACTATCAGCCAACCATACAGGAATTTTCAGCTGAATAGTTTCAATCGCTAACGACTAAAGAACAAAAGTAACGAGGGAACAATGCTGGATGCCGATTTACTAACTATCACCTTAGCACGCTGGCCAATATAGACACTCTCACTTTGGTTGGCATCAAAAGCAACGACTACTTTGAATTCATTGGTTTCCGGACTTGCCAAATTGAACGCACTTAAATCCGCAGATTTGACCTGATCACGAATTTTCACGTCGGTTACAGTACCTTTGAGGCGCTGCTTGGAACCCATCAGGTGGATAGTGGCAGGATCACCCACGACGATATTATCTAGGTAGCGTTGATGAAAATTGCCTTCTACAGTAATTGTATCTGTAGCTGCCAGGGCCACAACAGAATCGCCGCGATTAACGTAAGACCCGTTTGAAAAGCCCATATCCCATACAGTGCCTGTTACCCCGGCAAGCAGTTCGTAATGGGTAGTCATTTGTAGATGCTGTTTGCGCGAGTCAATCAGCGTAGATAATTTATTTGACTTAAGTTGCAAGGCGCTTAATTCAGACTCCAGTGTGGCTATCGACAGCTCAACCGCTAACAACTGCTGATGCTCAAGAGGTGTTTCTTCACTGACAAACGTACCGGAGATTGCCGAATCAAGCTTATCCTGCAGCAACCTCATAGTTTTCCTTCCACTGGCAAAAGACGCTTTGAGCTCAATTTTTCGCTCCTCTAGAGATTCAAGCTGTGAGCGGCTAACCACGGCAAATAACTCTTCGCCGTCATAATCGGCATTTGCTTTCTGGTATCGAGCGACACGAGTATCAATCAAGGCTAATTCTTCGGCAGCCAGGAACAACTCATTCTCAATAAGCTCAAGATGAATTCGAGTTTTTCCCGTCAGATTAGTCAGTGACTCGCCGATTCTTTCAGAGAGTTCCTGCTGACGTATCAGCAGTTGCTCGCGTTGTTGTACAAGCACAAGCAGGGTAGATTCGAGGCTGGATTTCTCTGATACTAGCTGATTAAGAAAGGCATCATCGGCACGTTGGTTATTGATTGTGCCTAGAATCTCTCCCTGCTTGATATCATCTCCCACTTTTATATCAACGAAACGCAGCTCGCCTTCAATAGGGGTTCTAATCCATTCAAGCTTGGCATTCACATAACTGTTACCACTTACCGGTAAAATCTGGGGAATAAGAATTGCTATTGAGATTGTTAGTAATATCATCGAACCTACAGTGACTCGGACTGCACGCAGAATGGAATCTGTGCCCAGGCATGATAGCTTTTTGTCAATAGAAAACCGCCATGTCTCTAACGGATTTTTAAGCCAGCCGCTTTTCTTCTTTGCCAAAATATAATCACCTTGATCTATTCGATGAAATCCTATTTCTTGAATCTCCTTTATTAATTTTACTATTCTCATAAAACAGCTATAAATACGCTCGACTTCAAGTTAGACGTAATCGATAAATTTTTTAAGCGAAGATTCTTTTTGACAGGACAATCGCTGTTTTCGACCAGCTACCTGTTAAGGGGATACTGTTTGTTAATTCATCGCGGCGTAATGGCTTGTCCACACAAACCAGACAGCAAAGAAATATCGTAATCAGTGAATATGTACTAAGCAGTGCATTATAAGCACTGTAATCAGACCAGTAGAACGCACTGTAATTCTGGGTAAAGGTTTTAGCGGTAGCGACCACGGTCAACACTCCAATGGCGATAAATGGCGCAGCTAGCTTCCAGTGGAAGGTTCTGCCACTATGGCGAATATCCTTTCGTGTAACCTCAAATCTGGCACCCTTGGGATAGAAAGCTCCACGAAAAATCGCTGGAACCGTATGGAATATGCTGATCGTCTTATGAACTGGAGTTATAAGCGGCATGCAACAACCATTGCTTACCCAGTAAAACGCCGCACAAAGTAGAATATTTTTTGGGATGACTATGGTAAATAGCTCCTCCGTTGTGCAGTTAAACACGTTGTACCCGAAGAGGCCGTATACTGATGGTGCGAACAGCAGCAATAACAAGTGTAGATGCGTAATCCAGTAGAACGGTATCTCAAGATAGAACAGCCGGTCTGACAGTGAGAGCTGCTTCGCTCTTAAAGGCCCGTGTGGATCCGATAATAGTGTCAGCGCTCCCAGGCACCATCGAGTTCGCTGAACCACATAAGACGGTGTATCCTCCGCGGCTAATCCTGTTGCCAATTTTTCATTGAGATAAACCAATCGATAGCCTAGCGACTTAATTCGATATCCAAAGTACACATCCTCAACTATTGAGTTCTGCGGAAACCCACCCATCTCGTCAATCAAACTTCGTCTGCTTGCCCAACAACTCCCAACACAGAGTGTATTACCCCAGGCATCCCGAGAGGCAAGACTCACGTCAAAGAAAAAGCGCTGCTCTTCAGTCCATGCAGCACCACCGAGTAGATTACGTTGAACTGGATCGAGATTTCTAAAGTGCTGTGGTGCCTGCACCAGACCAATCTCCGGATTCTCGAAGAAGCTGGTCAACCGGGTTATACAATCTGGCTCTAACTGGAAATCTGCATCAATACATACTATGTAATTCGCAGAACCATGGGGGATAGACCAGCGTAGATTCGCGGCCTTGGTACGGATGGGATCAGTAACGGGTCGGTTAAGGTAACGCACGTTTTCAAGCTCACAGAGCTTGCGCAACCACTTGCGGTTGCCATCATCACAGATCCATAAGGTGACATTGCTATGATTAACTTTCTTTGCAGCAACGATGGTTTCCTGCAGTATTGCCGGAGACTCTGAATAAGTTGGAATATATAAATCCACAGATTCTGAGCACTTCGCGCGGCCAATTTCAACCAGCCGATCACACTCAGATGTACGGTTAGTGAAGCGAACCAGAGTGATACACTGCCAAAGGCTATATACAATAACCATTGATTCTGTAGAGAAGAATATATATTGCCACAGTACATCCGGATTTAGCTCTAATGGCTCTAAGGTTTCGCTGTACCTCCAGTAAAAGTAGAATATTTGAATTGGAATCAGAGGCAGTAGAACTGCAGCGCGCCAGCAGGAGCGCTCACTTGACAGCAAGGGCAGCACTAGCCATAGGCCAAGTAGCAAATATAGGCTTAATGCAGGGTGATCAGGTAGCATGTGTTCAATTCAATAGGTTCTCAATATCGGTATGACGAGAGGGCCTCGGACTGCAAGTACTATCCGCTTCGACAAGTGGATCATCTTCAGAACAGCGCGATCTTCGTGCACCGTTTATTCCATCCAGTCTGACTATGACGAACAAACTAATTATCAGCTAATGGATTCCCAAGTGTCATTTCTGCTCTAGAAAACTCTGATTACTTCGTCTATAAGAGATAAATTTCACATATCGTATTCCTTCAACGAATCATCGGCGGCCTCATGACTATCTCTTAGTCAATTAGTTGAATATTTGTATAAGGCTATTGGCCATTCGAGTATGGAAGTGTTCCTGAAAAGAATTGAATAGACGTTGTGAAACGTCAGTACTACAACAACATTTATATTCAAGAATAGATAAAAATATTGGACAGTCGATAGCCGTGGATAAGGCGAACCTGCAAGTCTTGACGGGGCAACCGAAGGTGCTGTCAGCCCGCCCTGAACCAGGGAAATTGTGTTAGCTGTGGTGAAGTCAGTAAGGCCGAAATAGCTGCGTAAAAAAATTCAACGTAGGTCCTGACATATCTACGCTTTTTCGTTTTGCTCCGACAACGTGGCCGTCATTATTTTGTTACGAAAATTATTGCACGACCTACTAGTCTTGCAGCGCATCCCTTTTCACACGGGTGTCTTACTTTACGGCCAGCGATAAGCGAAAAAGATCCATTGACTCTCAGGCAATAGATGTGCCCAGGTTTATTTAGTGTTGTGCCTGCGAGCACGAACAGACAAGGACAGTCAACGAAGAAAAAGCAACCTATCTGAGATGCGATAAAAAATCGAGATTAATTAAAGGTCAGAAGAAAAAAGAGAAAACAGAGCAGATGCTATGGTTTTTTTCTACCATTGATTAATCGTGAAGTTGAAGTTGATGATCTGGTTAAAAGAGTCGGGAAAGCACTTGATGTAACGTTTGCTGAAGTGCATGCCGGTACTGTGAGTTAAGTGATTGTGCTCCAGTGAATTTAATGCACTAGTTTGACTGACGCTTCGAGCTGTGCGTTAACTTCACCTTTGATATGACTTTGCAGGGTGAGTCTGCCATACAGTGAAAGATCGATGGTGACATTTGTTTTCTGGGATCGGCATTTGTAAGAAAGCCCACATTTAGGATGCGTCACCTCGAACTTGATTGAATTTTGAACATTATGAAATGGCTCAGGTATCGCATTGATTGTGTCGGTGGGTATTATTTCCAACCCTGTTAGTGTGACACCATCAACATTGGTGTTTCTCGAAAAATCTATTAAGAGATACCGATGGCTGCGGCGAACGTCTGCGTTGAGTTTCAAACGACCAGAGCGGATTAGGTAGCGCGGATCATTGAAAAAATGTTGTTTGTTAAAGTCTCCGATATATGAATGTCGGCTCTGCGAATTGGTGAGTACACTGCCGTCCGTACCGAGTTCAATGTATATATCGCTATCACCTCCCACCAGTGCGCCAAAACTCATTGATTCAGTGGAGAAAGAGAAATTGTTGTTAGGATGGTTTTTACTGTGCCCATACTCTGATGCAGCACCAATTGAGGGTTCGTCTTCTACCGTATCTATTGTGCTGTATTTATAATAGAAAGAAAAAAGGGAAAACAACGACAACAATACCGAACCGGTAATTAATGATGTTCTGGTTTGCATAGTGTTGTTCCAGTAAGACTAATAAAATTGTGGCCCGTCTTCTAAGACGGGCCACCAGCGATACTAGCGGTAGCTAACTAGAACGTTTGCTGATGCTGTTATTTCTGAGCTGGGTGTAGCTTTGTGGTTTACTGTAAGAGTGCCACACAAATTTATCTTTACTGCCTCGTTAGTGCCGATAACTGCATTGATAGTGGTTCCTTCAGCGGCTTCACCTACATTCAGCATTGGTTTGAAAGACACACCCTCAGGCAGTGCAGAGGATACCGAAGTACTGACAGAAACACCGTAACCAGCCTCACCACTTATTGAAACGCTACCAGCCTGTGGCGTACCAAAATTGAAAGCTTTTTCTGAGTTGCTGCTGCCACCTGGCGCAGCTGCTCCATTAGGTGTTGCTGTGTCCTGTGCATAGCTTAATGCTCCAGTGCTACAGGCAACTGTCATGCTGTGCTCTTGAACATTCACACCGTCTGGCTGAACAATATCTCCGAAGATGAGTTTGTTTTTCGCGCCAACTGATAGTCCTGCCGCAACGTATGCCTTCAAGTCAATAGTTGTAGATATCTTATTATTAGCATGCGCTACAGAAGATGAAAACAAGAGGGCAGCTGCTAAAGCGGTGATATTAAGTTTCATTGGTTCGTCCTATTCAATTAGAAAATACTCTTCGTGAGCAATAAGGGTATCGTTTGCAGTTTTCAGATATACATGCCCCGTATGTGGTAGAGATTCTAAGGGTGATTGAAAATGACGATTGTGCGACGGGTAAAGCACGGTAAATATTCACGTATGTGGGGTGTGGCTAAGGAGAAGATAAAAAATATCTAAAAGCAAGATTGCTATGGTATGAATCTACCCCTTATTCTTTAAATGTTCTTTTATTTTAGTTGGCCGTTTGCCTTAAATGGGAGGGGTTTTTCCGTTTGAAATGTACGCTGTTTCACGGCTAAGAAAAACACATGATGTGCAAAAAGTAAGTGGCTAATGTTTTGTGCTGTAACTGTCGTCGTAGGTTTGAGTTTAGATCAATTACGTCGGGCATGTAAATAATGAAAGATACTTCGAGCAAAGCAATTGCATTAATAATTAGCGTTAATCATTGGTGGGCGATTCCGAGCTTACTCTTGGTTGTAGTCATGTTGCTGGTCTCTGGCACTACCAAGGCTGCAGAGCCTGGATCAGCAGCTGGTATTTATCCGACACGGGTTGTTATACCTAAAAACCAAAAATCAGGTGCAATCACTCTGACTAACACTGCATCTGTGGAAGTGTCTTATAGAATGAATCTGATAGAGATGGGGCTGGATAGCCATGGAAGGTTCCGTCAGCTCGCTGTCAATGAATTGCCAGGTAGACATAAGAGTTCAAAACCTATAGTACGGTTTTCTCCACGGCAGGTACGGCTTAAGCCCGGCCAATCACAGGTTGTCAGAGTGATTGTGAGGCGTGGGGCTATTGCCACTCCAGGGGAGTACAGGTCGCATCTTGTTCTTCAGGCCCTACCTGTTTTGTCGGAAAAATTGAATGAAAATATAAGCAGTGATTCAGTGTTGGTTAATGCTTCTTCTGGTGTCAATGTCGGGGTAAGCATCCCGATTATTGTTCGACACGGAGACACCAATGCGTTTGTTACTACCAATAGCGTAACACTTAATCAAGATAGTAGTGGTGTGATTGAAAGCGTGTCTTTGGCAATGGGTTTGAGGGGTGACCGATCAGCCTATGGAGATTTTTCTGTATATCTTGTTAATGGACAAAAGGAAAAGCAGGTAGGTGTACTGAAAAGCTGGGCACTCTATTATCCATATCCAGCTGAGACAGTTCGCATCCCAATAAAATTTCAAGCGGGTGAGGTAACTCCAGATTCGAAAATTCGTGTGATTTTTAGTAATCGCTCTATCGACAGTGCTGTAACAAACTGGGTAGATGAAACGCTGGTTCCTGTAGTTAGGTAGCGGCAGGTACACGATAAGGAAATCTGGAGAATTATGATGAATGATCGTCGGAGTGTGCTTGCTGGTATCCTGGTGTATGGGATTACGCTGTACGGTTCTGCATTAGCCAATGAGGTTGCAGTCTCAGAGGTGACAGCCCCGACCGGAGTTACGGCAACTGTACCAGTCATTGGTGCCGCCAAAGATCGTCAATTCGCCGGTGAGGTAGATTTTGGCGAGGAGGGGGATGTCATCTTAAGAGTTTCACTTCGTGATATTCCATTGGCTGATGGTATGTATGCGTTGATGAATAACGGCCAATTGTATTTACCGTTGGGGGAGCTTTCGACGCTGGTGGATTTCCCTATAATAGTTGATCCTGTAAGGGGGCTGGCAACAGGTTGGTATTTAATGCCTGAAAATACATTTCATTTGAGTACAAGCACCCAGACAGTAAAGGTGAGAGGGGAGCAATACTATTTTGAAGAAACAGATTTTATTGCAGATGATCTGGACCTGTTTATCAACTCTGTAGTTCTACAACAATGGTTTCCACTTGTGTTTGATGTATCGTTGTTATCGCAGTCGCTTGTTATTCGATCCGCGGAAATTTTGCCTAAAGAGATGGCTAGAGAACGGCAGAAAAGAAAAGCGACCAAAGAAGTGTCGTTTTCTGCACGTAAACCATACGACATACCTGCTTACAGACTGTTGGACTGGCCTGAGGTTTCGATGAGTCTCGGTAGTTCTTATTCCACTGCATCAGATGTGGTTGGGTATGATTACCGCCTTCGTGCCGTTGGTGACATGGCCTTTATGTCGGCTAAATTTGGTATCAGTGGCGATGTGGATGGCACTGACAGTGCCACCCTGACGCTTGGACGCAACAACCCTGATGGCAAAGTTGGTCCGCTTCGCATTGCTGATTTTGAATTAGGTGATACGTCGCAATACCTTCCATCGCTTATTGGTGGTAGCTTGTCAGGAAGAGGCGTTCGCTTTGGTAACGCAAGACTTGGCAATCGAAGAGAACTGGATACGATTGACATACAAGGGGTACAGGAGGCCGATTATGAAGTAGAGCTATATGTAAACGACCGGCTGCATGAAGTAGATCGGGACAGTAGTGACTTTTTCTATAACTTTCAGGATGTGCCGCTGAGTTTTGGTCAAAATGAGTTGCGTCTTGAATTCTATGGTCAACAGGGGCAGCGTCACACGGAAATCCGCCGCTCCTTTGTTGGTAGTGGCACCGGCCAAAAAGGTCTTTTTACCTATGAAATGGCGCTTATCGAGCCGTCAAAAAAAGTGTTCGATATTGTCGATGATGTTCGGCAAAACTCCACTAGCGATACTGACGATGACCAGGATGCTGCGTTACGGTTAAGCAGTGCATTGAATATAACTTACGGATTAAGCCGCAATGCTAATTTGGCATTGACATTAGCATCGGTTGATGTGGGGCAGGAATTTGAGGTTGCCAACCGCAATTATCTGAATGCAAAAATAACCTCTGATATCGAAGGAGTATTGGTATCCGGAGCAGTTGCGATTGATTCTGCAGGTAAGGTGGCCGTGGCTGCTAATGCGAGAACAGAGCTGTATGGCCATGAGTTTAGTTTGGCGCAGCGCGTTACCCAGCGTGAATACCAGACCACGACTCAACTTGGCAGTGCGGAAAATTCCGCAAGCGGTGCAAGACTTGATACCAGGGCCAGTATTACAAAGCGCTTTTTTCCTGTAACCGGAGGGCGCCTATCCTATTCAGCAGCCGGTGGGTACGTAGAGACATTCGGGGAACTCAGAACACTTTCCCTGGGTACCCGGCTGGACTATCAAACCAGATTGGTTGGATTGTCGTGGCAGAATGATTTGTTGCATAGCATTGCTTCAGAATCTAACAACAATACCGGACAGTTCGGTGTTGCACTGAGGCATTCTGCGCGCACGCTCTGGAGACTGAGTTCCAGCGTTGGTTACAGTGAAGCTACTGACAAATTCTTTAACAATGGATCTTTGCGTCTGTCTAGAGCTTTTTTTAATAACGGCTCTTTAAGTATTGCCGCAAACCGTGATCTTGAAAATGAAAGCAACAACTATTCTGCGGCATGGGTGCAAAGTTTCCGACAGTTTCATTTCAATTCGAGTGTATTTGGATCATCTAGAGATAATATCTCGGTGCGACTTGGGGTAGAGCTGGCGGTCAAGCGGCACCCGAAGCGTTGGCTGCCGAGGTTGTCCAGTACAGGCGGCAGGTCGAGTGTTGCGGTTTTGGTGTACGCAGACGACAATGGCAACAATGTGTACGATACTGATGAGCCTGTGCTCGAGGGTATCGGGCTCACCCGTAATGGATTACATGCCGGTGTGGCAACTGATAGCAACGGCATTGCTTTGTTAAATGGATTGTCTTCGTCCGCCTCCGTTGACCTGGGTTTGGTTGAGACAGATATAGATCAGCCGGATCTCAAATACACCGGTATTGAAAAAGGGATATTGCCGCGCCCGGGGCGTATTCCTATTGTAGAAGTGCCACTGTTACGAGCCACTGACCTTGAAGGCACGGTCACATTGGCTGGCGACACACCTGTGCCGAACGTGCGTATGGTGCTGACGCCTGTCGGGGCGGGTGAACCAATTGAAATTCGCACGGAATACGACGGTTACTACTATCTTGCAGGCATACCGTTGGGTACCTACGATCTGGGGCCTGATGCCGAGCAACTACAGCAAGCAGGTTTTGTGGCCAATCCGCCTACCAGACGATTGGTGTTGGAGAATCTGGATGACTTCCCGTTACCTGAAGATTTTGAATTGAGTCGGTTGGCTGATGCTGGTCAGAGTGACGCTGGAGAGCCTCAATTGGCTGCTGCGCTCGGTATTGATCACTCTGCTTCACATACAGATGAGAGTAGTACAGTCAGCTGGATTGAAACCAAGCAACCTTGAATTGATAGGCGATGTCAGGAATCTCTTTGCTAATTTTTTAAAGCAACTGCATCGGTATTAGGTTTGTAGCAGATTCAGTTGAATGGATGTGGCTTGTACTTTGTGGATCACTCCGGCTCTGCTGCTAACCCCCAGCTTCTTAAATATTGATTTGGTAAATGATCGTACTGTTGATACGGTGACATTCCTTTCAATGGCGATTTGTTTGTAGTCTTTGCCGCCGGCAATAAGCGAAATGATGCTTAATTCTGCATCGGTTAGTGAATAGACATCTTTTAGTGCTGATACGTTCATATGATGATTAGCTGCCGGGTCAACCACTGTGCACAGTGTCACCGGATCAGTATTGCCATGGTCAAGAGTATAGAAGCGGAATAATAACGGGTTGTCGCCGTGTGTTCCGCTGAGCATCAGGGTGTTATCTTTCTCTGCAGCGCTGGCTTTTGTCATTGCATTTTTTAAGCAACCTTCTATGCCAGCCGGCTGCTTGCCATGGTGCTTTAGTCTGTTATCTGCTATCCACAACCAGTCTCTGCCCGCGATGAGCATTTTTGCAGACGGATTAGCGTGGACGACTTCAGTGCGGCTGTTGAAAACCAGAAATGCTATTCGAATATTGTCTAAAATTGTGCGGCTGGGTACGGAACCGAGTAGCTCGTGTTCTGTGACTGTTCTTCCCTGTGGGAACTGCATGAAATATCCTTTTCTTTGAGGCTTAAATATCGAGCTTGCCTGCCTGGCAGCCCTTTTATGCCACTAATTTTTGTACTACTGGCTAGAGTTCGCAACTTGTCTGCCACTATATAATGGCAAACAAATATGTTTAAGCAATCCCCCATTTGAGGGATGAAGGGTCGGGTTATTCGCTCGTTGCCACACAAATTTGGCAGATGATTGTGCGTAGTGCTATCGAGTTGGTGCTCGGTAGTCATACGTTTCTGTGGGAGATAAAATTTGTTATGTTTGTGAGTCAGGTTTTTTGTTCAACTGACAAATGAATGACGCGGCTACATTCCAATTTTCTAATAATGGTAGAAACAAATAATTCGCAGCTCGTTAATCGAGATTTTACCGCCATGCTAGCAAAGGTGGTATGTCGGCTTATGTTAATTTTAAGTAGGATGTCAGTGAATTCTCTGTCAGATCAGATTACCGGCGAGTCTTACAGATAGTATATTGAGAGCGACAATAATATTACTGCTGTCTAAGATCAAACCTCGCAACTTGACCCTTCAACTATACGGGGAACAGAGGCAAACTCCAGTAAGAATAATCTCACCGTTTTACGTTTTAATAGCGGACTAAGATGGTCAAGCGGGTGTGTTCTAAAAAAGTATTTAGTCTTCCAATGAAATAGATGGGTTAAACCGACCGACGTAATATAGTCGGTCGGTTTATCGTCAGCTACATTTTTGCGCGCTCAGATTTAAGCGCTAGCCACAGGCAGTAGCACATAACCAAAACAACAATGGTGAACGGAATGCCGGTAGACACTGCGGCACCCTGCAGTGCGGCTAAGCCACCGCCGAGTAGCAATGCAATCGCTACAAGCCCTTCCAATACGCACCAGAATACGCGCTGTACAACCGGAGCGTCCATTTTGCCACCAGCAGTAATAGTATCGATAACTAAACTGCCGCTATCTGAAGACGTCACAAAAAAGATAACGATCAGTATTAGCGAGATGGGTGCAATTATCCCGTACATGGGCAATTCCTTGAGGAAGCCAAACAAAGCACCTTCCGGTGCATAGCTGTCAATTACGGTTGCTCTTACACCTTCCGCACCGCCTGCATTGAGCATATCGATCGCTGCACCACCGAAAGTGGACATCCAAAGCGCGCATACCAATGTGGGAGCCAGCAGTGCACAAGTAACGAATTCGCGCACGGTGCGGCCTTTAGAGATTCGGGCGATAAACATTCCCACAAACGGAGACCATGCTATCCACCAGGCCCAATAGAACGTGGTCCAGCCATGAAAGTAGCTCGTGTCTTCTCGTCCAAACGGGTTAGATAGTGCCGGCAATGCAACGACATAGTCGACCATTACATTGGCATAACGCGTGAAGGCGGATCCGACACCGGTAACGACGATCACAAATATAAACAGCAGGACTGCCATTACCATATTGATCTCGGACAATCGCTTTACGCCTTTATCCATGCCCAGGCACACTGAAACAAGCGCTACCAATGTGATGCAGATTATTAGTACCACGGTAACCGTATTTGAAGGCTCTATTCCCGCTATCTCATTGAGGCCAGCTGCGATCTGTTGTGCACCTAACCCAAGTGAGGTGGTGAGTCCGAACAGGGTTGCGAATACAGCAAGGATGTCTATTGTGTGTCCCCACCATCCCCAAATACGTTCACCCAATATTGGATAGAAAGCGGAGCGCAGGGTTAACGGTAATTTCAGGTTATAACAAAAAATCGCCAAACTTAATCCCACCGCTGCATAGACGGCCCAACCTTCCAGGCCCCAGTGGTGAATAGTACCGACGACTCCCGCGTACTCGTTGCCAGGCTGTGTGATATCAATTCCTAACGGACTTGCGTTGCCGCCTTCTGCAAAGTTGTAGTAAACCGGTTCCAGTACGCCAAAGAACAATAACCCGATGCCTATACCTGCGGCGAACATCATGGCAATCCAGCCAGCGTAGGAATAATCGGGTTTGGCGCCAGCACCACCAATTCTTACCGAACCTACCGGTAAAACGATTAGTGCCAGACAAAACAACGTAATTGCATCGACAGACAAAACCAAAAACCAGTCGAATGTGCTTGTTAACCAGGGGCGCAACCAGCCGAAAAATTCTGCGGAGGCTTCCTGGTTAGCCAGAGACAGGAGTACAAACCCTGCGATGACAATACTTGAGATAAGAAATACCGGGTTGTGGATATCAAGGCCGAACGGACGGATATTGTCCTGACCCATTTCAAAACTGGTTTGGTACTTAAGCCCTTTTTGTTTGTCTTGACTATCAATTGTGCTTTCTGACGTGTTAGTAGACATACATTTGCTTCCCCCTTTGTAGATTTATTCCACTGACGATAGTTATCAGTAGGCATTGATAACGCTAGAGCGGTTCATCAGTAAACAAACCGTACGTGTACGTGGTAGCGTCGACCACTCGCGTAGCCCTACAAACTATGCAATTTACAGCTAAAGTTCGGTTATGCACTCATCTGCCATACTATGCGACGAAAATTGTACTTCATTCAACCAAAGGGGCACAAGGTGGCATATCGATGGCTCTGCGGGATAATTGCTGTGCTGTCGTATGTTTGTGTTCGCCTGGCACAGCGCTGTTCTTAGGTTTTAGTTATCAGTCCGTACATACATAGTAATGCTGATAAACATGCCTAATAAAGGCAAAAAGACATAGTCCAGCCGACAGATGATTGCGGGCAACCAACTGCGCCCAGAATTATTGACAGAGGTAGGCGTAAAGCAACACAAAGCTGCTATCAAGGAACCAATCAATCCCAAAAACACCCGGATTAGCGGACCCGGGGCCGTTTCTTTATTGTAGTTCAACCGACGGTGCCAGTATTGCCTATACCGAGGTGGGAAGTGGGGTGCCAATTTTGGCTGTCGGAAGCTGGATGTCACACCTGGAGCAGGACTGGGATGTGCCGATGTCTTTTGATCTAATGGTTGATGATCTAAGCGCTGTTATGGATCGAATAGACGAAAAAAAAGTTACTCTTTTTGGACCTTCGCAAGCCGCCTCTGTATCAATCGCTTTTGCTATAAAGCATCCGGAGAAAGTGGCCGGGCTTATATTATATGATGCTTATCACGTGGCCGGTGCAAGCGCGGTAACTTGGAAGAACAACAAGAGGGTGATGCACTAATTACCTTTTTTAAGCAAAACTGGGGCAATGATAATCCTGTCGCCAGGCAAATGATGACATCGATGCTGATGCCAGATGCAACACAGCAGCAGGCTGTTTGGTTCAATCAGTTTCAGAAAGCCTGCGCACCGGCGGATAACATTGCTCAACTAAGGAAACCTTATGACAATATCGACGTTTCTGGTCTTCTGCCGGATATTGAATTTCCAACCCTTGTCATTTATTGTGCTGGGGATGTGATTGCACCGCTTAGTGAGGGTAAGTTAGTCGCGTCGCGAATCCCTGGTGCAAGACTTGTTACTCGGATAGCAATAGTCATTTAGTTTTTGAACATGAGTCCGGGTTTTCCAGATTCATCGAAACTGTAAACGGGTTTATGCAATCAAACCGATAAAGGGCAATAAGAAACATAGTTAGTAAGAGAGGTTAAGCCGCCTAGGAGTCTGCGCGGCAGAACGTCCGCTACTGCGAACGCGCCCTGACGGTACGTTTTGATCGATCATTTTCGTTACGTATGAACAACTATGCGCCTCAAATGATAGTAAAAACGTCCTCGCCATGGCACGTTCTCGCTACGCGGATTTCTACCGCGCAGACTCCTAGCCCGGATTATTCACGAAATCACCGGCATCTCACTTGATCTTTGATTCCACAGCGAATTTTTTCTTTTTGCAAATTCAATAAGTATTCGACGCAAGAAGAAAATACGCTGTGAAATCAAATCTCTACGCGATATGCTCGACACCTCATGAATAATCAGAGCTAGGAGTCTTCGCGCAGAATCTACACTACTGCGAACGCGCCCTGCCGGTGCGTTTTTATCGATCATTTTAGTTGCATATGAATAACC
>CALIHW010000092.1 GCA_938020525.1 uncultured Granulosicoccaceae bacterium | reverse complement strand
ACGGGTTTAAACAAACACTCGGACTTGACACCCTCCAGAGGGAGGGTCGGCGTCTAAGCGCCGGGGAGGGGTAAGTCGTTCAAGTCATGCAGTTGTCCCACACTGATGTATTCGCCTCTCTTGCAAAGCAAAAAACGCTTTGTATTCTCCCAAGGGAGAATGTCGGTGACGGGCTTAAATAAACATCCGAAACTGACACCCTCCAGAGGGAGGGTCGGCGTCTAAGCGCCGGGGAGGGGTAAATCGCTCAAGTCATGCAGTAGTTCCACACTGATGCGCATGCTCCTCTTGCAAAGCAAAAAACGCTTTGTATTCTCGCGAGGGAGAATGTCAGCAGGCACACGTAGTTCCATGATTAATTCCTAATGTGTTCTCAGCATTTCACCACCAAACAAATCATAAATGACTGCCGATATTACATTGCAGTGCCCAGTGGCAGAATTTTCTTTAGACCATTGAACTGCGATCTCGCAGTACCTTGCTTTTTCGAGTGCAGTTCTTACTGCTTATTCATCGAACATGGTCTTCACTACCGATCGGAAGGATGGTTGACGCCGTCGTTGGTTGGAATGCTTTCTATCTTAAGTGGATTAATACCCTCCAGACAAGCCACATTAAACCCGTATTGATCTGGATTTGAGCGCCTCTGATGATGCGTGTATACGCCGCAGTGACTACAAAAATAGTGCTTTGCAGTTTTAGTATTAAACTGATACAACTTTAAACTCTCTTGTCCTTTTATAATGTTAATACCAGAGAGAGGAACGGATGCAGCTATTGCACCTCTTCTACGGCACAAAGAACAATCACACCTGCGTAAGTTGACCAACCCATCCGGCAAATACAACTCAATTTCAACGGACCCACAATGACACGTCGCCTTGTGCTTCTTTTTCACCCGAACATTGTCAACTACTTTTAAATCAATGGTCATACGTATCACCCATAGTTAACCAATCCCTGATCGTAACGGATAATATTTTAATTACGCAGTAAATTTTGTACTAACCAGAAACTGTCAATAACTTCAACTATAAAAACTCAGGTACCTCAACATCTCCGACCGGCTCAAAGCCAAACACCGATCCATAAAACCCTAATTCCGCAGCAAGCGCCTGTTTGATTGTATCTGACTTTCGGAACCCGTGCCCCTCACCCTCAAACAACAGATAGGCTGCCGGCACATTGTTGCTTTTCAATTTATCAATCATCAACTCTGCCTGGCTAGGCGGCACTACCTTATCTTCTGTGCCCTGCAGAAACAGTACAGGCACACTGATGGAGCCAGCGTGATTTGACGGTGACCTTTGCTCATAGAGCGCTTTCTCTTCAGGGTACGGTCCGATTAAACTATCAAGGTATCTCGCTTCAAATTTGTGCGTGTCTGTTACCAATGCAGTTAGATCAGTAACACCATACAAGCTGGTACCTGCTTTAAAAGTATTTGTTCCTGCTAATGCGGCAAGCACAGTAAATCCACCTGCACTACCACCGCGAATGGCAATTCGGTTTTGATCTACCAATTTATTTTCAATAAGAAAACGTACGCCATAATCACAATCTTCAACATCAGCAACACCCCACTGTGTTTTCAATGCATCACGATATTGGCGCCCAAACCCGGTACTGCCTCTGTAGTTCACGTCAAGCACAGCAAAGCCACGATTGGTCCAGTATTGTATTTTAAAACTGAGACTGTCCGATGTGTTTGATGTCGGGCCACCGTGTATCATGACGATAAGAGGTGGTAGTTCATTTTCAGCCCCCTGGTACTCTGCATGTACCGGCTTATAAAAAAATCCGTACGCCTTAGCATCACCACCGGTAGGATACGTCACCGGTTCCGCCACAGAGTAGTTGTCTTTGTTGATTGCAATACTTGATGAACTGCAGATCAACTGCTCATTGTTGAGATCGCCTCTGTAAACAGATGAGAATTCAGTCGAAGATTGCGCGATATAACAATACTCACCTGCATCAGTTCTTAATGATGAGAAGCTACTGTGGGGTCTGTCTATATCTGTCAGCTTTCCGCTGGATATATCTATAGATGCGAGCTTTTCTACACCAGACTGGCTGTAACTGGCCACAATGGTGTTCGCGTCCATAAATCCGTATCGTGTCATACCAAATTGCCAAAGTGGCAGTCCGAATTCTGCCTGCATCGGACACACAGGTTCTGAGTTGTCGCTTGTTTTGCCGGTTCTCAATCGATAAATATTCCACCAATTGGTTTTATCAGAAACATAGTAAAGATCGCCGGATGGACACCATTGTGGCTGAAAGACAGACTCTGCATTTCCTCCAGCAACAGACTCAATGTCTGCAAAAGACCGATCTTTAAAATTTGCCCGCCACAGACAGGTGCCATCCCACGGCATGTTTGGATGCATCCACGATAACCAGGCCAATTGCTTCTCATCATCAGAAATACAAGGAGCTGCGTAAAAATCCTGCCCATCATGCAAAGTGCTAACCGTACCAGAAGAGACATCTATCGAGACAAGACTATTCTTCGGTTCCGAATATTCACTGTTATGTTCTTCAGCAACGCCTATGAGAATGCCCGCGCTTTCATTGAACGCAAAATCTGCAAACCTATATGACGGCGCATCTGTCAACTGGCTTACTTTATGAGTGGAATCTAATTTATAGATCTGCTGATCTTTGTGATTTACAAAAAACAATCCTGCAGATGTTGGCAGGTAACACGCACCGCCATATTCATGCACACTCGTTCTGCAGCTATAGTCAGAGGAGAGCAGCTCTTTTTTCTCACCTTGACCGTCAATACAGACAATCATCGTACGTCCCTGCTCCTGCGGACGCGATTCAAGCCAATACACTGACCCGCCAAACAACCGCACCTCGGATAGTCCGATTGCACCGCCAGTCATTAACGCGGTGGTGATTTCAGACGGCCATGAGCCGTATGGTGCAGATTTTTTCATATTATTTTTTGAGATACTGGATTCAAGAGAGCATTAATAAGAGATAAAGCATAACACTGTGAATCCGATACTTTTTACCCACCGCAAGAGCTACCAAACAGCCACAGCAGATTTTTAAGCGGGAGCAGCGCCGTCTTTCACAAATTCACGCCATCCTTTTATGGCTTTCAACATTTCCACACGTGATACACGGCGATCAGGCGCTTCATCATCAAAGTTCGCCTCTATAGTAACTGTTTTGGTCGTGATGCTTAAACTGTGCGCATTGCCATGGAATTCAGAATGCGCCTCGCCATCTTCAAGCAATGCAATGAGATCACTCGTGATCTGAATCGACCCTTGCAAATCTGTCTGGATAAAAGTTGCCAGGCGTTCGTCTTCTCCGCGCACACAGGGATTGCCTTCTTCATCACGATAGAATTCAAGATCAGACATGATTCACTCCCTTAGTAAATTGGAAACGCAGTGTTAATGCCACCACGATTGGAAGTGTAACCTTCAATACTAAAGCCATGTCCGGAAGGGCCACGCCACGGTTGACTCTTTGGGTTAGAGCTCTTGTTATAAGCATTCAAAACAGCATCAATAACCTCATCAGCAGACATGGCATCCGGGAAAAAACTGGAAAATTTCTCCTTCCACTGACTACCGTCACGGATCGCTATGGTGGCAGTATAAACACCATATTTGTTTGGCTTATCACGGATCCTGACTATCCTGGCACCCTCAGCATCGACACCACCTGGTCTTGAGTGATAGCCAACAGGATTGTTCTTACGATTAATTTCGCCTTCAAATATATGATGTAAGTTTATTTCAGGCGAAGTTTTCGACCATTTGCTGCCAGACTGGTATTGGGCTGTGCCGGAACTAGCAGCACTTTGACTGGTTTCACCACCAAGCAATGCATCAAGGTCAATACCGAACTTCTCAAGATTTACACCGAGCGCCAGAAGCACCGCGGTTATGATCGGCAGTAAGGTCTTTTTATTCAGCATGGGCGAAGCTTGCCTGATGTAATGCGAGTCTGCAAAAATAACAAACCCGCTCTGTGTAGCGGGTTGTTCACGACGAACCAGACCATCACAAGCCTGGCATAGCCGGTGGCTATACTACTATCTGTCTGACAGATTTTAGTAAAAAGACTATCTCGCCACTGGTCCAACCAGCCGCTCGTGTACCCAGCCTATCTTGCCGGAAGTTCCGTACGCACCGACGTGAACCCACTTACCCTCGCGTTTGAATTCCATTAGCTCCTGACCTTGCTGCAGAGTCAGGACAATCGGGTGATCTATCGATGGGCCATCTCTCAGATTAACCTTGTCTTTTATAACAATTAGCGGATCGTTGCCCAGAACACCAGATGTCGAATTGATTGCCGTTTCAACCTCTACAGTTTTATCTACAATTTCCACGACAACAGACTCAGGCAATTGCTTCTCGGGCGTAAGCACAGCCTTCGCCATAGTGACCTGGTCGTTCCTATTGGACGATTTGACTTGTTCTGTCATTGCGATCAAGTCACCGGCTGCCTGTGCCGGTGCAATCGGTTCTGCACCATCACCACCGGAATTATCGGCGACCTTGATCATAGAGTCAGCAGGTTTGCTTGCGCTTCCAGCTACGGTGTCAGCAGCTGCCACAATCTCTTCATTAGGCAGTTGCTGCGATGAATTATCCTCTGCTACTGCTGAAGCTGCAGCGATCTGCGGTGTTGCATCGGAAGGCACAATAGCTGAGTTTGAGACATCTGAAACAGACCGCGTCGTGACAACAGCTGTTCCCTGCCCCGTACTTTCGGTCTCTACTGTGGCAGCCCCACTCGCTTGCAACCGGGCCTTTGCGCTATCACTACCGGAAAAACCCTCCAGTACATTGCCGCCAAATAAACCCAAACCAATAAACAACAAACCAGCAACACCAAAAAATATCTTCAGCATGGATTCTTTCTCCCGGTAGTTAGCTTCAGATGGCCTGGGAATCAAAGCGCTATCCACACAACCACCTATCTTGGGGATACTGTAAACGACCTGCATACCCACTCGCTCAAAACCCACCATTGTGTAATATTTCTGGTACTCATGTTTCATTCAAGAGGCGAATAAACAGGCATCACTCAATACTGAGGTAAAAATCCACCGGATTGTCGGCTCCATAGTTCCGCATATAATCCATCCTGGCTGATCAGCTCCTGATGACTGCCAGTTTCGATAATCCGTCCTTCATCCATCACAATAAGCCGATCCATCGCGGCAATTGTCGACAGGCGATGAGCTATCGCGATGACTGTTTTACCCAGCATCAAATCAAGCAGGTTTTCTTGAATAGCTGCCTCAACTTCGGAATCCAGAGCAGACGTTGCCTCGTCGAGAATCAGTATCGGTGCATCTTTCAAAATTAACCGTGCTATGGAAATACGCTGTCTCTGACCACCCGACAACTTCACTCCTCGCTCACCAACATGAGCGTCATAGCCTCGCCGGCCCTGCGAATCAACAAGATCCGGTATAAAAGCGTCAGCTTGTGCCAGTTTCGCTGCCTGCAGAAGCTCTTTGTCAGTCGCGTCAGGTCTGCCATAAGTGATGTTGTCTCGAATCGAACGGTGCAACAGTGAGGTATCCTGCGACACCATGGCAATATTTTCACGCAAACTACTTTGCGTCACCGAGGAAATATCCTGACCATCGACACAAATAGATCCACTGTTGATGTCATAAAAGCGCAACAGCAGATTTACCAGCGTTGACTTGCCGGCACCGGAACGCCCAACCACACCGATTTTTTCACCCTCGGCAACACTCAGGGAAAAATCTTGTATGACGTTGAGCTTTCGTTTAGTGGCCAGCTCGTCTGCAGCACTTGATTCAGAGGTAGCAGCATCGGCATTTTCGTCTGCCTCGTCGTTGTACATGAATTGCACAGAATCAAATTCGATAGAAGCATTTGAAAGCTTTAGCTCCACCGCATCGTCTTTGTCAGTGACCGAATTGTCGACAGATATAGTTTCAATACCGTTCTGAACCGTACCGATATTTTCAAACAAAGATGAAATAGTACGGAGAATCCAACCCGACATTTGATTCAATCGCAAGATCAAGCTATTGGCAATCGCAATAGACCCGACAGACACTACACCCTGTTGCCAATAGTAAATAGACAACCACGCAGTAGAGACTATTAACAACGTATTCATCACTACCAGCGAAAAAAACATATTCTGGATACCGCGCAAAAGCCCGCGTAAGGCACTGGTGTGTCTTTCAAAACCACTGGACACAAACGACTCTTCACGTTCCGCGTGTGCAAACAGTTTGACCGACTGGATATTCGTATAGCTGTCTACTATGCGACCCGTCAGTGCAGAGTTGGCCTCAGAGACTGATCTCGACAACTTCCCGACTGGCGGCATCAATTTAATGATGACAACAATATAGCCCACCATCCAGAAGAACACTGGCACCAACAACCGCACATCCATATCGATGAATAACCATATGATACCCACCAGATAAATAATCAGTAGAAGCACACCATCGAGTACGTTTATCACGGTTTCACGAAACGAGTTGCCGGTCTGCATGACTTTCTGTGCTACACGACCTGCAAAGTCACTTTGAAAATAATTCAGACTTTGCCTGACAACATACCGGTGATTACGCCACCTGACCGTATTGGATAACCCAGGGACGAGTGTCGTCACAATCAGACTTCTTGCGATAAACAAAGTGACAGGCCGCAAGACAACCACGACGAACACCATAAACAACAATGAACCGGCATGTTCTGAGAAAAAATCTTCAGGTGCCGTCTCGTTCATCCAGTCAACAATGCGGCCAAGATACACATACAACATTAGCTCGGCAATTGACGCAATCGTGGTCATTACCACAGTTATCAGCAACAGCCACCGCGTAGGCCAGAGGTAATGAAGAAAGAATTCCCGCGTACCTTTGGGTGGCTGCTGAACCGGAACGTCAGCAAGCGGGTTTATCAGATTTTCAAAAAAAGAGTACACATTATTCCCACGGGTTGAGTAAACCCATTTAACTACAACTACACCGGATCACGCTGTAGTTGTTTATAACAATGATTTCATGCAGTGCTGCTTTGTAAGCGTGCAAGCGGTCTTTCATTAATAGGCCAGTGAACAATCGCCGCTACGATTCCAAAAAACACACCGGCCCACCACATTCCATTATAAGACCCGGTTGCATCATATAATCGACCACCCAGCCAGACCCCAAGAAAACTGCCGATCTGATGGCTTAAAAAAACCACCCCGAACAATGTCGCAAGATAACGAACGCCAAATACCTGAGCCACAATGCCAGTTGTTAAAGGTACCGTCGATAACCACAACAGCCCCATCACTGCTGCAAACGAATAGATAACCAACTCTGTTTTTGGCAATAACAACAAGGCAGTAATGACCACAGCGCGGGCAAGATAAATAAAACTCAAGCTGGACTTTTTGCTAAAACGCTGCCCGGCCATGCCGGATAAAAAAGAACCAACAATGTTGAACAACCCGATTATGGCAAGAGACCAGGCACCCACGTGGGCAGCAAGCCCGATATCCTTTATATAAGACGGAAAGTGCACCGTGATAAACGCGACGTGAAATCCGCAGACAAAAAAACCGAGTGTCAGCAACACAAAGCCTCTGTGCCCGAACGCTTCTGACAAAGCACCGGAGAGGCTTTGGTTCTTGGTAGCTTGCTCATCTACGCCGCCACTTGAAGGTAACAAAAGCGCCAACGGGATGAGAAACATGACACAGGCAGCTTGTAACAATAAAGCCTGCTGCCAGCCGAATGCGCTGATAAAACCCTGGCTAAGCGGTGAGAAAAGCACCTGGCCAAGAGACCCTGCCGCAGTACCCAGCCCAAGCACCATTGACCGACGTTCTGCTCCAACAACGCGCGCCATTGCCGCCATTGCCAGAGAAAACGCAGTAAATGCGACGCCGGTGCCTGTGATAACTCCGGCCGTCAAGTGAAACATACTGGCCGACTCGGAAACCGACATACCATAAACCCCGAACGCATAAATAAGCGCACCGGCGAATACCACTTTTGAAGCCCCGAATCGATCAGCCAACGCACCGGCAATCGGTAAACCTATACCCCACATTAGATTCTGAATTGCCAACGCCAATGAGAACGTTTCGCGGGTCCAGCCGCGAGTAGCCGTCAATGGATCAAGATAGAGCCCAAACGTAGAACGTGCACCAAACCCGATCATCGCAATAAGACAGCCGGCAACAATAACCAGTGTCGGGGTTCGCCAGCCTTTAGCTGCGGAATTACTCATTATAATTGTCTCACCTTGTTCGGCATTGATTCTGCGCTCATCATGCGCGCAAGGCAACGCCTTGCTCACAACCCTCAAGCGATTGTGCAATCATTTGATTTGATAGTGTTTAACACGAAATTTGATTTCTACTAATCCCTCATTCTTCATGGTAGCTTTAGAATCAATACCGAACGGCATTGCCTTGCGAGATCAAAAGTGTTTTTTGCTTTTTGTAGAGGATCCGATTTATCACCCGAACTCAACACTCTTATTCAAAACACAGAAAGATTCTTTATCTGTATCAGACTATCTGGTACAAACAAACTACAAGACCTCAATTTAAAAAGGGTTTAATAACTCGATCTCTAAAAATCGATGGACTCAATTCCGCGCTCACAACACAAGAGAACACTAAGCTGTTGCTAAGGTACACAACCGACAGGAAATCAGATGAATCTATCCGTTACCCGGTGCTTCACACGGCAGTTATACCACCAGCCACTAAGGATTCTGACCATTATACTGGTTGCCATGTTGTCTCTCGCCAGCCGGCCAGTATCGGCAGATGAGCATCTCACGCTTCAACCGACACCATCACTAACGCCGCAGCAAGTTGTCGAGTTCCAGCTCATGGCACTCAGGCAAGGGACTAAAGCCGGTATCAGTGCGACATTTAGATTCGCATCCCCCGCCAATCGGAGAATGACCGGACCCATAGAGCGATTCTCAAGCTTATTCGATTCTCCACAGTACCAACCCATGTTAAAAAATCGCGGTACCGAAATTAAACTCGTCAGTAATGATGGCTCTGCAGCGGAGCTTCTGACCGGGGTCGTGGATTTAAGCGGGGAACTTCACTGGTATCGTTTTCGTTTATCCCGCCAATCTGTGTCACCTTACGAGAATTGCTGGATGACTGATGCCGTTATGGCAGTCCCCTACCCCGGGGATTCTGCCTGAACTTATTCTGCCTGAACTTATAAACCCACCGGTTGAAATAACATCTGGTGATCGGCTCGTATAATGTGACACGCGCAAGTCAGGAATGCGTTGATTTAAGCTCACACCTGCGTTGACGCTCTTGAATAAGCAGTAATCACAGCCTGCGAGCCTCCCTTGGCGCTAACCAAATATCAAGCCCTCTTTCGTATACTTTGAATGTCACACTGCACTAGACGTATACTCAACCGGATATAAAATTAACAACATCAGTTGCTTAAATGACGAAGAGAAAAAACCGCATTGCGATTGTAGGCGCATCCGGCTACACGGGTTCAGATTTAATCCGCCTGGCGCTCCGACATCCTGAAATCTCAATCGACGCACTTACAGGCGCAACACACGCCGGCAAGTCAATTGATGCAGTGTTCCCACATCTGTCCGGCAGTGGCCTGCCCTCCCTGGTTACCAATGACGATGTCAACTGGAACTCTATAGACACCGTTTTCTGTGGCTTACCGCATGCCACCAGCCAGAAAGTAATTAAGACGCTGCCAACACATCTCAACATCATTGATATGTCTGCCGATTTCAGGCTGCGAGACAAAGACACTTATGAAGCCACTTACGGTAATCCACACGCCGCCACTGAACTTCAGGAAATCGCAGTCTACGGTTTATCTGAGCACTACCGGGAAGACATTAAAAAAACTCGTCTTGTAGCATGCCCTGGTTGTTACCCAACAGCGACATTGCTGTTGCTTCTGCCTCTGGTAAAAGAGGGCCTGATAGATCCAACCGATTTAATTATTGACGCAAAGTCCGGAGTCACTGGTGCTGGACGAGCACTAAAGCAAAATACCTTGTTCAGTGAAGCCGGTGAAGGTATGGGCCCATATGCTGTGGCGCAGCATCGTCATGCGCCGGAGATCGAACAAGAACTGACTTTAGCTGCCGGCGAAAGCGTAACAGTTAATTTCACCCCTCACTTGATCCCGATGAGCCGTGGTGAACTGGTAACCTGTTATGCAAAACTGACAAACGATAACACCAGTGCAAGATGCAGAGAAACACTGGAGCAATATTACGCTAAAGATGTTTTCATCAATGTTTCACCGGACGGTGTTTACCCGCAAACGCAGTTTGTCAGAGGCTCTAACAAGGTGATGCTTAACGCTTACGATGACCGCATCGCCAACAGAGTTATTTTGATCGCAGCACTGGACAACCTGGTTAAAGGCTCGTCCGGACAAGCGCTACAAAACTTTAATATCATGACTGGCTATGATGAAACCATGGGTCTGGAACAAATCGCATTGTTTCCGTAGTGCGCATTCCCTTTAGGCGACAGTAAGATCAAATAAATTTGCGCCCGCGTTGTCCTAACACTCTGCAAGCAATAATCGCAAAAATTTTACTTTGTTTTTAACTGCCGTCGCAGGTGTAAGTTTACACAGACATTGCTTTGAGTACATACTGATCTAGGAGTCTGCGCGGTAGAAATCCGCGTAGCGAGAACGTGCCATGGCGAGGACGTTTTTACTATCATTTGAGGCGCATAGTTGTTCATACGTAACGAAAATGATCGATAAAAACGTACCGTCAGGGCGCGTTCGCAGTAGCGGACGTTCTGCCGCGCAGACTCCTAACCCGGATTATTCATGAAATGGCGAGCACATCGCGCAGAGATTTGTTTTCACAGTGGATTTTCTTCTTGCCCGAATACTTATTGATATTTGCAAAAGAAAAAATTCGCTGTGGAATCAAAGATCAAGTGAGATGCCGGTGATTTCGTGAATAATCCGGGCTAGAACGCCTTACGATAAAGATATTCACACTTTCGAACCTCGGGGGAGAGATCATGAAAGCACTGAAGTGTCACAGTTTTAGGAGTTCTGCGTTTTTAGCAGCATCACTCGCAACCACTTTAGGTTGCCTTGGCATCAACAGCGCTTCGGCCCAATCTACAAATAACGCCGCAAATAACGCCATAAGCAATGGCACAGTCAAAATTGACATCCAAGCATGTCAGGCACTCAACGACAGCACCGCACTCGATCAGGAATCAATTAAAACTCGCATAGCCTGCTACAGCCGCGATGTCGAGCACCTCAACTTGCTGGTCAGCCAGCTCATGAGCGAACGAGACTCACTGGTCGCAGAAGCAGAAAGTCAGTCTGCATCTATCGACGAATACAAGCTCGAGCTGGCCAAGCGTCAAGACGCCATGCAACGTCTTGAAGAACGAGCCGCAGTATTAAAACAACAGCTGGATGATGTTTCGGCGGATCGCAAACAGGTACGCGAAAAATTATTTAATATGATCGCTGAAGGCAAAGACCAAGCTGTTGAAGTAGAAGCGAACAAACGCCTGTTTGAAAATTTCTCAGAATCCTATGTCAATCTCACCAACGAGATAGAAGATTTACGCAGTCGACTGCAAGACTTTGAAACCTCCAATACAGAACTAAGCGACCAGCAATTAGCTACCCAGATCGAAAACCAACAACTTCAATCAGATCAAAAAGAGCTAACTGGAAAAATCACATCTTTAGAAGAGTCGGTAACGGAATTACAAACAGAGAAAGAGGCCCTGCAAGCAGACCTCGACAACGCAAACTACCAGCTCGATGCCATAAAAAACCAGCTGGCGAACAACGCAGAAGTAGTTCAACAGCAAATAAGCGAAATAGCGAAGCTCAAGTCCTCACTGGCAGACTCTGAAACGCTGCGGGTAGAACTTGAAGAGACTATCGCATCATTGAATGAGAAACATCTTGATGAAATCAAGACACTAAACAGTCAAACCGAAAAACTAAACAATGAGATAGAAACACTCAATCAACAACAGCTTGCGCTGCAGGAAGCATCAGAAAAATCGTCTGAAGAATTGAACAGCACGGTAGCATCACGCGATGAACAAATCGCAGCTCTGACCGCTGCCAAAAAAGACCTTAATGCAGAGCGCGCGACCTTGATATCGCAAATCACCGCACTTGAAAAATCTCACCTTGAGCAAACGCAGAGCTTTAAAAATGAAGCCAGCAAACTGGAAGATCAAATCGCCGCACTGACCTCGGAAAAATCTGATCTCGATTCACAACTGCTGGAACAACAGTCTGAAAATGACAAGCTCAAGGCCTACGCTAAACAAAGTGATGAAAAAAATGACGAGTTAAATATTGCCACCGATAAGCTCCGTGAAAAGCTTGATTCGGCCAATACACAAGCGAGTGACCTGCAAGCCAACATCGATGACCTCAGTCAACAATCCAAATCTGACAAAGCAATGTTTACCGAGCAGGTTGCATCACTTAATTCGACCATTGAGAAAAATCAGCAAGAGAGCGCAAATCTTTCAGCTGAGCTCAATACAATAAAACCTCAACTACAAATCGCTGAAGAAAATTTACTCGCTTCAGAAAAACAGAACAAAGAACTGGTCACAAGCATCGCAAATCTTGAGCAGTCTCTACTGCAAGCCACCGCAGAGCAGAAAAAACTTAAAAGCGCCCTGCTGGAAACAGAAGATCAGAGCAAAAAGGTAAACAAAGATCTGGCATCGCTCAAAGACAATACCGAAACACTTACCTCACTGCTCGCCATGAGTCGTGCGCATAGCAAAAACGCAGATGCAACTCTCGCTGAGCTTCGCGCAGAGATGAGTGACGCAGACAACAACCTGCAGGTAAAACAAGCCGAGCTGGAAGCTCTGTTGGCAGAGAAAACCCGCATTGAAAATGAATTCAAAGCGATGGCGAGTGAGGCCAATGCACAGGCTGAAGCAATTAGGAAGTCACTCCAGGAAGCAGGTCATGATGCGGTAAAGGTTTCCGTCAGTGACGACAACAGCATTGGAATTTTGCTTGGTTCAGCTCAGTTGTTCCGCACTGGCAGCACCAGACTCCGCACGGAGGGTCAACAAATTCTGGGAGACCTGGCAAAATCTTTTCAACTGGCGGACGACAGACGCATCATGATCAGCGGTCATTCAGATGATGTCCCTCTGGGCTCAAAACTGGCGGAACGCTTTAAGGATAATTGGGGACTTTCATTGGCACGCGCGCTTGCTACTGCGGACTTTTTTACTCAACAAGCAGACATAAGCGCCGAGCGAATGACGGTTAGCGGTCTGGGCGCAACCCAGCCAATCGCCGACAATGAAACAGCAGAAGGACGACAACAGAATCGACGAGTTGAAATATCGTTAGTACCTGCAGGAGACACAATGGCCAGTGCTGAATAATGCACTGTAGCTGGCTAAATAGTGATTGGCTAATGGGCCGGGGCTTATCGCTTCGGCCAGCGCCAATCACAAGCAATAATTCTCGGGCAACATTACAACTCTATTCTCTACCAGTGCTCTACTTGCGCTGTGGCTTGTACTTTAGGAGTGAGCCGGAACCCGGCGAGCTGCAGCTACTTGAGTATTACCCCAAACTACTACACTGCCATCGCTTTTCAGCGCAACGCTGTAGTAGGCACCTGCTGTCACATTGACCACATTGATAAGATCATCTGGTATATCACACTGACCAAGGTTGTTATTGCCCCACGCGAATACCGTACCGTTGCTGCCCAATGCAATATTGTGATGCCGACCCGCTGAAATCATAACCACGTCACCCAGCGAATCTGGCACAGATGCCTGACCGTACCGATTACCACCCCACGCTACCACCCTGCCAGAGTTAGTGAGCGCCAGACTATGAGTATGACCTGCGCTTATTGCAGTAATCGCCTGAGCGGCACCCGGCACATCGGACTGACCGTAGGCGTTACATCCCCAGGCAATCACATTGCCGCTTTGCTGGAGACCAAGGCAATGCGAACCGCCGGTGGCGACGAAAACCACATTTTCTATGGGATTGTTTAGATTTGTAATCATCTTGCTGCCAGCGAAACTCTTCTATCAATTTGTAGCTGGCAATCTACAGCTGGCAGACTTCAATTGGTTTTAAGATGCCAACTGGAGATATCCCAACACAACTACCACACCACAAGGCATGTACACCAACCAAGGATGACAGACCCGCCTCCAATTGATAAGTGATCCTGCAGTGACTTTTAGATGGTTTACATTAATCCACAGTCACTGATCATAAATACACGGGGAAACGGCACAGAAAACCGAAGCACCAACCCAAACCTTTCTGTCCATCTATGCAGACAAACAACGTGCCAGAGGAATTAGCAGCCAGGGCTAGGAGCTTGTCCGAGAATGAGGGTCGTAGCGAGAAAGTGAGATTTTGAGTCAGA
>CALIHW010000091.1 GCA_938020525.1 uncultured Granulosicoccaceae bacterium | reverse complement strand
GGGTTCATTTCTCAGGGTTCATTTCTCAGGGTTCATTTCTCAGGGTTCATTTCTCAGGGTTCATTTCTCAGGGTTCATTTCTCAGGGTTCACTTCTTAGGGTTCACTTCTTAGGGTTCATTTCTTGGGGTTAATTTCTTAGGGTCCCTCGCTCAATAACTACGGTTGGAAAAAGCCGTGCCTCGGGATAGCGCTCCGGATCATCGATCATTGCAACCACCAGTTCAATTGAAGAGCTGATAATCTGCTCAATAGGCTGTTTGATCGTTGTGAGATTAATAGACTCCCAGCCAGACATCTCCATATCATTCAGACCAATGATTCCGACCTCTTCCGGAACACGGATGTTGCTGTCTTCGAGCGCACTCAATACACCGATAGACAGCACATCATCGCCACAAAAGTACGCCTCTGCCAGCCCGCCTTCCAACAAGAGTCTCGACATCTCATTGCGGCCAGCATTAAAAGAATAGGCCTCGGCGAATGATTGGGAAACTTTTATCTTTGAGTGTTTCTGCATTTCATTGGTAAACCCCTCAAGTCTATCTTGAGTTGAGGTCGCCTTGACCGGACCACCTAAGAACGCGACACTTTGATAACCACGATTCACAAGCTCCCTCGCTGCTATCCGTCCGCATTCAATGTTATCAATTCCGACGACATGTACTTCCGGTGTCGTGGTGTGGCGCCCAAAAGAATGTACCACCGGTATTTTTGCATCACGAAAAGCACTGGCAAAATCAGTAGCAAGTGTCGATGACGCCACTACAACCCCATCAACAGAATACTCCCTCAGCATACGCACGGTACGCGCAGGATCTGTTTCATCAGTCAGGTTTACCAGTAGTGGTCGTAGCCCACGCTCCTGCAATCCACTTGTAAAGAGATCAAATACCTCAAGAAAAAAAGGGTTGTGGAAGTTATTTGATACCAGACCAATTAGTCTTGTCCTTCCGGTAGTCAGGCTTGATGCCAGTGCATTCGGCGTATAGCCCAAGGCTGCTGCTGCCACTTCAACCTTCTCACGGGTAGCATCAGACACAGATGCACCATCGGTAAACGTGCGTGAGACAGCAGAGGGTGATACCCCGGCTTTTCTCGCTACGTCTTTTAGTGTTACCGACATAAGGTTTCAGCTAATCAATATTGCTGGTTGTTTTTACCTGAGCTTGCCCTTGTTCATCCGGCCAGCTTTGGAGGAAGAACTGCCACACGGCAAAAACACCGATACCGCCGAAAATGACACCCCAAAACGGTGCCATGTTTATAAACTCAAACACGGACCAGCCAAAACAAACAAGCACTACTGCTACTCTGCGCCAGACCGGCAGAAAGAAGTTAATCTGAAGATCAAATACACGAATTGTGCTTGTTCCTTATCAGGTTGGTATCATGTTGGCATTTGGCCGATATCTGGCGAGCTTTAAGCCGCACCTTCATACTCGGCACCCGTTTTAGCACCAGTTATGTAGGCCACGATATCCTGTCCGTCTGTGTCTTCTTTATTTAAATTTGCAACAATGCGTCCGCGTCGAAACACAACAATTCGATCAACAAGATCCATGACCTGCCGCATGTTATGGCTGATCAAGATCAGTGGTTCACCGGCTTCTTTCAGGGTACGGATTATGTTCTCAACCTGTTCGGTCTCTTGAACACCGAGTGCTGCAGTGGGTTCATCCATAATCGTGAGCTTCGACGAAAAAGTAGCTGTTCTGGCAATTGCCACGCACTGACGTTGGCCACCAGACATATTTTGAATTGTGTTGCGTATATTGGGAATTTTTACGGCAGTGCGCTCAAGCCCTTCAATGGTGGCCTGACGCATAGCTTTGTAATTCAAAAGGCGAAAAGGTCCGAGCCAATCAAGTTTGGTTATTTCGCGGCCCAGAAAAAGGTTATCCGGTACATCCAGATCATCTGCCAGTGCGAGTGTTTGAAACACCGTTTCAATACCTGCTTCGCGCGCCTGGATGGGACCTGAAAAACGCACTTCTTTACCATCAAAAATAATCGTGCCGCTGGTACGCTGCTCTACGCCGGTAATCTGTCTGACGAAGGTGGACTTGCCAGCGCCGTTATCACCCATAATTGCTACGTGCTCTCCTTTACTGAGCTTAAAGTCAGCGCCAGTCAGAGCGTGCACACCTCCATAATGTTTGGTGAGATCTCTGGTTTCCAGAATTATTTCGTTCACGTTGTCTGTCATTATATGCCCCTCCTATGTCCGCTTTGCGGCTCGTTCCTGGCGCACTTTATCAAGTACTACCGCCCCGATAATAATCGCACCCATCGCCATTAGCTGGAAGTAAGCATCAAGCTTCACATAGGTAAATCCCGACTGAATAACACCAAAGACCATGGCACCCAGTACCGTACCAATAATTGAGCCTCTGCCACCTGTCAGACTGACACCTCCAATTACTGCCATAGCAATGGCATACAGTTCGTAGAAAATACCCATCCCGGACTGCGCAGTAAGGTTTTTGGAGCTTAAAATTATTGCCGCGAATGCAGCCAGCATTGAGGCGATCATGTACACCAGTACTTTATGTTTTTGAACATTGATACCAGACATACGGGCAGCGTCTTCATTAGAACCTATGGCGTAGGTATGTTTGCCGTATACGGTGTATTTCAATACAAAATGAAAAACAATAGCGAGACCAATAAACCAGTATACCGGCATCATGCCACTCCCCAGCCCGGCATAGCTCTCTGTTGGAAAAGAAACAGGCTTACCTCGAGTCCAGGCCTGTGCTATACCACGGCAAATCAGAAACATACCGAGCGTCGCAATAAAAGGTGGAATCCTTGTATAAGCGATAAAGCAGCCATTGATGCAGCCAATCAACGCACCGAATGCAAGACCGACAATAATCGGTATAAGCAGCGGTAGATCAAACGCCCATTCTCCAAACACAGCTTTGGGGTTTACGTTTCCGTTTACTAATTCTGTTTGTGCGAATGACATCACAATCATCGCCGTTGCACCGACTAACGGACCAGAAGACAAATCAATCCCGCCAGAGATAATGACCTGAGTCACTCCCAGCGCGATAATCCCAATTATGGATACCTGCAGGATAATGATTCGCAATCGTGCTTCATTAAAAATCGAGTCAAAGCGATCACGGGAGTCGAACAGAAAGCTCTGATCGTTCATATAAGGCAAAATTTGCCCAAGTGCTTCAAAAATAGCGATGATTAGAATCAACGCTATAAAAATATTCAGTTCGTTAGGCCAGTTACGTCTTTTCTTATCAAACTCCAGCCCGCCGGTGCCTAGTTCTGATTGAGCCATGGGTTGGCACTCTCCTGCCTTAGCTTATCGTTTAATTATTAGTTAAATTTTCTAAAAAGCGAAAAAAACGGGCGCCACACAAGGTGCCGCCCGCATTCATCACGACTTACGTTTCGACCTACAAGAAGTCTTCGACGTTTTCAGGAGTCACTAGCTTGAAAGGGATGAAAACTGTTTTGTCCACCTTTTCACCTTTACTAAGCTTGATAGCAGTATCAATTGACCCTGCACCCTGACCGGCAAGATCCTGGAACACAGTAACGTCCATTTCACCCGCCTGCATAGACACGAGCGCATCAGGAGTTGCATCAACACCACCGACAACTACGTCATCCATGGAGATACCAGCTGATTTCATCGCCTGAATCGCACCAATCGCCATTTCATCATTGTTACCAAAAACAGCGTCAAACGGCTCGCCTGAGGCAATCCAGTTAGTCATCATGTCTTGCGCTTCATCTCGTGACCAGTTTGCAGTCTGCTCATCGATAAGAGTTATGAAGTTACACATATCCATACCGATCACATCATGGAAATCCTTAGAGCGTTGAACTGCCGCCTGATTTGAAAGACGGCCCATCAACATATACGCAGTAGCGCCTCCAGACTTACCTGCAGCACGAAGATCCTGACACATGCGAAATGCTGCCAGCGTGCCGGATTCAATCTCGTTTGATGCTACAAATGCCTGACTTTCCGGCAGAGTTTCCATGTTGGCTGGCTGGCGGTTCACATACACCAGTGGGATACCGGCAGAAGATGCAGCGTTTGACATAGCTTCGGTGGCGTCTGTATCAACAGCATTGACGATGATCGCATCTACTCCTGACGCGATGAAGTTGTTGATTTGGTCAAGTTGCTTGGCCACGTCTTCCTGAGCATCTTCCATCTGCAATTCGACGCCTTCCAGCGATTCCAGGTGTGAAGTCATGCCGTTACGCATAATTGTAAGGCCGTTGTCATCGAAGTTTGCAATCGAGACACCAAGCGTTTGAGCCAATACAGGGCCTGACAGCATCGTCGCGACTGCAGCGGCTATTAACGATTTTGCTTTCATTCGTTTTTCTCCAGAATGTTATGTGTCCGGCACACGGGTAGTTTTGACCGGATGCCCCGAGAGGGGCCGCGAGTTGCATCATACTGTTTCAAGCGACTCTTCTCGCAAGAGCAGAACTGATGAATTGAAACGAATCTCGCAGAGGTTCTACAAGGTTCTGAGTTTTATGTACTTCTGTCGCAAAAGCTTCTACAGAAACGGGTCCAGTGTAGCCACCATCTGTAAGGCTTTTAAGCTGCGCTGTGTTTTGTATCCGGTCTGCGTGGTTTACTAAAATACGATGTTTATCTTGCATTTGATCTACTGTAAGCCCAGTTTCTACGACGCCGGAAATATGCACTATACCTGTATGTTCTGGATATAGCTCTGGCTCGTCCGCCAGATAGTGGTGAAACGTGTCATGCACCAGTTTGATCCGATCTTGCGCACCTATGTCTTCTATAACTTCAACAACTTCACGTTTACTGCGCTGTGACGAACTGACAAACCCCAAAGGTTCGATAAAACCTTGTAGGTCATGGGCTGTAAGGATCGGAATAAGCTCATGCAGTACCGTTTTAAGGTTTCTTTTACGACTGGATTCATCGGTTCCGGTGGCTACATTGTTGCCATCATTAGATGGAATCAGTGCAATAGCTTCGCTACCACAGGCCTTGGCAATGCCTGCGAGTTGTTCGGTATCAGTAATGGTCTGCGCTGTTAAGTGATTGAACGATTTCACTTCGGCCAGCGCAAAAATACGCAGATTCTTCGCACTTACCATTGCTGCTGCATTCTCAGGGTCTAAGCCATCGAATAGCTCACCTCTGAGGTCATTGCGTAACTCTATTCCACTGCAGCCGCACTCGACTGCTGTCGTAAGCAGCTGCGCAAAGGAAGCCTCTGCTGCCGTCATGTGGTTGATAGAAAAATTGCCCAATTGTGCCCCGGGAACGCTTGATTCTGATTTAGCAACAAAATTATGCGAGTGCTACAGGCGACTTGCAAGCTTTTTTTGCAACCGGTTGCATTGCATCCGCCAGTCCTTCTAACGGGTTCGATGGCCTAAGTGCCTGAGTACTTTCCCAAGTTTTTCAGCTCAATGGTGTTTTGCACAAAATTTAGGTCGATCGAAAATGCGCACCACCTCACGCTCATTTCTTCGCATCGTCCCATGCATGACACAAACGGGCATAATTGTCGGTCATCGTCGCTACCGCTTCATCGTCTGTGATATCACCGGAAATCCAAAGTTTTGCGCAGTCTGCGAAGATTGTCCGGCCGACCGCGAAACCCTTGACCAAGGGATATTGCGCTGCCACTTTGAAACTGGCCGCCAGCTTGTCTGGTGTTTCCCCAAGGCCAAGTATCAATATGCCCCGCGTGTTGGAATCGTGGTACTCAATTGCATCGATAGTTTGTCGCCAGGCTTCGGCGTTTAACATCGGTTCGAGCTTCCACCAGTCTGGGTAAACACCGAGTTCGTAAAACTGCCGTATTAGCGTTGCCGTGGTATCGTCTTTTACCGGTCCGACTTTAGACGGAATGACTTCAAGTAAAAACTCAAGTCGGTGGCGTCGGCAAGCAAGAAACAAACGTTTTATCGTTGATTCCTGTTCTGCCTTCATAGATGAGTCATCATCCGGATGGCAGAAGCAAAGCACCTTCACAACTTGATCGCGCGGCCATTCAGAGAGGCCACCAAAGTCTGCACCAAGTTCAGGTTCAAGTGTCAGTGGTCGAGAGCCGGGCCATTCTACTGGTCGTCCAATCCATAGGTCGGTATCAACTGCTTTATACAAAGCGTCACGACCCAATCGACCATCACAAAGAACACCGTAGCCAGCTTTGCCATCAGCAACATTCATTGCCGCTTGAAGGCAGAGTGTTTTGAACTGACTAACTTTCTCTGTAGTGGCACCTTCAATTTCTTCCAGCTGCGAGCGATGATCAAAAGCAAAGATACGCACCTGTGGCCAATCTTTTCCACGATTGGTAGACCAGTGCATCTGCTCAAGCTGCGTATCATTGCGAAGATCAGGGCGTTGTATGCCGCGTTCAAAAAAGAACTGCATCTCTGCCCATGAAGGATAAGCTGGCGTACAACCATGGCGACTCACGGCAAGTGCACCACAGGCATTCGCGTATTTCAGTGCAACAGGCCAGTCTTCACCATCCAGCCAGCCTTTGAGCAACCCGGACATGAAGCCGTCCCCTGCGCCTAATACATTAAAAACTTCTATCGCATATCCCGGGCCTTGCTGTCCGTCATCCAGTGAGTCGGGTATTGCGTCTTTGAATGCAACCGCTCCCATCGCACCGCGTTTACATACCAGTGTTGCTGCAGACACTTCACGTACCGCACGAAGCGCTGCAACTGTGTCTGTTGTACCACCTGCAATGTGAAACTCTTCTTCGGTACCCACAATCAAATCAAATAAGGACAGGTGAGACAGTAATTTGCGAGTTACCTTATCACTCTCTACAAAACGGCTTTCACCATCATTGTGCCCTGCCACTCCCCAAAGATTGGGGCGATAGTCAATATCAAGTGCCGTCTTTAGTCCGGCTTCGCGAGCTACTTTAAGTGCTTTCACGGTGGCAGCTTCTACGTCGGGATGGCTGAGGTGCGTGCCAGTAGCAACCACGCTTCGTGCAGAACGAACAAAGTCCGGATCAATGTCGTCAACTGTGAGGCCCATGTCAGCACAGTTTTCACGATAAAATATTAATGGAAACTGCTCCTGATCACGTATGCCGAGCAATACCAGTGCGGTCAATCGCTCCGGGTCGATTTTAACGCCGGTGGTATCAACACCCTCCCTTTCAAGTTCTTCGTGTATATACCGGCCCATGTGTTCGTCACCGACAGCAGTTATTACTGCGGATTTCAAACCGAGCCGTGCTGTGCCACAGGCGATATTAGTCGGGCTGCCACCAATGTACTTATCAAAGTAGCGCATATCCTCGAGCCGACCACCTACCTGGCCGCCGTATAGATCAACAGAAGATCTGCCGATTGTTATTAAATCGAGTTTCTTTTTCACAGCGCTTCCTGTTCTGAAAGATTGTGGTGGTAGTTTTTGCTGGTAAATGCTTAAGAGTGTATTCCCCAACCAATCGGCAACGGCCCTTCACGCCAGGCTGCCGAGAGTAGTTTAACCTGAAGCACTCCCCTTCTTGCAAAGCAAAAAACGCTTTGTATTTTCCCGGAGGGAGAATGTCAGTTCGGGGTTTAAATACACATCTACACAGACACCCTCCAGAGGGAGGGTCGGCGTCTAAGCGCCGGGGAGGGGTAAGTCGCTCAGACCATACTCTAGTTGATATCCTGAAGCACTTGAAGCACTCCCCCTCTTGCAAAGCAAAAAACGCTTTGTATTCTCCCGAGGGAGAATGTCAGTTCGGGCTTTAAATACACATCTACACAGACACCCTCCAGAGGGACGGTCGGCGTCTAAGCGCCGGGGAGGGGTAAGTCGCTCAGATCATTCAGTAGTTGATATCCTGAAGCACTTGAAGCACTCCCCCTCTTGCAAAGCAAAAAACGCTTTGTATTCTCCCGAGGAGGGTGTCGTAAAAACCCTAATTACCCGAAGCTATT
>CALIHW010000090.1 GCA_938020525.1 uncultured Granulosicoccaceae bacterium | reverse complement strand
CTACTGCGAAAGCGATCTTTTGGCCAGCTATTGCGATCGATATCGTTAAATATGAATGACTATTCGCCTCAATCGATCGAAATATCTGACTCAAAATCTCACTTTCTCGCTACGACCCTCATTCTCGGACAAGCTCCTAGGTAGGCGGTCAAAACAATGGCTGACAAGAATCCTGATCTAAAGGGCTACTGCAACTCGGGTAGCCAGTGCAATTCTGTACAGGATATCCGTGATACTGGCTGCCAGTTGCAGATTCTTGGTCGGCGCTTTAGGCAACACAAGCAATTCATCGCCTGGCTCTACCGACGAACTCGATGCCTCAATAACACGTCCATCCTGCTTCACCAGAAGGATATTTTCCTTGTTTGCGTTATTGGTGAATCCACCCGCTTGAGAAATATAACTCTTGGTCGAATCGCCACTCTCCCATAGGAAGGCTCTTGGCAACCTGACTTCTCCTGACACCAGAACGCTGGGGTTCCTACGCGGTATGAAAATCGTGTCATCGTTCTCTAACACGATGTCTGCCAGACCATTTTCCGAAACAACTACCAAAGTGCCCTGAGGCTCAACCAGCGACACTTTTTTGACAAATTCGGATATCAACTCCGCCTCTTGAACTCTGATCTGCGATTCAGCATCGGTCCTTGAAGAGGCGGTGAAATATTCTGACTCAAGTCGTTTGAGACTGTTTTCTATCGCAGCTTTCTGCCGGCTGGCGATACTCTTTCGCTTGATAAAAATCCGCTCGTAGGCGCTTAGCTCGGGATCAACTTCGATCAAGTCAAGCACTTGCCTCAGAGTCGCACGCCTGCCCACTGTGATAGCTGACGCGCCACTATAGGCACCATCGATATTGATGCTGATGTTACGTTCATTAACGTCAGTTCGAAATGAAATCACATCACCATCTCCGACTAAGCGATCTGTGAACTCAGCAATTGGCAAATACTCGAATAAACTCTCACCGTTTCTGATCTGACTTATAGCAACATGAGTAACGCCGGATACTGGTGAAGCAAGACCTATTACATCACTGCCAGTTATAGTATCAGAGCTAAATTCAAATCGATTCGGCTTGGCAGCGTCACCACCCACAAACACGGTCTGCATCAAAGGCTTAACAACAATCGCATCGCCCTCTTTTAACACTACATCAGGGATAATACCGTTCTGAATAAAATCATAAAGATCAACCACAGCAATTGCTTTGGAGTTGCGGAGTATTTCAATCTTGCGAAAACTACCGCTGGCGGAATCTATTCCGCCGGCTCTGTCAATAAAATTCAATACCGAGCTTGTTGGCACACCAGCATACTTGCCGGGTCTGTGCACGTAACCGGTCACATAAACACTGGCAGACTGAGCTGTAATTAAATTTGTGTAGACTTCTACATCATTGGTATACACACGTGCTATTGCACGCTTTACAGCGGCATTTACCTGCGAGTTTTTCACTCCACCCAACTGAACGGGGCCTACATCAGGAATAAAAATATTGCCCTGAGAATCAACTGTCTGCACTTCCTCGTATGCGGTGGCACCCCAAATTCGAATAGCAACCCTATCGCCTACGCCAACTACATAGTCGGCATTAAGTCCATGTGTTTCAGAAGCTGAGAAACCACCCGTAAAAAGCGTGTACCCGAATGGCTTCGCTTGACCTCTCAATTGATCCAGCTGCTCGGCTTCGCGCTGTTCGAATATTGCGCTTTGCCTGTCCACCACTACATCACCCGGATCTACAGTAGTCTGCGCTATAACCGATGATGTAGCCAATAACGTGGCTAGCACTGCAAGCAATACAATATTTCGCAAGGGAATTTCTACAATATTAAATCGCAAAGTCTATATGCTCCCTGATAGCAGCCCTGAACAACGCAAATATTGCATACAGTAAAAATGACAACAAAATTGCGCTGATAGCATCAATTACCCGATCAGGCTCAGTTGAGGAACTCGGCTTACTTGGCTGTACAAACGTTGCGAGGTAGCGCTTCTTGGTTTGGGACTCGACTCGCGCAGCCTCAAGAGCCTGCAACGCAGCAGCATATCGCTGTCGTCCAAGTTCTTCTTCAACTAACAAAGGCTTGTATTTTTCAATCGCAGTTCCAACACCTTGTTCATTTGACAGCCGCAACCTTTCCCGTTGAAGCTCTGTTTCAAGACCATTCATTCTATTCATGAGTGCTCTCATCTCTGCAGTCGATTCACGCATATACGCTGATTTCTCGGTATATCGCGCACGTGTTTCTGCAAGCTTTCCTTCAAGTGCAGAAATCAGCCCGGCTATAGAAGTCGCATCTGTTCCTGGATTTATCGACTGATTTTCACTGGTAAACCGTGAAAGGCGACCAGAAATGCTACGAGCATTAGCCGTCGCACCTTCCAGCTCCTCACGCGCTGTTTGTAAAGTGTCTTCAACAATGCGATCAGACAATCGATTAATCAGAAGCTCACTTCGTTCGATAATTTCACGATTAATTTTATGCGCTATATCCGGTGAGTACGCTCTTGTTGAAATCGAGATAATCGAACTGGTTTCTTCATATTTAACCGTTACCATACCCTGAAAGTATTCAAGATATTCTTCATCATTAGAGCCACTAGTCAAACGGGAAATATAATCAAGTGATGGATCAGAGTAGTGATCACGCAGAGAGAACATTTCATCAAGATGTTGCGCCATCTCCATCGACGCAATATAGTCTGATACAACCAGCACATCCTGTGTATCCGGATTACTGACTGGCAGCAGCCCACCAAAAGAAAAATTCGATGCAGACTGATTGCCACTGCGCAATACGACAGCAGATTCAGAGACGTATCGGTCAGACGCAATGAAGCCGAAATAGCAAACGGCTATCACGACAGGCACCAATGCTGCCACAACGATTCTTAAAGCAACAGGATTCAAGCGACACTCTTATTGAATAGTATTTTTCTGTACATCATAAATGCATCATCCAGGTTGTCGTAGTACTGCAATTGTCCGTTATGCAACACCGTTGCAACATCGCAGTTCTTACGGATAGTCTGCTCGTTATGCGATACAAGAATGACAGAAGAAGTCTGGCGCCGTTGCTTGAAAATCTGCCTGAACTTCTCCTTCAACCTGGCATCCCCTGTTTCCAGAGCCTCGTCCACAAGGTAGTAGTCAAAATCCAGCGCGTAGCTCAACGACATCGCGAATCGCGATTTCATACCCGCTGAGTAAGAGGATAGCGGGCGATCGAAATATTGCCCGAGTTCAGCAAACTCATTGGTCTTTTTCTCTACGTCCTCAAAAGAAGCACCGTAAATACGAGCTACGAACCTTGCATTTTCCCTGCCCGTCAAGGTGGCCTGAAATCCACCGGCATAACCCATCGGCCAGGATAAGCGACTGGTACGAATAACCCGGCCTTTATCTGGCTTGTCGGCTCCGCCAATAATACGGATCAGGGTGCTTTTGCCGGCACCGTTAGCACCCAGTACACCAACACTTTTACGATACGGAAACTGAAAAGTGATGTTGTTCAACACCTGATGCACGTTGTCACCAACGCCATACGATTTGCTTACGTTTTCAAGAGCTATCACAAGACTACTTCCGCTGCCTTTCGAACACACCGAGCAGCATCAAGCCGAAACTGACCAGTATCAGAGCAAACATGCAGACATAGCCAAGATCGATATAGCGGCTATCAAAGCTCACAAACAACGATGATCGTATTAATTCGATACAGTGCAACAATGGATTATAGAGCGCGATATCCCTGGCAAATGGAGGCAGCATACTGGCCGTAAAGAACAACCCGGAGGTTAAAAACAGTGGTCGACCCATCAATGGTTCAGAAATTGAGCGTACAAATTCATAACGTATGCTGATGGCACCCAACACAAGGCCCAGACCAAATCCCAACACTATCATCAAACCAAAACCAATCATGACACCTAGTGGGTCTTCGACGCGAAAACTAAATCCGAAAAAATATAAGCCCAGCACTAGTATTATAAATACAGAGATTGACACCAGGGCATTAACAATGACTTTAGATACAAGGAGATCCATTCTCGTGACTTGTGGAAACATGAGCAACGATTGCTGTCCACGCGTACCCTGAGAAATCTCAGAGAACAAATCGCGGAACATAAAAAACGGGCTAAATCCCGCAACAAAAAATAGTGGTACAGGTATTCCCGATGGTGCACCACGGCCAATTAACTGAAACCCCACGACAAAGACAGACATAAACATCAGTGGCTCAATCAACGCCCAGGCGAACCCTAACCTTCGATTACCATAGCGAGACTTCAATTCACGTAATATGAGAGCATGCAATACACGAAGCTGTACTGTGAAAGCGCTTTCTGAAATTTTTGATACGTTGGCGGCTGCCATTGTGATCAACCGTTACCTAATAAACGCAGACAACGAAATATCGACCCAGCCAGATACATCATCTTTACAACTGATACCTGGAACACTTCTACCATCCACATACTCTGCGTATCGGCGGCAAGTTCTGCCGTTTGCAGAGAAGTATTCAGACTGTACAACGAACTCTACCGAATCACCGAGCTTCGGATCGATATAGACCTGAGGCACACCAATAGCAGCATTAGCAACGGCTCGCACCTTTGCATTAGTGCTACTATCAGCACTCACAGCACGTGGCTCTGGCAATTTCAGCATTCGCTTGTCACGTTCAGGCGTCGCGGTGCAACCACTCATTGTGATAACAAGCAATCCGGCAGCTATTATTTTAAAACATACCATATCATTCACCACCACTGAATATCTCAAGTATTCCACAAATGGTTTCACGCTCCCCTTCGCGTGCTGAAATTACAACCAGTGCGCGCACTTTATTCTCACGCATTAAATTTTCAGCGTCTTTTATTAGAGACTCCGCAGACACACAAACAGGATTAAGCGACATGTGATCACTCACTGGCTGTTCCATAACACTCGCACCCGATAAAAGCGCACGACGCAAATCACCATCGGTGAAAATACCCAGCACTTTGTGATTAGTATGCACAACAACCAAGCCAAGTCTGGAAGCAGTCATGGCCATTACCGCAGTCGAAATTGAATCAAGCGGTGAACACAAAGGGACATTTTCGCTCTGCATGACATCACGAACTTTTGAGTGCAGGCTTTTCCCAAGCATGCCACCTGGATGAAAATGAGCAAAGTCTGCAGGTGCAAAATTCTTGGCCTTCATCAGCGCTACAGCGAGTGCATCACCAACTGCCATACTGACCAGGGTTGAAGTCGTGGGCGCTAGATTGTTGGGGCACACCTCACGCTCAACAGGAAGCACGAGCGTCACATCAGAGGAATCGCCGATACTGGAGTTTCGTCGCCCCACAAAGCTAATTGTTTTATTGCCGAAATATTTGATTGAGGGCAGAAGCTTTACCACTTCTTCTGTACCACCAGAGTTTGAAATCAAAAGCACAATATCGTCTGGTGTGATCATTCCAAGATCACCGTGAATCGCATCAGCCGGGTGCACATAAAACGCCGGCGTTCCAGTGGAAGCAAGCGTTGCGGCTATTTTTTGCCCGACAATACCTGACTTGCCCATGCCGATGACAATCAGGCGACCGGTTGCCTGAACTATAAGCTGGACGGCTTCGTCAAATTCAGGCCCCAGCACATTTGCAATATTTGCAAGCGCCGCGGATTGTGCCAGGAGCGATTCCCGGCCTATTTTTATGGTATCCGCTTCAGACTTTATATCCTGATAATCAGACACTGAAATGACATCCGTCAATGAAACCCCCGCTAGTCTATCTGTAGCGTTTAACGGAGGATCTGGTTGCAATAACCACGCCGAACGATGACTACCAGCAATACCTGACAAAGGATTGACAGGTCAGCTCTACTTTGTCAGTTCACTTATGCGATTACGTACAAGAGCACGGTCAATGCCGGCATCATCCTCAGCACTCAGCGCTTGCATGTAAACCCTGACTGCCCCGCTGCTCTTGCCAAGATGCTCATAACTGACAGCGAGATTAAACAGGATATCTGCCGACGAACTACCACTGCTATTTAACGCTTTACTAAATAGCTCGTTCGCTCTATCCCATTTGGCATCACGGCCAAAATAATGACCAAGTATTGAATACAATTTGGCAGGATCAGAAGCATATCTGGGAACATGGCTAAGCAGTTCAGTTTCCAGCAAATTTTCCGGCGCTGCCAAATCTAACATTGCGGAAAACGCAGATTGATCATCTGGATTCAATTTTAATAGATGCCGGTAACGATCAACGGCCAGTTGAGTATTGCCTATGATCAGCGCAACAGAGGCAACGCCAAGATTCGCCTCGCGATTTCCAGGACTCTGTTGTAAAGCATCAAGATACAATCCGAGGGAATCCACATAGTCTTTATCGTTGTGGGCCTGTTCAGCCCGCCTAATTAGTTCATCCGCATCAACCAAAACTGTTTCATGCTGAGTTTCAGATGCCGCAATGCCCGATTGATCAGTTTCGGCGACTATCGTTGCGTCTTCGGTACTAGATTTAATTGAGTCAGACTCGAAATCCGCAGCAGAGTAGGTGTTAGCAGTCTCTCCAAACTCAATCGTAAGTCTTAACTCATAATTCTCCAACGCTAGCAATTCGAGCTGCTGTATTTTCTCAGCCAACAAAATTCGTAAGTTCGATATCTCCTCGCTTTGATCAACACCAGCAGGAAGGATTGGTAATTTTTCATCATCAATAGACTGAACATCGTCATGAGACTCAGCAACAACTGCCAGCTGACTTGATGCCTGCACTAAAACACCCTCATCTCGCCCCTGAGTTTTAACAAGTGCTGCCAGCTTGACCTTATTCTGCGATACCAACCCCAGCTGTGGCAATTGTGTATCAATCTCTGAATTAAGAAGTGCGAGCTTATCACTTAACTCTTTTTTGCCAGCCTCTATCTGCTGCAGATGCGCTACGATAAGCCGATTGTTGTGATTTATAAAAAGATATAGACCGGTTACGAACAGACCACTAAATACCAAACAGGTAATGTAGAAAATTGGATCAATATTTTTAAGACGCACCAACCACTTTCGTGACTGCTTACTCGACTGCGGCGCTATACTTAGAGGCTCAGGTTGTTTGCTGTCAATCCGCTCTGCCTCTGGATACAAAATCTCAGAGTTCGTATCAGGTTTATTGTCAGCGACCGACACCCCATCAGGTCTGACAGCAGCAGACTCCTCTACCAGTTTCATTTCGATATCCAAAGGCTCAGACATGCGCGCTACGGTATTCCATCAAATTTCTGATCAAGCACTGTTGGCTTCAGAAATACCAGTAGCTCGGTTTTTTCGATATTCCGCACATCGTGCGAGAATAATCGCCCCAGCACAGGCAAGCGCTTTAATCCTGGCACTCCGGCAGTACGATTATCTATTTTGTTCTGCATTAAACCGCCAATGATCGCAACACTGCCACTTTGCACTCTAAGCAGGGATTCCATTTCCCTAACCTGTATCTCAGGGATCAGATTGCGTACCTCACTCTGACCCGCCAGCGCCGGACTGGGGTCTTCGGCAAAATTAAGAATCCTTGAGATTGTCGGGCGAACATTCAATATGACTTCTCGATCTCTACTGATGAACGGTGTAACATTCATCACCAGCCCCACAGGAACAGAATGAACAGTGCTGTCTACTACGGTTCTTTCATCTCCGTTTTCCCTCTCCAGCCGATTGACCTCAAAAGTAAAGTAGACTCGGTTGTCGACTACTTTAAGAACGGCAGGCTGATTATTCATCGCAATAATTTTCGGGCTCGACAATACCTGCACTTCACCGAACTGCTGCAGCAATTTGAGCGTCGACGATAGATTTCCGAGAATTGAATTTGAATCACTGTAACTAAACAACGCAGTAACCGGGGTTATTGCCGATGCAGCGTCAGGCAAGCCAGCAAGTATCTGTGAAAACTGAGAAGATCTGCTACCAGAATCATTCAGAACCTGCCAGTCCACTCCAGATTCGTAGTTATCATTCAATGCGACTTCAACAACGGTTGCTTCAATAAGCACTTGCCTCTGGGCACTTCGGGTAATCCGCTTGATAAGTTTTTCTATAATGGCATGTTGTGATTGTCTGGCGCGAACCGTAACAATCCCTGACTCCGGATTCACAAAGACATTCTTACTGCCAAATTCTCCGGACCCTGCATCCACATCCGAGCCTTCACCGAGAATACCGCCAATGCTACGAACAACTGAACTCCACAATGAGTTTTCAGACTTGTTCTCCACAAACAATTGCGAGCCGTTACTACCACCTTGTGCATTACCACTGCCATCGATATCTGTTCTGATCGATCCAATTTGGGTCGCAAGATCAACTCGACTTTCTGACAGACGCTGCATATTGAGATAGTCAACTTCATAACTACGAACAAACGGCTTATCCTCTATCAGTAAAATCCGACCATCACTTATTTCATATCGAACTGCCACCTGTGTAGTGATCTGCCGCAGAATATAATCAAGAGGCTGATTGACAACACTTAGAGAAATTAATCCCGAGATGTCGCCAATAAAATCTACCTGTGCTGTTGCATCACGTGCTATAGAGGCAAGAATGTCTTTAACAGGCACCTGATCCGCAACAACGCTATAGAGTTCACGAACAACTGTATCGGATGAATTGCTATTGAAAACTTCAATAGGTTGAGAGACAGCACCTGGCACAGCTTTGAGTGAGGGTGCTATTAGTTCTGGGATCCCGTTATCGTCGGTATCAGAAAAGGCGTCTTTTGGATCAGATAATCGATCGATATCCGGTCGGATTGTTGCAACCGTACTACCGTTAACTTTAACGGGACTGACAGTTTGACAGGAAGACAATAACAGTAGAAGAAATACTGCTAATATTACTGCGGAATTTTTACTTACAAACTGATACAACATACAACGCACAACTGGTTAACCGATACAATCAGCCCATCCACACACCGGATACGGCCCTGGAAATGACTTTTTTTAATATGTCATCAATGACCACCATAGCCGACGACTAACCTGCAAACAAGTAAATTGATCTTTTTATCAAAACTTGATCACTCTCAACAATCTCAAGCACCCATATTAAATATGTTCAATATTGTTTTGGTCAATCCACAAATACCACCCAATACCGGTAACATTATTCGTCTATGCGCAAACAACGGATGCAAATTACATCTTATTGAGCCGCTAGGATTCGAGCTTGATGAAAAAAGTGTCCGACGTGCCGGCATGGATTACCGAGACCTTGCACTGGTAAAAAAATGGCCAGACTACAAAACCTTTATTGATGCGGTTATGCCAGAAAATCTCTGGTCCTATTCGAGCAAGTCAACTATCTGGTATTCGGATGTCAGCTACACCAGTGGTGACTATCTAATGTTTGGCTCTGAAACTTCAGGACTACCAGACGAGATAGCAGCAGATGTAAAAGTAGAGAACCGCCTACATATACCTATGCAGGAACAATCACGCAGTCTAAATTTATCAAACGCAGTGGCTATTGTTGCCTATGAGGCATGGCGTCAGACAGGATTTACAAAGACAAGTTTATAGACTTAGCCCGCGTATCATTATTCTGCACGCTCTGATCCTGAGGGCCTGCCAAGTAAAAAGGAAACCGCTGACGCGGGCGTAGTATGCCCGTTAATGACACGATACACCTGCTCCACTATAGGCATACTGACGCCTTTTTCCTGTGCGAGTCTGAACGCAACATCAGTGGCTACCACACCTTCGACAGACTGACCGATTTCCTCTAGCGCCTGCTCCGCAGACTTGCCTTGACCCAGCGCAAGACCAAAACGACGATTGCGGGACTGATCATCAGTGCAAGTCAGTATCAGATCTCCAACACCGGATAATCCCATTAATGTCTCAGCACTGACACCAAGCTTTTCTCCTAACCGCATCAGTTCCGCCAGTCCTCGAGTAATAACAGCAACACGTGCATTGGCACCAAAGTTCAAACCATCTGATATACCTGCAGCAATTGCATAGATATTTTTAAATGCACCGCCAAACTGGACACCACGCATGTCTTTACTGATATAAGTTCTGAATCGATCACTGTGCAAAAGATTAATTACAGATTCCGCATAACGATCAGTGTTGGCGGCAACAGTGATTGCCGTGGGTAATCCATGCGCCAGTTCCTTTGCGAATGTAGGGCCGGAGAGTACTGCGTGGTTTCTGTTATTACCGAGCTTTTCTGTAACCACATCACTAAGAAAGCATCCGCTCACAACCTCAAGTCCTTTGCAGGCCCACATCAATCCACACTCTGAATGGGTATGCCTTTCTATAAGATCGAGAGTTTCACTGAAATGTTTGCTTGGAATGGCTATCAATACGTGATCAACATCACTAAGCGCGAGCTGTAAATCCTTGCAGCAAACCATCGAATCAGCCAATTCGACACCCGCCAGATACTTTTTGTTTTCACCATCCGCAGTAATGGCATCAAGCAATTGCGGGTCACGCGCCCACAATGAAACGCTATGACCGTTCACAGCGATGTGATGTGCCAGCGCTGTGCCAAAACTACCTGCACCCATCACGGCAATTTTTTGGGTTATTTGTTGTATGGCAGCCACGAATAATTTAATTCACAGACGATGTTTTGCCTGTGACCCGCTTTAGCTTGTTACTGCACCTACTGTTGGGTTGCAGGTGCTGGTGCGTTTTGCTTGCTGGACGCTAAATGCTGTGCGTAAAGTGCATCAAAGTTAATCGGGTCAAGCAGCAACTGTGGAAAACCTCCCTTCACAGCCAGGTCAGAAACAACTTCACGCACGAACGGGAATAACACGCTTGGGGCGTAACTGCCTAGCAGATGCGCCAATTCCTCTTGCTTGAAACCGGAAATTGTGAATAAACCCGATTGCTGAACTTCTATCAGATACGCGGGCTTTTCCTGAAGCTCCACGGTTACTGTCAGCATCAGGGTGCATTCATAGATATCGTCTTTGATGTTCTTATTTTCAGTATTCAGCTGAATTTTTACTTCTGGCGTCCACTGAGACTGCTCGGTAAAGATTTCCGTAGAACGGGGTGTTTCGAAAGAAACATCTTTCACATAGACTTTTTGTACACGAAAAACCTGTTTGTTTTCCTGCGTTGCCGCAGCACCGGTTTCTTCAGCCATTGGTTGTTCCTGGTGAGTTCTGATTTAGCTTCTTGTAGCTAGTGTAGTTCAATATTTGGATTCAATCGCCTTACCCTGACGATAGATTGCACCGGCTAGATAAAGTTAAAATCGGTTAAAATCGTTGGTTGGTGCTACACACTGACCGACACAACAGAGTTTGTAAGCAGAGAGTTTGAAAGCGGAAGAATTTCCAAGGGGACTTTTCAGTGGGATTTTCAAAGATACCCGCTAGCCTGCCAGCATCCCGTCAAGCTTGCCGTCCGACTCGAGCTCGCTCAAATCGTCAAACCCGCCAACATGCTGATCGCCGATAAAAATCTGCGGTACGGTACGCCGCCCGCTACGTTGCATCATTTCCGCGCGCTTCTCAGAGTCAAAATCTACAGCAATTATCTGGTATTCAACACCTTTTCCATCCAGCAGTTTTTTGGCGGCACGGCAATAGCCACACAGTTTGGTCGTATACATCACAACTGGTTTACTCATCGAGTGTTCTCATTTCGTCTTAACTATCAACTTTTGGGGTCAACTGTCGGGTCAACGTTCGGGGCATTTTGTACTTAACCAGGCTCAGGTTTTCGAAGCCAGTGGCAAACCAGCCTTTTCCCAGGCTGCCGCTCCACCCTGCAGCGTGTATACCGAATTGAAATCCGCTTTACGCAACTTGCCTGCCGCACCGGCAGATCTTGCACCACTGGTGCAATAAACAATCACTGGTTTGTCCTTGTATTTCTCCAGTTCGACCACGCGTTTGGAGAAATTACTCATCGGTATATGTAAATTCCCCATGATATGACCCACTTTGTATTCAGCGTCTTCACGAATATCGACAAATACAGCTTCCTGGTCATTCTGTAACCGCGTCGCCTCCATAGGGCTTATTATCTTCACACCAGAAAACGCACGCTGATATTCAAAAAAGGCAATCATGCCGATCACCAGCGCCAACGCTGCGAACAAGATGGGGTGATTGCCAACAAATTCAATAAGACGGGCCATATGACTCTAGCTGTAATTTTTGATGGGATCTGGAGATTGAAGCGCAAACAGACCAGGCCGCCAGCGCGGGTCGCTCACTTCAACTGTATATATTAACCGAATATCACAACGCAAGGGGATCAAACGCTGACACTTTCACACCTCACAACGGCGCACAAAATCCCAATACCCACTACAATTACTAGTCTCCATGATCCGCGCATTCAGAAATAGAATAATAAAGAGTGTCAGCCCGTGAGTGGCGAATCCATACTGTATACGATCTTCCTGATTTTCACCGGCGCATCCGTGCTGGCGACCATCGCGCTCTATGCGCGTCAGTCGCTGCTGATAGCGTATATCGTTCTCGGGCTGATCGCCGGCCCACATGTGACGGGACTGGTTGCCGACCCGGCTCTGGTTGCCGATATCGCCAACGTCGGTATTATATTTCTGTTGTTTCTTCTTGGGTTGAACCTCGAACCGGACGACCTCAAACATCTGCTCCGCGAAGCAACAGTGGTCACCCTGCTCAGCTGCACAACCTTTGCGCTGATCGGTTTTGTAATATCAATGGCATTCGGCTTTACACCGATAGACAGCATTGTCATAGGCACCGCGATGATGTTTTCTTCAACAATTGTCGGGTTAAAGCTACTCCCTACAAGCGCTCTGCATCATCAACGCATGGGTGAAATCATAGTCAGCATACTACTGCTACAGGACATCATTGCGGTAGTAGCGCTTCTCTTACTAGATGAAATGGGCAACGAGGGCTCCGCTTTATTCGACGTAATCGGTATGCTAATTCTACTTCCGACAATAGCAGGCACTGCCTACTTTATTTCAAAATACGTTTTGGCAAAATTGTTTCAGAAGTTTGATCAGATAACCGAGTACATATTTCTTGCAACAGTAGGCTGGTGTTTAGGCATAGCAGAACTCGCACATGCAGTCGGTTTATCACATGAGATAGGCGCTTTTATCGCAGGCGTGTCACTGGCCGCCAACCCCATAGCACGCTACATAGCAGAAAGCCTTAAACCATTGAGAGACTTTTTTCTGATCATGTTTTTCTTTGGTCTTGGCGCGGGCTTTGACATCAGCTCAGTAGGCGGCGTCATATTGCCAGCTCTGACACTGGCAGTAGCTGCGGTTATCATCAAGCCGGTTATATTTAAGTTGTTGCTGCGGCGGGAGAAAGAAAAAGCAAAGATGTCTGGAGAAATCGGCGTTCGCCTTGGGCAAATCAGCGAGTTCTCTTTGCTGGTTGCAGTTGTCGCTGTGAGCGCGGGCGTGATTTCAGAGGAAGCTTCAATGACAGTACAAACCGCTACATTAATTACTTTTATAGTATCTTCCTACTGGATAGTGATGCGCTACCCAACCCCAATTGCGGTAGATGATAGGCTACGACAAGACTAAGTAGCAGAGTCGCAAGCCATTCGGTTAGCGCACAGGCTTATCGATTCTCCTGAGGGAGATGCCTTTGTCACCAGCAACTTTCAATTGCCTGGCAATACCCGTTTTCCTAATTGAAAAAACAATACGAACTCATCGCAGGTGTTGGCATTGACTCCGAAACGGTAAATTGGTGGAAGCGCCTTCGGCTTATGCCACCCTACGGACCACGGGCTAGCAACAAGCGACTCTACTAACGGTAACCTACGTAGGGGGCATAAGCGACAGCGCATCCACCAATGACGGGAAGCCAAATAAATATCGTTAGTTAGAAATATCTTTGCTGTTTGGAATCTTCTCTCTGTAACACCTATAAAGGGCAGAAATCTGCCCTTACTAAATTAAATCCAACTCACATCTTAGACAAACTATTTACTGAGCATGTACTCGACAGCCAATCGCATTTGATCATCATCAAGTGTTGTTCCACCTCTGGGTGGCATAACACCCTGGCCTGCAATAGCTCTTGCTACTGATGCCTCTATACCGTCGTCCAAACGAGGTGCCCAGGCATCTTTGTCACCAAACTTGGGCGCATTGGCAACCCCTGCAAGGTGACATGCAGCACAAGCGGTATCTACAACCTTTTTAATCTCAGCAGGAATCTCTCCGGTAGGTGCAGCGGCTACTGTCTCTGCTTCAGTAGTTGCAGTAGCGGAGCTTACAGCAGGTGTTGCACCGGTAGCATTCATAATCATCAACTCAACTGCTTGTCTTATTTCATCATCATTTAGAGTCGATTCAGCTCTGGCAGGCATATTCCCTTTACCTTTGATCACGCTGGCAGTGAGCTGATCGATGCCGCTTTCAGCTAGCGCAGACCATGCTGCCGCATCATTCGTCTTCGCAGCTCCGTCCAAACCGTCGTTATGGCACCCGGCACAATTAGTGGCAACAACCGCCTTAACCTTCAGCGAGCCAGTCGCTGCTGTAGCTGACTCTGCTTTGACTTCATCAGTAGTCGCAGTGTTTTCAATAGTTGCAGACCCTTCATCTGCCTTTGATGCTTCATCTTCAACAGCGTTCGCATTGTCAGCATTCTGGTCACTCACTTTTTCGGTTTCAGCGGATTGCACCTGGTTTGATGCAGCCGCAGTTGACTCAGTTTGCGATGATTCAGTAGATGCACCATCGTCAGCAGATTCAGCCGGTTGTGCAAGCTCCACTACGCGGGATCGCCCCACCGGTGCAATAGATTTTTTCGTCTCCGCAACAGCAAGCGGATCGGCACCACTATCGGGAGACAACGAGTTAGCCACAAACACCAGAAAGATGGTTAGCAGTACCAGCGCACCCAAAACAAAAATAAACGGTTTATAGAAATCAGAGCCACTGTGACTCATCGGTTTCTCCAGGAGATTAAGAATTTAGGAATCGATTCGTGTTACACGCAGCTAGTGACGTGCCAATATGACTGGTTCACGCATATGAGACCGCATCGGTCTTTGTAATTAATTATAGGGACAGAGATTCGCCTGGCCAGAGCCTGGTCAGAGCCCTGGCGTGTTGGCCAGGTCATTGTGATCAGATCACTGTGATGACGTATTGATGCGGGACATGCCCACTGGCCGCAGCCGATCTACCGTCTGCGCTTTAGCCAAAGGATCTACGTAGGCATTATCCGGAGCCGAAATCCGGTTGGCCAAGAAGATGATAGACACGGTGAACAAGACCAGCGCACCCAGCACAATACCGAATGCCTTGAAGAAAACATTATCCTGAACGCTCACGTGAGCCCCCGTAGTTACATTTGTTGGTTATAAAAAACATTGTCGCAGGAACCAGACAGCCCACTCTGCAATTGTACAATTTCCCAGTTTATCAAACCTCCTGGATTCGCAACAGCTTTCAATGCCGTTCAGATGCCAGAGCGTCCACCAATCGATCAGATTTAGAACTGTGCAGGCTAGCCTGCGTTTTCACGAGGCGACCAACAGGATAGAACGCTATATACAAAGCTCCAAATGCTCCTGCGGCCCATCAGCGAATTTAGCAGTGTGTCTATTCGACGCCATAAGAAAATCTGACGACATATCTCGACCCATCTTCCTCGGCGCGTGGTGAGCCACGTTTCTCGAACGATTGGCCAACCTGTTTAGCCAAATTCCCTCTGAACGCCGAATCCTCATAATACTGCGGCTAGCGGGCAACACTGCCAAAAACGCGTTGCAGAAGTTCTGTTGTGCGCTTGACAGGATTATTCCGGATCGCTTTTTCTTCCTCTGCCAGGTAATACCACATCCCGCTCATGCCTTTTTCCAGCACGTGCGCGGTTAAATCTGCCTCTACAGGGGGTGCAAACGGGATCTGCCGATAGCTCGCGAGAAGTTGCCGAAAACTCCGGACCGCGCCAACCTGAGACAAGCTATTGTCGATGATCGGGCGCATAGCGTCACTTAATGGACCACCCATGGTTCGTTGAAAAAACTGCGTCGCAGCATCATCGGGACCCTGTAAAATTCCGCGCGCATCATCGAGAGTCATCTGCCTGATTGAATTGACAAACAAACTGCGCGCTTTAGGCGCTGCTTTTTCGGCGGCTTCGTTCAGACGATTCTCGAGTGAATCAAAACTGCTCTGTAGTCCAACTTTTGAAGCCACTTCTCTGGCTCGAACCAGTGCCGTCGGCAATGGAATCCGAATCAACGGATCACTGTTGTAACCATTTTGCTGACCGAGCTGTCCTACGACCTGCCCGGTACCGACCGTCAACGCCTGCTTCAGCCCTGCAGAAATATCAGCAATTGATAATGCGCCTGTTGACTGACCGATTGTTTGCCCAGCTATGTCTTCGAGTCCTTCGAGTAGCTCCGATTGATTGGCGCACCCACTAATCGTAAAAACACCAAGCAGCATTATAAATTTTATCAATCTCACAATCTGTACCTTCGTTTGTCTAATTCGATTTGTCCGATCTACTACTCAGGATCTGTTTCTTAGCATCGTTATTGATGGAAGTCTCACTCGCTCGCCGAGCTGACTACCAGTCATTGTAGATACATCACCATAACTGCTTTGCGCGTAACAGATAGTGTGAATTAGGCAAGGCAAGTGAGCAGTAACCTCTGAGACCAGAGCAATTTCCGAGCTGCATCCTGCTGTAGGAACCGGACCACGATCACGCTTCAGCGGATTACATATTGCTGCGAGTCAATGCGGACTCAATGACTAAAAATCAAACCATCCACCGATGTGAGAACCGGAACATCTATTCCAAATTTTCATCTGTGCGTACTACTTCAACAACATGGTGCGAACCAAGCCACAATGCCAACAGGCCACCATTCTGTTTGGATCAGTTGTTGCTCAATCGCACTACTACGCGACATATCCGTTTAAATGTGCAGATGTGTGTATCCGAGACTTAGAGGATAGAACGATTTTTAAGTTCGACTCAATCATTCAAACCCGGGGTTTGTGAATGAACGCAGCGGCAGAACAAGTTTCCTCCGTGGCTACCGAAGATTTACCACAGGCAAATGTTGGTGTTATAGACACCATGCATTCTGATGAATCCAGTAACGACGCATCATCCAGTGTCAAAGCAGAGGGTCTTAATACCGAACTTGCCAGCAAATGGCTAGTTTGGCAGTGCAAGATGATTGCCGATGTGATCACAGGTGCTGTTTACGACACCAATGGCAATCTGCTTGCATTGCGCCCAAGCAACGGCACCGGTGCTGACAAGCTCGCGATAGCCGGTCAACAGGTTTTTGAGAACGATAAGCCTGTTATCACCACAGAAATTACCTACGGCAATAACAGTGGCCGACTTGGCGATATTATCGCGACACCAGTCAAAGAAGGTGAGAAAACCCTCGGTTATGTAGCGCTGCTGATGACCCCGCGGCCACAATCACGACAAAACGTTGTATTGCAATTACTGCAATGGGGCGGCTATTGGCTTGGGTCACTCAGCCAACTATCTGATGGCGTGCAAATAGAAGCCGGTGCGTTCACACAATCATTAATGGCATCAATGCTGATGCACGATAATTCTCACAAGGCATGTATGGAACTCGCTGCCGCAATAAGCGACAGACTAAACTGCGATCGTGCAACTATTGGTCTTCGCAAGGGAATGGTAGTTCGAACAGAGTGCATCTCACATCTCGCAAGCTTCGATGAGCGCACGCAATTGATACGCCGCATTGAAGCATCGATGGAAGAAAGCGTCGATCAAAACGTCATCATCACTCTCCCGAAACTTACATACGCAGAGTCAGTGATTGATAAATCTCATCGTGATTTGCAGAATAACGACAGCGATGGCGCAAGCATCGCAACTTTCCCACTTCAGGGAAAAGAAACATTCGGTGCGATAACTTTAGAGCGTTCAAACACAATACCATTTGACAAAGATACCGTAGACTGGTGCGAATCCGTGTTGTCAGCGATCGCCCCTGTACTGGAGTTAAAGCGCTTTGAAGAACGCTCCATTCTAAGCAAGCTAAAAGATTCAATTCGCAAGACCGGCCAGAATCTGCTGGGACCAAAATATCTTAAATTAAAAATCGCCGCAGCAGTGGCTGCTGCAGTATTGCTTATCACCAATATTATACCTGGTAATCATATAGTATCCGCACCCGCTGTTATTGAAGGTGCGCAAGCACAGATTATCGCAGCTCCAATTGCAGGCTTCGTGAAGTCATCTGAAGTACGTGCCGGAGACAAAGTTACCAAAGACCAGATGATAGCAACACTTGACGACAGATCACTCCAGCTTGAAATTAAAAAGTGGCAGGGCGAAGAGAACAAGGTAAAGAAAGCTTATCAGGAAGCATTGGCAAAAAAAGCTCGCACTGAATTGAGCATCCTGCGGGCAAGGTCCGAGCAGATAGAAGCAGAGTTTGCCCTCGCTCGTGAGCGCCTTGGAAGAACCGAACTCAAAGCTCCATTTGATGGCTATATCACCAGCGGTGATCTCAGCCAGTCACTTGGTGCTCCGGTTGAAGTCGGTGACGTGTTGTTTGAAGTAGCACCGTCTGAAGAGTACAAAGTTATTGTAAAAGTCGACGAACGTGATATGGCTGGTGTCGACGAAAATAAAATCGGTAAAGTCGTCATTGCTGCCACTCCGGGTGAGCCAATTCCGTTTAGTGTTGATCAGGTTGTGCCCATGGCAATCTCCGGTGAAGGTAATAGTTACTTTCGCGTAGAAGCAAAGTTCGACGAAGCTACGCCGGAGCTTCGCCCCGGCATGGAAGGCGTTGCAAGAATCGAGATGGGTCAACGCAAGCTATTCTGGATCTGGACACATAAGCTGGTTGATAAGGTTCGACTCTGGCTATGGTCAGTAGGCTGGTAACCGGTGAGCACGCTTGCAGCTAATACAGAAGAATCTGCGGTAGAAGCAGATCAGAATGCCGAGTCTGAAATTCCGGAACAGTGGAGCCAGGTAGCCAACCTAAGACCGCGGCTTCACAAACACGTAAGCGCGCATCCGCACGATTTCCGCGGCACGCGCTGGTACATATTGAGTGATTCGGTCAGAGGTAAACATCTGCGTTTCAACGATGTGGCATATGAATTTATCGGGCGTCTGGATGGCGACCAATCAGTTGAAGAAATCTATCAACAAGTTAAATCAAAGTTACCTGAAGACAGCCCTACCCGACAGGATCTGCTCTCAATTCTAGTGCAACTGTTTAGCATCGGCGCGCTCAAGTCTGGAACGCCTGCAGATGTTGAACAATTATTTAACCGGGCGCAGGCAGAGAAAAGTAGTAACCGTACCAGACGTCTAATGAATCCGCTGGCCATTCGATTTCCGCTATTCGACCCGGACAAGTTCCTCAATCGCACTATCCCTATGGTACGGCCACTATTCTCATATAGCGCAGCATCAATATGGGGACTGGTGGTCTTACTTGCTACGATGTTGTTGCTAACCAATTATCAGGAATTGATGGCAACCTTGAAAGCAGACATCATTCAGCCGGCAAACCTGATGTTGATGGTCGCCCTGTTTCCGATCATGAAAGCCTTCCACGAGTTTGCCCACGCATTTGCGGTAAAAGTCTGGGGTGGCGAAGTGCATGAAATGGGTATCACTCTACTAGTCCTAATGCCCGTGCCATACGTTGATGCTACAGCTGCGTGGGCTTTTCGAGAGAAATACAAACGCGTACTGGTGAGTGCATCGGGCATGATTGTAGAAGTATTTCTCGCCTCCATAGCTCTGTTTGTCTGGGCACTGGTGGAACCCGGTCTGGTTAAAACTGCTGCGTTATCTGTTTTCTTGATTGGTTCTGTCTCTACGGTTCTATTCAATGCCAATCCATTGCTGCGCTTTGATGGCTACTACATGCTGCAGGATTTGATCGAGATTCCCAATTTGTACAGTCGATCAGCCAAGTATGTCATGTATCTTTTTAAAAACAGAATACTCGGACTTGAAGCCTTATCACCGGTGACCGAACAGTCTGAAAAACCATGGCTTGCAAGCTATGGAATTCTGGCCTGGATCTACCGAGTATTTATCACATTCGTGATCGCTATATTCCTCGCAAGCAAATACTTTGTTCTGGGCGTGGCGCTCGCCATATGGTCGATGGTGTTGCTTTTTGTTGTTCCTCTGTATCGCGGCCTCAGATTTCTAATAATCGACAATTCACTAAAAGGCTTTCGCATGATACCCGCAAAACGACTGACCGCTATTACAGCCGCCATTGCATTCGTCGTGGCGATCATCCCTTTCTCTCTATACACCAATGCGGAGGGCATTGTCTGGGTACCGGATCAGGCACAGATCTACTCAGAGATTGACGGGTTCGTGACAGATGTCACAGTAACACCCGGAACAGAAGTCACCACTGGCACGGGCGTGTTAACTCTCACGAACCCTGATATCGACGCACGTGGAAATCTACTCAAAGCCAGACATAAGGAGTTGTCCATTAGACATAAGGCAGAGAAGTTTGCCGATCCCGTCAGCGCGATTCAGACCATGGAAGAAATCAAAACCGTCGAGGCAGACTGGCAGGAATTACAGGCAGAACGAAACTCACAAACCCTTACAAGCAATGTGGATGGCACATTCGTTCTCCCCGGTGAACAAAAGATATTGGGCAGCTATATCAAGAAAGGTGAAGCAGTCGGCTATGTTGTTAACCCTGAAGAGTTAATAGTCCGCGTTGTTGTGCCGCAAACATCAGTAGGCCTTTTCGCAAAAGACGTCAAAAACGTCTCTGTGAGACTTGCGGAACAACCCAGACAGGTTATTCAGGCTGAAATACTCAGACAAACACCAGCTGGTAGTTTGTCTCTACCAAGTCGCGCTCTGGGTGCAGCCGGTGGTGGCAATATTGCAGTAGATACTACAGATGAAAACGGTACCACAGCAGTGAACAAAGTATTTCAGCTAGATCTGGCATTGCCAGAACACAGTATTGCAAGTGGACTGGGAACACGCGCTTTTGTCAGGGTGAATCATGGACGTGAAGCACTGGCACTCCAGTGGCTGCGTAGTGCCCGTCAACTCTTACTTAATAAACTTCCGTTTTAGAAATTAACGCTGGAAAATATCATGAGTCTAGTGAAAAACACTGTACAAATCCTGGCGCTTACCCTGCTTCCCCTGGCAGCGTACGCTAACAGCACAGCATCAATTCTTGCCGATGACGACACACTTGACTGCTTGATAGAGCCGAGTGAAGTTGTAGAACTGGGTAGCAGCGTTCCTGGCCTGGTTGATCAGCTTTTCTTTGAACGAAACAACTTTGTCAATTCCGGTGAAGTAGTAGCACGCCTAGATTCACGAGTAGAGGTAGCTACACTGGAACTCGCTCTGGCACGCGCCGAGATCGACACCAGCCTTAACTTGCGTCGCGAAAACGCAGCGTTTGGTTTACGCACCCAGAAACGGAACCAACGATTGTTCAACGAATCAACCATATCCGCACAGGATATGGACAAAGTGAAAACCGAAACCTATATCGCACAGCTTCAAGCCCGACAGGAGGAAGACAACAAGCGTATAGCAAAACTTGAAGCCGCACGTGCAAAACAGGCCCTGGAGCGTCGAACCATTCGCAGCCCTATCAGCGGTGTCATTGTAGAACGCTACAAGTCTATTGGTGAATACATAGAAGCAGAACCAGTCTATCGCATTGCGAACCTCGATCCGCTTCACGTTGAACTTATTCTGCCCGTGGAGCAGTTCGATACAATTCAACTCGGTATGAAAGCAGAAATCACGCTAGACATTGACTCACAAACAGATACCTCGCATATCGCTGTCGTGAAGAGCGTCGATCGCGTAGCGGATGCCGCCAGCGGTACATTCGGCGTTCTGTTGTCGCTGCCAAACTCGGGCTTACGAATTCCAAGTGGCGTACGCTGCAACCTGAGCATGATTGAAGAATAATCAGATTGGCCTATGTCGCATTTCACCGGCCATAATGATACGTATAAATATTATTTCACCAATTATTGTTGGTATTACAAACCAATGCATAAGCGTTAGTGATTAACAACGGATGCCACCATCGTTTATACCAACCACTACGCAAGTGGAATAACCAGCAGCAGTGCGGTAGCAATATCGTACAACGGCACAAAAGATGTGGTTAGTGTGGTGCAACGTCTATGATTAAATTTTTACGCTCTCCTTTATTCAGGATTAGCTTTAGCATGGTGATGCTTGTCATCTCCATATTGCTTTCGAGCGAGCTTCTCGGACTGTTTCCGGACAACACCAATGCTAAAATTTCCGAACGCAAGTTCATCGTAGAAACATTTGCTGTCCACATCGCCATGGAAATGGACAGCAGTGATGGTCAGACGAGCCCCGAGATCGTAGAGCTTATGCGCAGCACGGTGCAGCGTAACTCGATCGTCAAGTCCGTCGCAATACGCAGAGATGATGGCTCACTAATAGAATCCTACGGAAACCATGACGGGAACTGGACTTTAGAACCGGAGGAACGCCCCGCTACGCAACTGCAATTCCCGCTCTTTGAAGGCGAAAACCAAATTGCCAATGTAGAGATCCGCTTCAGCGGTCTTAACGAGGGTCTTAGCCTGATAGATCGGCGGGCATCCTTCCCGGCCGTTCTGTTGTTTGTCGCAATTTCTGGCTTCTTCGCGTTTTGTATGTTTTTAAAACGGACTCTGCGCGAACTGGATCCTGATGCGGTCATTCCGGAACGCGTTAAAAAAGCACTTGATACACTTGCCGAAGGATTGTTAATTGTAAATCGTGACGGTGAGATCGTATTTTCAAACGCTGAATTTGCAACCACTGCCGGCATTGCCTCTGAAGATCTGGCAGGGCTCAACTGCAACACATTAAAGTGGCAACTTGAAGAAAATGAAGCATTGCCCTGGAACGACCTCCTGCATGGTGGCGAGATGCCGTCAGGGGCAACCATTAAACTTAACACCGGCTACCAGCAACTTTCGACATTTACCGTAAACGCCACGCCCATCATCGCAAGCGCGAACGAAATACGAGGTGCATTGGTTACATTCAGTGATATTACCGAAGTTGAAATCAAAAACGCGGAACTGCAAAACGCGCTTAACAAACTTGAAACCAGTCAGCTTGAAATCACAAGGCAGAACGAGGAACTTGAATATCTCGCTACCCGTGACCCATTGACAGGTTCTCTCAACCGCCGATCATTCTTTAGTGGATTTGACTCTCTGTTTGATGAGGCGCGTCGCAACAGAGATGAACTCACATGTATTATGACTGATATCGATCATTTTAAATCAGTCAACGATACACACGGCCACGGTGTGGGCGATGATGTTATTAAATATCTGGCAGACGTACTGGCAGACTTATCAAGACCAAATGACCTGGTTGGACGTTTTGGCGGTGAAGAATTTTGTATTGTATTGCCCGAAACCACAATCAACGAGGGCTATAGAATTGCAGAGAACATCCGCCAAACTATCGAGCAGGGCATCGGTGCGAACTTCCTTGATAAGTGCCAGATAACCGCGAGTTTTGGTGTCGCCTCAATACACTCAAACGCGTCGACACCGAGCGAGATGGTTGAGCAGTCTGATAAGGCTCTGTACGTTTCAAAAGAAAGCGGAAGAAACAGGGTAACAAACTACTCGTCTAAAATGGAAGACGAGAATTTCAACGCGAGAGATTTAGCATCGATCGAACAGTCAGACACCGAACTAAAACCTGCCATAGTCAAAGCTTCAGTACCGATCCTCGCACTAAAAAACTCACTACCTACTACAGATGCTAAAAAATCTGAGCCTACTGTAATAGCAGTGATCGACAAAAACACACACACCCCTGCACCGGTACTAAAGATCAATTCTGCAAATACTACTGTGCCATTATTTGCAAACAACAATAACTCGTCAGAACCAGAAAGTGCAGCTGGCACCTCAATTGTAAGCAAGCCAGATGATCTTACTAAACTACCGGATGTAGAAAACTCGGACGGTGCATCGTTGCGCCTTGACAGGAGTTTGCTGTTAGATCGCCTTGCTCAGTCTGTACATTCAGCAGCAGGATCCAATCATCATGTTGGTGTATTTCTAATTACCATAGAAGCACTACATCGGATAAACGACATTCTTGGCTTTACCGTCAGCGAAAAACTTTACCGCAAAATCGCCCTGCGTCTAAAAGCTACCCTTATAGAAGATGCAGGCGACATTGTCGGCTCCAGTGAGCAATCGATCTCAGTCACTCGTTATGGTGATACTGAAATATGCCTCGCCGTGCATAAAATCCAGAATCGCCAGGACACCGAGATTATTCATCAAAAGATTATTGAAGCATTTGACCGAACTATCTCGGTGGACGGACATGAAATTTATGCAGCGCTGGATATCGGGGTGAGTGTATACCCGGAGCACGGCGACAATGCTGACAAATTGATTCGAAGTGCTAGCATAGCGATGCGAGAAGCGAGAGATGAAGATGGCCAGAACAACATCTGCTATTTCCGTGAAAAGCTCGACACGGTATCAAGGCGTCTGATAAGACTGGAAACCGCGCTGCACCAGGCATTAAAACGCAATCAACTGTTTGTAGTCTATCAACCAAAAGTAAATCTTGAAACCGGTGACATTATCAGCATGGAAGCCTTGATTCGCTGGCGTCACCCGGAAATGGGTATCATCACACCAGGTGAATTTATTCCAGTTGCAGAAAAAACCGGTTTAATAAACGATATCAGCGCCTGGGTAACACGTGTAGTTTGTGCTCAGCTTTCAATATGGCGTGATGCGGGACATACCGATCTTTCAGTCTCAGTTAACGTATCCCCCGCAGAAATGAAAAACGAATTTCTGGCCCACAATATACTTGGCTCTATCCAGGAGTTTAATATTCCAGCCAACACTCTTGAAGTGGAAGTCACAGAATCCATGGCGATGCGTGACATGGACAAAGCCGTGAGTACATTGGAGAAACTGGCAAATGCGGGCGTTGAGATTTCCATCGATGACTTTGGTACCGGCTATGCTTCTCTCAGCTACCTGAAGCAGTTTCCGATTGCCAAAGTTAAGATAGACCGATTGTTCGTGTCTGACTTTGCCGCAAACCCGGCAGACGCGCGTATTGTAGGGGGTGTTATAGCGATGTCTCACAGTCTTGGAATGACAGTGGTCTGCGAAGGTGTTGAAGAAATAGATCAGTTACGTTTTCTGCAGGACAACCATTGCGACGAAGTTCAGGGCAATCTATTGAGCTTGCCGCTTCAGCGTCAGGAAGCTACTAATCTTCTAGCCAACCCACGCAGAATTCGAAGACTGGTGACAGACTATAAAGTAACAGAGCTGGGACTTTCATCCAACTCAAACAGCAAGTCTGCAGATATATTCGGCATATTGAACGAATTCCCTGACCCGACTTTCGGTGACACTGACTACAAAGACAATGCAGCGGCTAACGGTTAATCTTTTCAGTTACTATTTTCATGGCTTCCATTTTCATAGCCTTCTTTGTCATAGATAGTATACTACCAGATAGTATCGACTAACGAGAGGGCTTCTCTTCTTGCCTGCCGGACGAATAATATTACTGTTTTCATTATTGGCTAATATAGTGTTGATAGCAGCCTGTTTTGTATTGCTATCAACAGCAAAAGAAAACTACACCAACTATCGTCATTTCAGATCTCTTGGTATTGGCACCAGTGAAGCTACCAGCACTAAGCCGGTAGATAATTCCATTGTTCTCTTTGGTGATTCCCGCATTGAAACCTGGTACCCGGATCCATACTCCGATAAATTTGCATTTATCAACGCAGGTGTAACCGGTGAAACCACCACTGAAATGCGACGACGTTTCGAACGTGATGTCGTATCGCTCAAACCGGACTATGTTTTAATACAAGCTGGCGTCAATGACCTTACTGCCGCAGTCACCAGAGATATCGTTGATCCAGTTCAACTGGTAGCTACAATGCAAAGTAACCTCGAGTACTTTATAAAAACTCTTGAGGAACAGAACATCAATGTTATTGTCACGTCCATACTTCCGGCCTTGCACCTAAATATGGCACGAAAGCTCTTCTGGCATGACAAATTGACAGATAGAATAAACGCCGCCAACAAGAAGCTAAAGCTCACCACCGAGTCATTAAATGCAGACTGGCTTGATCTTGATCCCTACTTTCTTGATGAGTCAGGCAATCCGATTGCCAACATTTACTATGATACCCTTCATATAAACTATGAAGGCTACGATGTACTTAATGAAGTTCTGAAAAAATACACAGACGAACTTTAGTACAGAACTTTGGTGCAGAATTTTAGTGCAGTATGGCTGGTAAACTATTAGACAGATTCGTCCACTAGACCGCATTATTCATGAGGCGACCAATAGAACAGAACGAAAGTCTATAAATGTAGCCTTAAACATGCCTGCTGGGCCTGCTGGGCCTGCAGAAAATTTAGCAGTGTGTCTATTCGACGCCAGAACAAAATTTGGCTAGACATTTACATCAACAACTACCCGCCCTTTAACCTCACCTTTAAGAATAGACTTCCCAAGCTGCGGCAGATCTGTCAGAGAGGCCGGATGAATCATTGCTTCAAGTTTATCCATTGGCAAATCTGTTGCGATTCGATTCCATGCAGCTACACGGCTTTCATATGGCTGCATTACTGAATCTATTCCAAGCAGATTCACACCACGCAATAGAAACGGTATAACCGTTGCGGGTAATTCAGCACCGCCGGCCAGACCGATCGCCGCTGCTGAACTGCCATACTTTAGTTGCCCAAGAACCCTTGCCAACATGGGGCCACCCACTGCATCAATGCATCCGGACCATGATTCTGATTCAAGCGGGCGTTTGGTAGTTTCATTAATTTCTTCTCTAGCAACAATCTGGCTTGCACCTAGTGAAGTCAGGTATTCGGAAGCTTCGGGCCGACCGGTAACACAGGCGACTTTATAACCCAGGTTTGCTAGAAGTGCTGTAGCGACTGATCCAACCCCACCTGCAGCACCGGTAACAAGCACCGGTGTGCCATCAGCGGCGTGTTCTTTCAGACCGTGATTCTCGAGCGCCAGTACAGCAAGCATAGCAGTAAGACCTGCGGTACCCACAGCCATGGATTGCTTTGCCGATATTCCATCCGGTAACGGCACAAGCCAGTCGGCATTAACTCGCGCTTTCTGGGCATAACCACCCCAATGCACTTCACCAACACGCCAGCCGGTAAGTATAACTTTGTCTCCAGCCTGGTAGCGATCATCTTCCGATGACTCAACCGTACCGGCAAAGTCAATGCCCGGCACGTGCGGGTACTCGCGTACCAACCCACCACCAGGCCCAATGCATAAACCGTCTTTGTAGTTAACCGTTGAATATTCCACAGCAACAGTCACATTGCCCTCGGGCAGCTGGTCCAGATCAATCGATTGAACCGAAGCCGACGTTTTCTTGTCTTCGTCGCGTGTCACTACCAGGGCATTAAACATTAGGAATTCCAGATCATCTGCGTCACACTAATTAGAACAGCACAGCCAGTGCTTTACAATAATTTCCGAACTATAAATCCCGATACAGAGACCCGCTATGCCGAACATTCAGGTCAGAAAGACTACCATTACAGATGCAGAAATAATCACCGAGTTCAATCAACTAATGGCAATGGAAACAGAGAACAAGAGGCTGCCTGATGAAGTGATATCCCGCGGTGTTAGAAGATTGATGCAGAGACCGGAATTCGGTTTCTATCTGGTAGCCGAGAACACCGATCACACAGTGGTAGGCACTTGTATGGTAACTATGGAGTGGAGTGACTGGCGTGATGGTCTTTTCTGGTGGGTGCAGAGCGTGTACGTCAAATCAGACTACCGCAAACAAGGCATCTACACAGCAATGTACAACAAAATACAGCAACTCGCAGATCACGAGCCGGATGTCTATGGGTTCAGATTGTATGTAGAAAAAGATAACCTTATTGCAAAAAAAGCCTATGAGAAGCTCGGCATGAAGGCCACAGACTATCTGTTATACGAATCAACCTGACAATATAAGCAACTGGTACAATCTGATTTATACAGCTCTTGCCAGTGAATTACTTATATAAAACTCACGCAATCTCGGCGCCAAAGCACCGGGTTTGCCATCACCTATTAGCGTGCCATCAATTTCTACTACCGGCCACACAAACGTTGAGGCGCTGGTAATAAACGCCTCAGTTGCATTCTTTGCTTCATCGAGTGTAAACGCGCGCTCTTCAAATACGATGCTTTCACTCTCAACCATTTGCAGCACTGACGCACGCGTGATACCAGGCAGTATTTCACTACCCAGATGACGGGTAATCAGCTTGCCATCAGCATCAACAATAAACGCATTGTTTGAACTACCTTCTGTCACGTATCCATCCTCAACCATCCAGGCATCCGTTACACCTGCATCAATTGCGGCTTGCTTTGCCAACACCTGAGCCAATAGGCCTACTGTTTTAATATCACGTCGTTTCCAACGGATGTCTGGTATCGATATCACCTTGATACCGCTTTTAGCGTTAGGTGAATCCATAATTTCCTTAGCCTGACTGAACATCACCAGACTGGATTTTGCATTGGATGGAAATGGAAAGTCTCTGTCTGCCGCACCACGACTAACCTGCAGATAGATTAAACCCTCATGCAAATTGTTGCGCTCAATAAGCGCTCTTTGTACCCTGAGTATTTCTTCATCAGTAGCGGGTGCTGCCATATTCAGCTCACCAAGCGAACGATGCAATCGCTTGATGTGCGCTTCATTGTCGATTAGCTTGCCTTGCAGCACAGAGGAAACCTCATACACTGCATCTGCAAACAAAAAGCCACGATCAAATACAGAAATCATCGCATTCTCTTCTGCGACAAACTCTCCGTTTACATAGACAATTCTGCTCATGATATTTTTAACCCAGATTGTGACAAGGTGAGACTATCCCCAAAGTGCTGCGATTGGTGGTGCAACAAAATTATCCCTATAGTCAAGTGCATGATCACGATCTTCAGCGAGAAGCAGCGGACCATCGAGATCAACGAAAGACGCACCAGGCGCCAATAAGGTAGCCGGCGCCATGGCAAGAGAGGTTGCCACCATACAGCCGACCATAATCTCAAAGCCCTGCTCACCCGCCGCCTGTTTCAGTTTGAGCGCTTCAGTCAAACCACCAGTTTTGTCGAGCTTAATATTGACCATGTCATACCGACCCGCAAGACCACTAAGCGTCGCTGCATCGTGACAAGATTCATCAGCACAGATTGCAATTGGCCGCTCCACTAATCCTAGCGCTGCATCATCTGCTGCAGGTAGCGGCTGCTCAATCATATTGACACCAAGATCAACAAGCTTCGGTACCATAGATTCATAAGCTGCGGTATTCCAGCCTTCGTTGGCATCAACAATGATTTTACTGTTTGGTGCACCCTCTCTAACAGCGGTAACACGTTCAACATCACCCTCACCTGCCAGCTTTAATTTCAACAGCGGGCGTGCACTGTATTTTATTGCGGCAACATGCATGTTCTCTGGTGTATCCAATGACAGTGTATAAGCAGTAACGGCGCGCTCGGGAGCTTTAATACCTGCAAGCTCCCAGATTCTCCTGCCTGTCTGCTTACTTTCAAGATCCCATAACGCACAATCAACAGCATTACGCGCAGCACCAGCAGGTAGCGCGGTTTGTAATTCCATTCTCACAGCAGCAGTGCTACCAGCACTTTCAAATAGTTTTTGCAAAGAGTTTATCTGGGTGATTACGCTTTCTATCGTCTCACCGTATCTTGCATAAGGTACACATTCGCCTCGGCCTGTCATGCCTTCTTGTTCAATATTGACAGTGACTACTGCAGCATTGGTTTTTGTACCGCGCGATATCGAGAACGAGCCGTCGATTGGCCAGGACTCACGTGAAACTTCAAGCGTTCTCACACCGACTTCCTCAAAGCATCACATCAATGAGTTTATCGACGCCCGTTCTGAACGGATCAACAGCAGGCAACTGATGTGTTTGCTCCAGCTGTTCCAACAAAAGGCTTGCTTCTGAATCATCAAGTGCTTTAGTGTTGATTGATAGGCCAGCAAACTTCGCATCTGGATTTGTAAGCTTTGCAGCAGCCAGCGTCGCCTGCATACAATCTTCTATAGATGGCACTGGATACTCAGGTACGCCACGCATGTGCGTACGTGTCGGCTCATGGCACAAAACCAGATAATCCGGTTGCGCACCATGAATAAGTCCAAGCGTGACGCCGGCAAAAGACGGATGGTAAAGCGAGCCCTGTCCTTCAACAACATCCCAGTGATCATCTGCGGCAGCCGGTGCTAAAAACTCGGTTGCACCTGAAATAAAATCGGACACTACAGCGTCTACCGATACACCTTCACCGCAAATTAAAATACCGGTTTGACCTGTTGCACGAAAATCTGCGCTCTGGCCTTTCTCACGCAGACCTTTTTCCAAAGCCAGTGCCGTATACATCTTACCGCACGAACAATCAGTACCGACCGGCAGAATTCTTTTGCCAGTACGCTTTTTACCGTTTCCGACTGAAAACTCCTGCGTTGGATGACGAACATCATGCAATGCGCGACCAAGCTGATTGGCCTTTTCAGCCAACTGTGGGACATCGGCAAGTTTGTTATGCAAACCCGCGGCGATGTCCAGCCCATTTTCAAGTGCCGCGGCCAAGACCTCTATCCAGTGCGGTGCGATCACTCCACCCCGGTTCGCAACCCCTATCACCAGTGTTTTTGCTCCAGCATCTACAGCTTCAGCGAGACTCATATCCTGTAACCCGCAATCGGCGTTACAGTTATCCAATCGCAATTGGCCCACGCAATTCTCCGGGCGCCAATCGATAATACCCTGTGCAACCTTGGCGGCAAGAGGGTCGGCAGCGTCGCCGAGAAACAACAAATAAGGTGAATTAATTCGCATGCTCTCTCACTTTCAGGAACAACAATTCAATCTGTCCCTGCTACGCTTATTGAAAATTCAGGTTATGGTATGGTGCCTGCTGCAATAGAACCACCACTAACCACCTTGTTCACTTACCGTGACCATTCACCACCCGGGCAGCACCACCCAAGCCAGTTTACAAGGAACCGAAGCATCGGTCGATTCTGAAAACGGGCAACCTGACAATCGATCACCTGTACTTAGAACTTATGCCAGACCGACCACGTCGTTCAAGACGAAGATCCACCACACTACCGGATGATGCACCTGAAGTCGCGTCCCCGTGTATCAGTATCTGCGAGATGGATCAGAAAACCGGATTGTGCAGCGGCTGTTACCGTACGCTTGAAGAGATCGCCACCTGGTCAAGGATACCGAACCAAAAGCGCTGGGATATCGTGCAATCACTGCGTGACCGACGCGCTGAAGCCAAACGCGCTGCGGATGATGATTAACACTACAGCCCTTGTTGTTGCTTAATCATATCCTCTTATACTTGCGCCTACTTGCGTGACTGTCGGTGTCTGAGCGTTAGCTTCGAACCACTAGGAGCTTGTCCGAGAATGACGGTCGTAGCGAGAAAGTGAGATTTTGAGTCAGATATTTCGATCGATTGAGGAGAATAGTCATTCATATTTAACGATATCGATCGCAATAGCTGGCCAAAAGATCGCTTTCGCAGTAGATCATTCATTCTCGGACAAGCTCCTAGCAAGTCAGTAGAGCTTCTTCAAAATACTCGGCAAGACAG
>CALIHW010000089.1 GCA_938020525.1 uncultured Granulosicoccaceae bacterium | reverse complement strand
TAGCGAGAAAGTGAGATTTTGAGTCAGATATTTCGATCGATTGAGGCGAATAGTCATTCATATTTAACGATATCGATCGCAATAGCTGGCCAAAAGATCGCTTTCGCAGTAGATCATTCATTCTCGGACAAGCTCCTAGGCTCTGTTGCAAGGCTGTATCGAAATAGGCTTTTGGAGTGAGCCTTGAAACTTTTCGCTCCACTGTGACACTTACGCATATCCGGCGAATTCATTCTACATATTGTGAGTCCCAGGCGGCATGCCTTTTTCGAAAAACGTCAGTAATTCTGTGGTTGGGGCCGATCCCGTGGCAGGCTCCAACTCTCATGTGGGTCATCATCCTGATGACGTGACTCGCGCCCCGCGTGTGCTGTTTTATAGCCATGACACTTTCGGCCTCGGTCATCTGCGCCGCTCTCGTACTATAGCGGCGGCGCTTACTGCATCAGATGATCAAATGTCTGCGCTTATAATCACCGGTTCTCCTGTGGCGGGTCGATTTACCTTTCCAGAGCGCGTTGACTATGTTCGCTTGCCTGGTGTGACCAAACGCTCCGATGGTACGTATATCTCAGATAAACTCGACTTTGATATTGAAGAAACCACTGTTATTCGTGCCGGCCTGATCAAGTCACTTGTTGAGCTGTTCGAGCCGGATATTTTTGTTGTTGATAAAGAACCCACCGGCTTTCGTGGAGAGTTGAAACCTGCGCTTGAATGGCTGCACGATACCGGCAACAAGACAAAAATTATTCTTGGTCTTCGTGATGTACTGGATGGCCCGGACCTGCTGCTAGAAGAGTGGGAACGTAAGGGTGCAGTGCAGGCCATGGAGAAGTTTTATCATGAGATCTGGGTGTATGGTTTGCAGTCGGTCTACGATCCAACGCAAGCGTTGAGCCTGTCAGAAAGTCTCAAACAACGCATGATATGGACAGGCTATCTACGACGTGAACCAGTGACACGATCAGAGATGCCTGAAGAGCCCTACATACTCGTGACTCCTGGCGGAGGTGGTGACGGTGAAGCGATGGTTGATCAGGTGCTGTGCGCTTACGAGCAAGATCCAACACTGAGTCCTGTTGCGTTGTTGGTCTATGGTCCGTTTTTAATAGGTGATGCTCGCGCTGAATTCGAAAAACGCGTTGCAAACCTTGACGGTCGGGTTATCGATGTTGCTTTTGATTCGCGTATGGAAAGCTTGATGAAAGGTGCGCAAGGTGTAGTTGCTATGGGTGGTTACAACACTTTTTGCGAAATCCTGTCATGCGACACTCCCGCCTTAATTGTACCTCGAACCGTACCGCGACTTGAGCAATATATACGTGCGTCGAGAGCGCAGGATCTGGGATTAGTAAAAATGCTGGATAATGATCAGGAAGCCGACCCGGTCGCTGCCATGATCGATGCGATCCGTAACTTACCAGATCAAAAGCGACCGTCAGCCGGTCGCTATGATGGCTTGCTGGATGGACTGGAATGTATTGTCAGCAGAGCCAGAGCAATGCTTGATCGGCAATCACATCCCGAACAGGCATGACCGTTAAACAACATGAACCCTGATCAAATAAACGCTGAGCAAAAGTACGACGATCAAAAAAAGGTGGACAAAAAAAATGATGACAACAGTCCGCTGGCTATTGTCGTTAAGTGTTGGCCGCGGTTGTCTGAAACCTTCGTAGCACAAGAGCTTGCGGCACTGGAAGCGAAAGGGCAGCGATTTCAGATCTGGTCGTTGCGTCACCCGGCCAATGAAAAACGCCATCCATTGCATGAGCAGGTTGTTGCACTGGTGCGGTATGTACCAGAGTATTTGCATCAAGAAGTATGGCGTGTTGTTCGGAGTTGGCTGACCTGCCGTCGACTGCCGGGATATGCTGCGGCATGGAAAATTTTTCGTGCTGATCTGCGTCGCGACTTTACCCGCAATCGTATTCGGCGTTTTGGGCAAGCCTGTGTAATGGCGAGAGAACTGCCTGATTCGATGCGTGCAATATATGCTCACTTCCTGCATACACCATCATCTGTCGCTCGATATGCAGCCATCATGCGCGGCATCCCCTGGAGCTACTCAGCACATGCTAAGGACATCTGGACTGCACCGGACTGGGAGCTACGTGAAAAACTTGATAGCAAAAGTTATGGAGCCGCGTTTGGTGTGACCTGCACTGCTATAGGTGCTAAACATTTGCGATCGATTGCTGACTTCCTGGCAGATTCACCAGCTAACAATAAAGATCGAGTCGAACTTGTTTATCATGGTCTTGACCTTTCGCGTTTTCCTTCACCACCCGAAAGAATCGGGGATGAATCAGAGCTGCATTTGTTATCCGTTGGCAGGTTGGTTGAGAAAAAAGGCTATGATCGTCTAATAGCAGCTCTTGCGAAGTTACCAGACACTCTCCATTGGAAACTGACCCATATCGGTGGCGGTGAGCTTAAAGTGCCACTGCATGAACAAGCCAAAGCTGCAAAAGTAAATGATCGGATTAACTGGCTGGGTGAGTGTGAGCAACCTGAAGTTATAAACGCGATGCGCGATGCCGATATTTTTATTCTACCCAGCCGAATAGCAGAAAACGGCGATCGCGATGGTCTGCCGAATGTATTAATGGAGGCGGCATCGCAAAAACTCCCGATCATTGCAACCAATGTCTCTGCAATTCCGGAATTTTTGCAGCATAACGTTCATGCATTACTATCAGAAGACAGCGCCGAAGCACTTGCTGCATCTATAATGACGCTTGCGGAGTCACCGCAAAAACGTACTTTATTTGCTGAAGCTGCATACCGCCGACTTGTAGAAGAATTCGGTATGGATGCTGGTATCGAGTTGCTTGGTGAACGTCTGAGTGCTCTCTGTGAACCATCAAACTAAAAGCCGTGTAAATTGAAGCAGCTAGCTTTTTATGCACCGATGAAATCTCCAGATCATCCGGTGCCTTCAGGTGATCGGGAGATGGCGCAAAGTATAGTTGCAGCACTTGAACTAAACACATTAGAGTTACCTGTTACCCTGGCGTCCCGATTGCGTTGTTATGATGGGCAGGGTGATGCGAAATTGCAATTCCAGCTTAGAGCACAGGCTGTAGCTGAAGTAGAGCGCATACTTGAATCAGGTGTTGATTGGCAAGCGTGGGTTACCTACCATAATTATTACAAAGCACCGGACCTTATCGGTGCTGCTGTCTGCAAGCACCTGAACATACCGTACCTTGTTATAGAGGCGAGTATTGCAAAAAGGCGTTTGGATGGGCCGTGGGCAGAGTTTTCTGCCAGTGCAGACCAGGCAACAGAGTCTGCAGATTGTATTTTTTATTTGACTGAAAGAGATCGTCTGGCACTTGCTGAGTATCAGCCCGTGCATCAAGAGCTTGTACACCTGCCACCGTTTCTAAATCAAACTGATTTACCTGCAATGCATCGTAAATCATCGCATAACGAGATTGATATGCATGGCAAGCATTTACTGGCGGTTGGGATGCATCGTTACGGTGATAAGTTCGCATCGTATCGTCTTCTTGCAAATGCTCTGTCTTTTTTGCAGTCGCAGGACTGGCAGCTTTCTATAATAGGAGATGGTCCAGCTCGCACCGATATTGAATTGATGTTCAGAGACTTCGGTAGCCGAGTCAGTTTTCTGGGGCAGCTGGATCGGCCAGCGGTGACTGAGGCTTATAGGCAGGCATCTGTGTTTGTGTGGCCCGGTGTGAACGAAGCATTCGGAATGGTCTACCTTGAAGCGCAGGCGGCGGGCTTACCGGTAGTGGCACAGGATCGTCCAGGGGTAAGAGACGTGATTGCTTCATCGAATTCACTTGCGCCACTGGCTTCTGAATCCACGGAACCTGCAGGCCATCTACTTGCTGGGACAAATGATGCGCAATCCATTGCTGTTACAATTGATCGGATTCTTGCGGATCCATCTATGCGTGAATCAATGGTAAACACAGGCTTTGAATTTATACGCAGTCAGCATTTGCTGGATTCTGCTGCCGGTATTTTATCAGAGCAATTGCAGCGGGTTATCGGTAACAGATGATACAGCTCGCAATAATAAGGCATGGACATACCCAGTGGAATCGCAACGGAAAAATCCAGGGGCGCAGGGATATTCCGCTCGATGCCGCGGCGATCGACGAGCTCTCAGGATTAGGATTACCCGATCACTGGAAGCATGCGACCCTAATATCTAGTCCCTTGCAGCGGGCGGTGCATACAGCGAGGCTAATCTCTAAGCGGTCACCACTTATCGAGCCTGCACTAATTGAGATGGATTACGGTGATTGGGAGGGCAGGCGTGGTTTTGATTTGTACACAGAGCCTGAATCAGGTTTCCGCCACTTGCCGGAATGGGGGTGGGACTACCAGCCACCCAATGGAGAAAGTCCGGCAGCGGTCTGGTCGCGGTTGTCGCCATGGATCAACAGTCTCTCTGAAGATACCGTTGCTGTGTGCCATATAGGGGTGATGCGGGCATTGTTAGCAAAAGCGTTCGACTGGCCTTTTAAAGGCCCGCCGCCGTTCAGCATCAAACGTAATTCGTTATATTGCTTGCAGGTCTCAGGATCTGACGGAACGCTGACTGTGGCTGAACCATTTCGGGTCAGGCTAATCGAACAACTTACTAGGAGCTTGTCCGAGAATGAATGATCTACTGCGAAAGCGATCTTTTGGCCAGCTATTGCGATCGATATCGTTAAATATGAATGACTATTCGCCTCAATCGATCGAAATATCTGACTCAAAATCTCACTTTCTCGCT
>CALIHW010000088.1 GCA_938020525.1 uncultured Granulosicoccaceae bacterium | reverse complement strand
TCGACGATTTTGGGAGATGGTACCAGCGCCGGAAGGTGTGACGCTGGAATCGCGAACAGAAGATCATTGTGGTTTTAGTGTAGCCGGACCAAAGTCGCGTGAGATGCTGCAGCGCATGACTAACGCAGACTTAAGTAATGATGCTTTTAAATTTATGCGTTCGCAAAAAATTGGTATCGCAGGTATTGATGCATTGGCAATGCGGGTATCTTTTACCGGTGATCTTGGTTGGGAAATCTATGTACCAACAGAACACCAGGAAGCTCTGTTTGATGCGTTAATGAAGGAAGGCGCTGCTTATGGTCTGCGGCTTGTTGGTGGTCGATCGCTGCTAAGTCTGCGTGTAGAAAAAGGCTATGGCTCGTGGGGACGCGAGTACTCGCCAGAGTATTGGCCGCATGAAGTTGGCCTGGAGCGGCTAATCAAGATGGATAAGCCGGAGTTTCTCGGTAAAGAGGTATGGGCTGGTCTGCAAAACCAGGAGCCGCGTGAAAAACTAGTGCTGCTTTCGATTGATGTGACTAATGCTGATGCCTCAGGTGGTGAGTCGATCTTTGCCAAAGATGGTACTCCGGTAGGTCGCGTCAGCTCCGGTGCCTATGGTCATACCGTTAAGCAGTCGCTAGCACTGTGTTTTATTAAAACAGAGTTTGTCAAAAGCGGTGCCGAGTATGATGTGGCGGTGCTGGGCCTGCCGCATCACGCCAGACTGCTTGATGAGCCACCGTTCGATCCAAAAGGCGAGAAGCTTCGAAACTAGTATGACTGCACCTTGCTGCCTGGGGTGAGATAACCCCGGGTAAGCAGAGAACAGGTGCCTGTGATTGATATTCGTTGCTGGCTCCCTGAGAAGTCCTGAGCTGTCGCTTTTGCGATACGGTGCTGTAAACTTGAGCTATATTCAAGCACAAGTAAATTCTATGGTTATTGATGGCCCCATGTTTATTGATGGCGAATGGGTCAAAGCAGAGCAGACGTTTGAGGTTATCAACCCGGCGACAGGTGTTGTAATCGGTAGCGTAGCTGATGGTAATCAAACTCACGCTACGCAGGCAGTAGAAGCCGCGCACAAGGCCTTTGCGAGTTGGTCGAGAACAACTGCACACAGTCGATCAGCTATTCTGTATCGTGCCTGGCAACTGATGCTGGATAACAAATCTGAGTTGGCAGCACTAATGACGCGTGAGCAGGGTAAACCGCTCAAAGCAGCTGCTAATGAAGTCCAGTATGCGGCAGATTTTTTACTCTGGTTTGCCGAGGAAGCCAAGCGCACCTATGGCGAGACAATACCGTCAGCCAGACCAGATCAGCGTTTCATAGTGCAGCATCAGCCTGTAGGTGTGGTGGCAGCAATTACGCCCTGGAACTACCCGATTTCTATGTTGACGCGCAAATTGGCACCTGCTCTTGCAGCTGGATGTACGGTGGTTGTAAAGCCTGCTGAATCAACACCGTTGTGTGCAATTGAGGTGTTCAAATTGTTGCAGGAGGCCGGTGTTCCGGCCGGTGTGATAAATTTAATAACGGCTTCTGATCCAGCACCCATTGGGAAAGTATTTTGCGAGCATCCGGCAGTTCGCAAGCTTACCTTTACCGGCTCTACAGCTGTCGGTAAAAAGCTGTCGCAGGATGCCGCGGTGGGATTAAAGCGGGTATCTATGGAGCTGGGTGGTCATGCTCCCTTTATTGTTTATAAAGATGCCGATCCGGTACATGCTGCTAAAGGTGCCAGTCTGGTTAAGTTTTTGAATACCGGGCAAGCTTGCATTTGCCCCAACCGTATCTTTGTACATAAAAACATCTTAACCGAGTTTGTCGAGACACTCACTTCACGAATAAAAAAAATGCGTGTGGGTAATGGTGCTGAGGAAGGGGTGGCTATTGGTCCGCTGGTTGATGAAAAGGCTATTGTAAAGATTGAAAATCAGGTCAATGATGCGCAAGACAAAGGTGCTGATATCTTGTGTGGCGGCGAGAGACTGACCGGCGATACATTTGCTGACGGGTTCTTCTTTTCACCTACTGTATTAACGGGTGTGGATGATTCAATGCTGATCTATCGGGAAGAGACATTCGGGCCGGTAGCACCGGTTATCCCGTTTGATGATAACGACGACATCATTGCAATGGCAAACGATACACACTACGGACTCGCAGCTTATGTGTACACCAAAGACTTATCTACAGCACTTAGGAGCGTTGAGCAGTTAAATTTTGGCATTATCGGAGTCAATGACATAAACCCGACCAGCGCTGCTGCACCATTTGGCGGTATGAATGAAAGTGGTTTGGGAAGAGAAGGCGCACGCGAGGGATTACTTGAGTATATGGAAACCAAGCTAGCTGGATTTTCCATATAAGTAATTCGTCGGTGGTTGGAGGTAGAGCTGTGACCTTGCAACCGACAATATCATCTGGAGCTTAAATGTCACGATCCACTTTGCTTTCACAGGTCTACTTTTTTCTGGCGGTTGTCGGTTTGTTGTGGAGTTGGTCTTATTTCATCGAGTACTTTGCAACTGCTGACGGTTTCCTTCTACAGTCATTTTTTTCATCTGTGATGAACAATGCGGCCAGTAGTGGAGTTGCCGTCGACGCGGCATTAGCTGGCGTTGTGTTTTCTGTAATGGCGGTATCGAATGCCGCGCAGGACGGCGTCAAGTGGCCCTGGATTTATGTTCTGTTGACTTTTCTAGTTGGTCTTTGTGTAGCGATACCGTTGTATTTTGGATTTCGTGAAAGGGCGCGCGCTATCACAATGCCTTAAATAATCGCTTATGTATTACAAATATAATCGATTAAACATTGTGAATTCCTGGAGCTCATACACGTCGCTAAGTTCAACCCTTCGTGTTCGTCAGCAGCAGGCTTGCAATCTAGGCGATGTCACAGGATGATTAGCGAACTACAGATTAGAGTGAAGTTATGGCCGACCATATTGATTACTTCTACACCTCGACGTCCCCGTTCACCTGGTTTGGTCAAAAACCATTTGCCGAGATGGCGGCAAAGCATAATAAAGAAATACACTATAGACCGGTCAACCTGATGGAGGTCTGGAAAGTCTCCGGTGGAGTTGCACCTCCTCAACGCCCACCGATGCGCCAACGCTACCGTTTGCTTGAGTTGCAGCGTATTGGCCATTATCACGGTTTGGAGATAATCCCTCAGCCAGATAGTTATCCGGCTAATCCTGAGCGAGCAGACTGTTGTTGCATTGTATTGGCAAAGCAAGGTAAGGATCCCGGGCCGTTTCTTTTTAGCGTCGGTGAGGCGCTTTGGGGACAGGACAGGCAGATTGCTGATGAAGCAATATTGGCTGAGTTATTAGACAAGGCGGGTTTTGATGGCAAGGCCATCGTTCAGGAATCAAAAGATCCTGCAATTGTTGAAGTGCGCAGCGCGAACTCTCAGGCAGCTACCGAACTGGATGTTGTTGGTGCGCCAGCTTACGTATATAAGGATGAAGTGTTCTGGGGACAGGACAGAATAGCGTATCTTGACTATATGATAGAAAGTGGTCGGGACCCGATAACCTGAAGTTTTGATGTTAAGGATGCGATGTGAGCGCGGATGTTGAGATTCTTGCCTTTGATGTTTTCGGTACAGTGGTCGACTGGCATGGATCAATAGTCAGGGAAATTGAGAAGCGAGGTTATGACATCGATGCCGCTAAGTTTGCTCGGTCTTGGCGCGATGGTTATCAGCCGGCAATGCAACGAGTGCGTTCAGGTGAATTGGGCTGGACCAAAATTGATGTACTGCATCGTTTAATACTTGATGAAGTGCTGGAGGAGTATGGCCTGCCAATTGATGACGCAGAAAGACGCGAGCTTAATCTGATCTGGCATCGTCTTCAACCGTGGCCTGATGCGGTGCAAGGGCTTGGCCAACTGAAACGCGTCTACACAATATGTACGTTGTCTAACGGCAATCTTTCATTGTTATCAAATATGGCCAAGCGTGCCGGTCTACCCTGGGACCTGATTTTATCTGCCGAGGTATTTAATGCTTATAAACCTGCTAAAGAAACTTATCTTGGCGTGGCAGATGTTTTCGATGTATCGCCCGACAAAGTCATGCTGGTAGCGGCCCACCGAAGTGATCTTGTCGCAGCGCGGCAATCCGGGTTGAAAACTGCCTACATTGAGCGACCGTTAGAGTATGGTGCGGATCAGGTAAAGGATGTTAGTGTCGATGCAAGAAATGATTTCCATGCCAAAGATTTCGTTGATCTTGCAGGCCAGTTAATCAGCTAATTGTTTCACTGTTATTTATAATCGTTTAGGCACTGGTTA
>CALIHW010000087.1 GCA_938020525.1 uncultured Granulosicoccaceae bacterium | reverse complement strand
CCACGAAAAATCCGGCCTCTAAGGCCCGCCCTACCACGGACTAATGTAATACTTTCATTCCGTGGGGCGAAACCCATTCATCACAGTTAGGGGGGATAAGCTTGCGCATCCACCAGACTGCCACAACGACCGCCACAGAATAACAGTAATTAAATTGCCAGAGTGATTTGGTCCTGATTGACTTGGTAATGGCGTATATGACGTGCTGCACATTGGTGGATGCGCAAGCTTATCCACCCTACGGTTACGCTCTGTACCAAACGGATACTCGAGTAACCGGTAGGATGATGACTCTGCCAACAACGAGTATTGTTATAGCAAGCCTGCAGATCTGGCTTTTTTGTTTATGTGATATTTTAATGAAAAGTTAATGCATTCAGACAGTTCTTTTTCTGGCAAGGAGTCTTTGGCCGGTATCAAAACTGCGCGGTTATTTACGCAGTCGAAGAGTCCGTCAAATCGTTGCTGTATTTGTTTGATGATTGTTGTCTGGCAGTTAAAATAAATCGCCACAGTGTCAGGCTGATTGTCTTTAAATCCAAGTCTGATTGTACTGCCGCTGCCAGTTTTCTCCGTGAGGTAGGCGGGTTCACCCCATTTGAGGGTTTCCGTCAGTTCTCCTATGGTTTCATCAGCAGAAGCGCAATTAAAGATGAGTTGCCGAATCTCCAGTAGTCGTTGTCGGGCGTGATCCGGGTATGAGCTAAATACTTCCTGTACGTCTTTTGGAACGCTGCTCATTGTTGCTTCTCCATTCTTATTGAACACTCATTATGGCTTACAGCGGATTAACAAATCCTGCTGATCGGCAATAGCTGTGTTACGGTCGGGTTACAGCTCGAAATAAACACTACGATGGTCCTTGCGCTTTTTCATTACTCTCGACAATGCCGGAAGGTAAGGGCTGGTCATTGCAGGCTCACCGTTGATCTCTTTGACTGTTATTTTCCCATTCGTTTTTACAATATGAATACAAGGATCGAGGATTCTATCCAGTTCGTTGTCTTGCGGATCAATATAAAAATTTAATCGGCCACCATTGTTTTCTATAACAAGCGCTAATTCTCCCTTATAGAAACTGAGATAATTCTGTGCGCGTCTTTGCGGAAGCTCCGGCCAGTCAACGCCTAACCCGCAAGGAGAGATCGGGTCTAGTGCATTACACCAGAAGTGAGTTTGTGCTTTTTCATTTTGTTGTAGTTTTGCCAGTGCACGCGGTGAGATAAACTGTGGTCCACTTAGGCCCTCAAAGAACAAGCCCTGAGTAACTTCGCCTGCAAGCTCCATGACTCTTATGGCTTTAAACAGCTTTGCAAATCTGAGACAGTCAATCTCACGGTTGGCAAGTTCCCGGGTAACTACGCCATAGCGGTCAAGCAGTATGTGCACGCGCTCACGGCACTCTTCCAGTTCTGTTAGCGCATCAATATGGTTGTCAGTTTGGTTGTCATTATCGTTGTCTTTATAGGATGTTAATTGCCAGTTACCCTGCCAGCTGTTACTGAGTGTTCTGGCTCGCCGTTTTGCCATAGCGATCCTGCCAGTACCACCTGCGGCTCCTGAAAGGGTAAAGCCTGATTTTGCACCTTGCTTTAATGGCGCCAGACTATCTGCTGTTAATTGACCTGACCAGACACCCTGCCACCATGCCTCGTTGATATCCTCGATCACCGGTTTTCCTTGTGCATGATTTTTTGAGTCACGGGCTTGTGTTGAGATCTGCAGGAAGTTGTAGCTTGCATGTACATCACTGAAGTATGCGGCGAGTGGAAAAGTATCATCTTTACCGCTTTGACCGCCTCGAAGCAGCTCTATATCTTCCGGATAACAAAGGCAGCATTGCTCTTTGTCAGTCCCAAGCCACGATAGTTGTTGGTGAAGAAAAACATTGTCGAGTTGATATTCTGAAAACGCTTTCAGTCGTGATGCAAAAAAAACGTTTAAAAGAGGTTGCACCCGACTATGGTAGCCGCGCAGTTTTTCTACCGTATCGAGAACGGACTGCTCACTGGCAGATACGTTAAACTGATGCCAGTTGGCTAGTATGGCCGGTAACTGTTTCACCGGTAGTGGTTCGAAAGTTGGGCGCCTTGCAGATCTTTGCCAGCGCATCAGGATTTCAAAGTTCTCCAGATCACAGTAAGTTGTGCCTGTATCGCCTTCCAAAAGAGCGCCGCTTACGTATCTTTCATCATTTAGTAAACCCGCTGGAACTGACGGAAGCAGTGACTCTATCTCTTGTATTGACAGAGGCCCATAGAAAGACAGAATCTCTGCAGCAAGTGACTCTGCTGTGCGCTCATCATTATTCAGCTGTGGTAACTTTTTTCGATTTGCAGAACCATTTTTTGCCAGCCCGCTGTTGATCAGCTGGTATGCGTTCTCTAGATGACACACCCAACGACTGCCATCTTGGGTAATTTCGCAGAGCAGCCGATCCGATTTTTCAGGCTGGTCCTGCCAGTCCAGCCACCACTCATTGTGTGGGATCAGTACTCGTTCTTTGACCCATTCTGTCCATTCATGCTTGTCTGCAGGTTGATAGTCGGGGTGGGTTCTCTGTCGCTTTGCAATAAACTGCTGGTTGATGCCTGGGTCTATTGATGGCCTGAGTTGATTGTTGAGTGCAGTTTCTTTAATCAGGTCTTCTGATAGTGCGCTGACCTGTTGCTGTTCAGGAGTGTCGTCGGCATACATGTATTGATTAATCTGATCAAACGTCAGGTTGCTTGCAAATGGTGTCGGTGTTGCTGTGTGGATAAAAGTCCATGTGCACACGCCATCAGCAATTTCATTCAGCATGGCAGATAGTGCGGTTAGTTCGAACTCATCGTTCAGGCAGGTACGCCAGGTTTCAAGCATTACCGGAAAATCTTCAAAAGCCATTGTTGCGGACATTAACTTTTTGGCCTGTAGTCGGCTCATCCACAGGGGAAGTCTTTGATTAAATTTCTGTCTTGGCAGTAGTAAAAACCTGCCTGCACATTCCCGAAAGCGTGTACCAAAAAAGCCCGAACTTTCAAGTGAGCGTCTGAGGTGATAATCAAGATTCTCAGGAGTAACAAGTGACAGCACGGTTGCCGGATCTGGCACATTGTTTAGCTGCATCACAATGGCATCGTTATCTGCATGGAGTTTTGGCGTCTCTGAATACTTTTCTTGCCATGCGCTTTGCAGTGCGAGTGCCCAGGGATGGTTCAATCGCCCGCCCCAGTGTGTATGTAGTACAAGTTGCTTTTGAATATCCGGCCCTTTGTATCCGCCTGGCCCCGTTTCTACCAGTTCCAATAAGATGTGTTGACGGTGTGGCAGATCGGTAGCACTTTTCTCTCTTTGCCTTTGCAGGTAATCAATCAGTTTTTCGGTAGCACCAGCGTCAAAAGATAATTTTTCCTCCAGATGCTCTTGTAGTTGCTTCTGATTGCCTGATGCCAGCCAGGTATTTGCTTTGAGTAGGAACTCACCAATACGTTGCGCGTAGTGATGACTGCGGTTATTACGTTCGGCTCGCCAGAAGGGTGGTGCATTGCCCGCACCTGCCGGCTTTACCAGTACATCGTTATGGTTAATTTGTTTTACCTGCCAGTGCTGTGTGCCCAATGCAAAGGTATCTCCCACTCGTGCTTCCCAGACAAACTCTTCATCAAGTTCACCGATCTTTGCACCTGTGTCTGCATGGCGTATTTGATAATAACCACGGTCTGGAATGCTGCCGCCTGAATTATATAAGGCGAAGACAGCGTTCTTTTTTGCGGTAATTGTTCCGTCTATCCGGTTATAGATAATACGTGATTGCAGCTCACGCACGCGGGAGCCTGCATATCTGCCTGCGAGGAGTTCTAATACCAGATCAAACTGTTCACGTGAGGTTTGTTGATAAGGTGCCGACCTTTTCACCAGCTGATAGATATCTTCTGCGTTCCATTTTTCATTGGCGCACATTGAAATGATTGTTTGCGACAGTGTGTCGAGCGCGCCTTTCAGCGGCTTTAATGGCTCTAGATCTCGCGCTATGGTAGCGGTCGATAATGCTGCGGCCTCTACAAAGTCTGCTGCATGCACTGGAAACAAAGAGCCACGACTTTCCTCACCGACGCTGTGACCCGCGCGCCCGATTCGTTGCAGTGTTGCGGCAATTCCCGGTGGCGACTGCAATAGCACTACCTGGTCGAGGCTACCGATATCTATGCCCATTTCGAGTGAGCTGGTGGCTACAATCGCTTTGAGTTCACCGTGCTTTAACCGACGCTCAACCTCGGTGCGAATCTCACGCGCTAATGAGCCATGATGTGCATAGGCAAGTAATGATGGAGACTGCTCATTAATTTTAAGGGTTATTTTTTCTGCCATCGCACGGCTGTTGGTAAAAAACAATGTGCTGCGATTGTTTAAAGCCACATCACGAAATTTCTCTGCCAGTGGATCCCATACGGACTCACCGTTTTCTGCTGCCTGTTTTACTTCACACGGATATCTCACGGTAAGAGAAATTGCTTTATCGGTTTGTGGGTTAACGATGTTGACGCTTCTTGGTTTGCCATTTTTGTCATAGCCACCGACATAAGTCGCCACGTCTTCAAGTGGACTGACTGTGGCGGAAAGCGCTATACGTTGCAGACGCTGTGTAATGTGTAGTAGTCGTTCGGCGGCTGCCATCAGTGCGACACCGCGCCGGTTATCAACCAGTGAATGCACTTCATCGATAATCAGTGTCTCGACTGTGCTTAGTGCTAACCTGCCTCTGGTGGTAGTGAGTAACAGTGTCAAACTCTCAGGCGTGGTTATTAAAATATCTGGCGGCTTTCGCAGCATGCGTTGCCGATCAGTTTGTGAGGTATCGCCAGAACGAGTCTGTACTTTTAATCGTGCTATCGCTCCTGAATCACCAAGTGCGTGAAGCGGCTCAAGCAGATTTCGCTGAATGTCATTGTTCAGTGCTTTAAGTGGTGACACATATAAAAGCCGGGTAGCACCAGGTTGCCATTCCTTGTTGGCAAACCGATTCAAAGACCACAGAAATGCCGTCAGTGTTTTACCACTGCCGGTGGGGGCTGTGATCAGCGCGTGTTCGCCACTGGAGATTACCGGCCACGCTGCATTTTGCACAGCGGTGGGCTGTTTGAAGCGGTCATTAAACCAGCTGCGTATCTGCGGGTTGAAATTGTCGAGCGCGTTGCTCATTTGGCGTATTCCGGAAGCTAGCTGTCATAATAGAGAGCGTTGCAGTTTGAGACAATGCGTTCTTTGTGGCATGTTCTGTAGAAACAACCCTTGGGTATTGATGATGGCAGCGCTCGACCAGTCGCAAATAGATTTCTTCAACGAACACGGCTACCTCG
>CALIHW010000086.1 GCA_938020525.1 uncultured Granulosicoccaceae bacterium | reverse complement strand
CTTCCGGCGCAAACTACACGCCGGATTCTCCCCAGGGAGAATGACAAAAGCGGCACTGGTTATGGTTAAGTGATAGTCACTAAAACCTTTGACGACACCCTCCCGGGGAGAATGACAAAAACGAAACTCGTTAAGATTATGTGATAATCACTAAAACCTTTACGACACCCTCCCAATAGTTATTGGCAGCAGCTACTGTCTTATGCGTGCGGCAGGATTACCGGTCCAACAGAATCAAACCTGACTGCCACTTCTGCGCCTTCATTGATCTGCCGGTCTGTTTCTTCACTGGTGCAGAATATCGAGCCCGTTGCTGTGGACACCATATACTCGATTCGGTTTCCAACATAGGTTGCTTTTTCTACTCTCCCGGTTAACGCATTCGCACTGCCAGCTTCAATAGGCTGCATCAATATCCGGTTCGGCCGCACCGCCAATTTTGCGGTACCGGTGCCCAGCCCTCTGGCATCGAGAGACAAAGCAATATCTCCAACCTGCACAGTAGCTACTCCGTCATGAACAGCAATAATTTCCGCATCAAGAATATTCGCCTCACCAATAAAATCAGCCACAAACTCACTCGCCGGCTGCTCATATAATTCTCGCGGACTTCCAACCTGTGCAATCATAGCGTTCTTCATCACAATGATACGGTCTGACACCGCAAGGGCTTCCTCCTGGTCATGGGTTACATAAACCACAGTAAGTGATAAGCGTTGTTGAATGTCGCGAATATCTTCACGTACCTGTCTGCGTAATTTTGCATCCAGATTAGACAGTGGTTCATCAAACAAAAGCACCTGCGGTTCAAGTACCAGCGCCCTTGCGACTGCTACGCGCTGTTGTTGCCCGCCGGATAATTCACTCGGTAGCCTGCTGCCGTATCCTGCTAAGCCGACCAAATCGAGCCCATGTTCTGCTCGCTCTATACTCTGCTTTTTGCTCTTACCCGAAGCCCTAAGACCATAGCAAACGTTTTCCAATACCGTCATATGCGGAAACAATGCATATGACTGAAAAACCATTGAAACATCACGATCAGTAGCAGGCAGCCGGGTTACATCACTACCACCGATTAATATATGCCCGGAAGATGCCATCTCAAGTCCAGCTATCATTCTCAGTGTGGTTGTCTTGCCGCAACCCGATGGCCCCAACAGTGTAACCAGTTCACCCGCTTTTACTTTTAGTGAAACATCGTCCACCGCTGTCACATCAGTCCCATAACGCTTGGTAACCGATTTGAACTCAACGGAAGCTGCACGGGTTTGTAGTTCACCCTGATCTATAATCTGGCTCATAATATCAACCGACGTTAGCTCGTGACTGGAATGGACGGGACGTCTGATTGCGACCCACCAGTAATTGGAACAGCAAAATAGCCGCAAGCATGACGAAGATCAGCGTTGTCGAATACGCAATGGCAATGCCGTAGTCATTGTTTTCAACCCGTCCAATAATATAGCTAGTCGCCATGTTGTATTCGGCACTGACCAGGAAGATAACCGCACTTATCGCAGTCATTGCACGAACAAAGCTAAATACCAATGCTGCCAGTATGGCAGGACGCATCAGCGGAAGAATAACCTTGCGGAACGTACGCCAGGTGTTTGCTCCCAGAGTTAACGAGGCTTCATCAAGGCTTTTATCTAACTGGGACATAGAAGCAATACCTGCTCTCACACCCACCGGCATGTTACGAAACACAAAGCTGATCACCAGAATAATGCCCGTACCGGTAAGCTCCAGCGGAGGCACATTAAAAGCCAGAATGTAGCTGACCCCGACAACCGTACCGGGTATCGCAAAGCTCAGCATGGTGCCGAACTCAAACCAGTCTTTACCGTGAAATTGTTGTCGCACCAGAAGGTAGGCTGTAATCAGCCCGACTACTGCTGTCAGCGGTGCAGCAGTGGCAGCAATCTTAATTGTTGTAAAGAATGAATCCCATGCCGTGCCTTTAAAATGAATTCCAAATTCGTTGAAGCCTATGGCAAACGTTGTGATGTAGTGCTTAAATGTCAGCGCGTGATTAAGCCCCCAGGTCTCTACAAAACCACCGTAGATAATCATGCTGTATACCGTCACTGTGAAGATCACCCAGATTGACGCAATGGCATAGCACGGATACATGATACGTTTTGGCATCAGTGAATGGCTACCACCATCACCTTTACCAGTTTTTGTGATGTAGGATTTTTTACCAAGCCAGCGGCGTTGTGCATAAAAAGCTGTCAGTGTAAATAACAGCAACACAATGGCGAGCACAGCAGCACGACCCTGATCATTCTGCGCCCCAACGATAGCAAAGAAAATCTCTGTAGATAAAACATCATAATTGCCGCCCAAAACCAGCGGGTTACCAAAGTCGGCCATGCTTTCTATAAAGCCTAATAAAAACGCATTCGCAAGCCCGGGCCTTATCAACGGGAAGGTCACCGTTTTGAACGTATACCAGCGGCTGGCCCTTAAGGTTTGCGATGCTTCCTCCATTGACGGGCTTACACCTTCCACCACGCCAATCAATACAAGAAACGCAATCGGGGTGAAGGACAGCATCTGCGCGATCATGATCCCCGGTAGTCCGTAGACCCATCGGGATGGCTGTAAATCCAGAAAACCTGCAACCCACTGAGTGACTGTACCGGATAGTCCAAACAGCAATATAATCGCCAAACCAATAACAAACGGCGGGGTAATTATTGGCAAGACAGTCAGGGCACGCAGCCAGTTGCCATAGCGAAAGCCAGACCTTGTCGCTACCAGTGCGAACACCAATCCCAAAAGAGTAGTCGCGGCACCGACAACCACAGCAAGAAATAGTGAGTTCCACGCAACACCGCAACCACGGTTTTCAGTCAGACAACCGAGGCCCCATATTTTGTTCTCAGAAAACTTGGCAATAAACACCGAAAGCGAGTAATTGCCGTCGTTGTCGTGCAGTGCGCTCGATAGCATCTGGGCTATCGGAAAGAAAATAAATATCGCTACAATCGAGATTATAAAACCGATTGCGCCAACAACAAATACATCACCGTTTATATAACCACGAGAAGCGATGCCCGTCGTCAAATAAAACAAAAAAGTACATGCCAGTAACACTGCTCCGTAGCCAAAGCCAAACTGACGATCACCGAGTTCTCCGAACAGCGCCTGCAGCCACTCGGCATTAAAACCACGTATACCGATAGCAAAGCCCTGCGCGAACAGGTAGAAGAGCCCACTGGCACCGGCAATAATTAGAACTGTTGAGAAAAATCGACGATCTGCGTCTCGACCAAGTGCAATTAGCGGCAATAGTATTGGCAGCACCAGCGGTGCAAGCCAGATCTTCTCACCCTGAAAAACAAGGAAGGCAGCTGGCGCATAGTCGGAATCGAACGGATAGCCGTCAAACAGCCATTCAAAACTGAAAAAGCCATCTTCCAACAGGTACCACGGCAAAACAATGTAACCGAGTAACCCGACAAGTAACCAGATGATTACTACACGACTTCCTCTTCTGGTAGCAAGAACATCTGATTCGGGAGCTGCCAAGTGCTTGTGAGTCCGGATTGGAGATGCGGTTAAAAAGATGGTGTGGGAGTCCACACCACCTGGGGAGTTAAATTAACCGTTTAAGTTAATTTTAAGACTTATGGTCAACATCGACCGCAGATCAACTCTAACGAGGAAGCGTAGATACTTCGTCATCCCACTTTTTCAGCAGACGCTTCCGCTCATCTGAAGACCCGTACTTTTTGAAGTCATAGTCAATCAGCTTGATTGACGAAAGATCCGGTGCCTGAGGCGAACTTTCCGCTGCCTTGTTAGACATTACCTGAAAAGCTTTAACTTCAAGCGAACGACTTTGCACATCTGCCGTTAACGCCCAGTCATAGAACTTTTTGGCGTTCTCAATATTACGGCCATCTTTTATCAAACTCATAGAACCAATTTCATAGCCAGTGCCTTCGCAGGGAGCAACCACCTTAATTGGAAAACCTGAAGCCGCTTGTTTAACAGCATCATGCATAAACACAATGCCAATGGTGTTCTCACCGCGCGCCGCAGCCTTAATAGGAGCAGAACCCGATTTTGTGTATTGGTTAATGTTTGCATGCAGGCCTTTCATAAATTCAAAGCCTTCATCTTCACCAAATAATTGAACAATAGTGGCAAGTGTGGTGTACGCCGTACCGGAAGAGTTAGGGTTAGCCATTTGTACATGCCCTTTATACTCAGGCTTTAGCAGATCTTTCCAGCAAGCAGGTTCCGGGAGGTTGTTAGCCTTTAGTATTTCTTCGTTATAACCATAGCCAAGTGCACCGGAATAAATACCGATCGTTTTGTTATCGGCAGACTCTGATTGACTAAGAGACCAGTCATGCAACTCGCCACGCATTGGAGACTCATAGGCTTCAGTGAGACCTTCCTCGGCAGCCTGCAAATGCGGATCACCGGTACCACCCCACCAGACATCGCCCTTCGGGTTATCAGCCTCAGCTTTAATTTGAGCAAACGTCTCTCCGGAACTCTTTCGAGTCATGTTTACTTCAATACCAGTTGCTTCTTCAAAACCTGTCGCCATCAACTGACACCAGTCTTCCTGCGCGCTGCAGTAGTACGTGACTTTCTCAGCCGCGATAGACTGCGAAACACTGCCAAGTAATGCGATACCCACTGCGGCGGCTAGTTTTTGAGTGTTCTTCATCGATTCCTCCTCGTTTTTGAACCCGCACTCCAACACAGAGCACATTAGCTATAGACTGCGCTGATGGGGCAATGAAATCAAGGGTATTCCGGTCTTTCTGCGCCAGTTTTTCTTCTTTTGAATCCGCAACTATACGGACCGGGTCAACCATCCCTTGTAGTGAGCGATGCGCGCACCAAACGGCGTTAGTATGTTCACATCAAAAGTGAATCTGCCTTCTGAATCTACTGACTCATGGGCAATGCTCTTCGGCAGCACTAGCCTCGGTATCGGAATCAAACCAAACAGTTTTGCGCTTGTTACCGGGAAGTAAAGACAACCTTCCCTTACGTTGAGCCCAAGACATATAACGAGCGGGCCAAAACGCTCCGTGATTTGACCATGCTCTGTCAGCGACAGCCGGGACTTAAACACACTGCCACTGAAATTACGTATCCAAAGTTCACCGTTGGAATCTGACCTGACTATTACCTCGACAGGTATATTGTCAGAGGCTGCCGGAAACCCGAACATAAGTGCTGCCAACCTGCCCGATAATCCGGTTGGTCCCATTGACTGTGCCATTCCACGATAAACAGACTGACCAACTGTATTATGTAAATCTCGCACTGATGGCGGCAGTGAGTTAAACGATTCACCTAAAGCAGTTTTGAAAATCGGTATTATCTCTTGCTCACTAATAACCGTCTCTGCACCTATCGATTCGATGTGCGGTTGCAGATTACTAAGCGACACCTCACCACAAGCGGGTCGCGCACCTGCTTTAAATGATCCGCGATGCAGCTTTTCCAACAGAACAGACACCGGCAGTGTTGGTATATGCGGGCCACTGCCATCATCCGTAACAAGATCCCATGTGCGTCTGAGTAGTTGTCCATGAGTATCCTCACCGACAACACAAACCTGCATTCCTCCAACGTCAGAACCAAATCGTTCGAAGAAACTTGCTATCCAGCGTGCTGTTTTTGCCAATGGCAAAAGAGACTTTAATAAGCCCAGTTGAACCAGCTTTCCACCAAACTGCAGCAGGCGATGAAAACCTTTTAATTCAAGCCCTGCATAGACAGCAACCGTCATTGCATTGTATCGCTGCGCAAAGAGTATATTTTCAGGGGTATTAACCAGTGAAGCCAGTCTGCCCCAAACAGGTTTGTAAACAGGTAAAGCCAGATTAACCTTCCTCAATTCCGTCCAGCCATAGACAGTTTGTAGTTTACCGTCACGTGTAAGCTGAAATGGTTGCCCTACCTGCCCTAAAATGGCTTTCATCACGGACAACGTTCGCCTGGTACGGTTACCTGGAACAATAGCCACTTCTATTGAAGTAACGGAACGCAGTGACTCCACAAGCCGTTCTGCAGCGGCTGCACTTATTGCAGGTGCGGAACTCGCACCGGCTATGGCAAGTAGGGAATGTTCTCTCGCTAAACTGTCCAGCTCCGAAATACCACTGACAAATGACGGAGCATCTGCGATATCAATGTAGTGCGCACCTGCCTGAAGTACTTGTCTGGCAAAGCGATAAGGGTCTGCGCCATAGTATTGAAATGGTCCTGCACAATCGATTACTGCGAAGGGTTTTACTCTGGTTAAGGTTGCAGTAACCGATGCTTCGTCGTCACGATCAACAACTGCAATTGAAATATCCGTTTCACCCTGCAGCGATTTTAGTCGCGAGAGATTTCTGGCGACGCCAACCACACAATAGCGCTGTTCATTGACCAGCCGCCTTACCAGTAACTCGCCGAACAACCCGGTTGCGCCAAATACAACAATGCAAGCTCGATCAGACAAAACAATATACCGTAAATGGCGACATAATAGTTTAACGTAGTAACGTATGGAAACGTAGAGGGGAAAAGCTTGCGCATCCACCGAATGCATCTCTACATTGATGTGGTTTACGAAGCCGATCATTCATAGCGACAATGGTGGATGCGCCCCAGAGTCCGCGTATGTTTTGATATCTTACCCGTATTGCGTGTCTACAGGCTTGTAGTATCGGACCAGCTTATCCCTATATGGACGCTCCCTATATGGACGCTCCCGTTGTTGCAAGCCCTGAATAAAGAAAATGGTCTGCTCCCATATATCCGGCGTCATATTG
>CALIHW010000085.1 GCA_938020525.1 uncultured Granulosicoccaceae bacterium | reverse complement strand
TAACAGTTTTCTTCGCCACAGACGCCATAGCTGCGTTAAAAAAACTCGACGTAGGCCCTGCTATGCCTGCGTTTTTTTGCCTTGCTCTGACGCCTGTGGCTGTGAAAACTTAGTCACCCTATTTATCAAGCGGCCCACTAGATAATACTCTGTATCGCTGTTAATTCGTTTGATTCGGTGGCGACTAAATCTATCTGTGCTCCTTCCTACTGCTGGTCATAAGAGATAAGATCGTAGGTAATTTACAGGAGGAGCACTTGTGGCAGATCAAACGAAATTTCTACTCACCGAAAAAGATATCCCGAAGTTCTGGTACAACATCCAGGCGGACTTGCCTGAAGCGCTGCCGCCGGTATTGCATCCTGGTACCGGCCAACCGATTGGACCCGATGACCTGGCTCCGTTGTTTCCTATGGAGCTTATCATGCAGGAAGTCAGTCAGGAGCGGGAGATTGAAATACCTGAGCCTGTCAGAAGTGCGTATCAGCAGTGGCGTCCTACGCCCTTGTATCGGGCTCACCGACTCGAGAAAGCTCTCGATACGCCTGCCAAAATTTATTATAAGTATGAGGGCGTAAGTCCATCGGGTAGTCACAAGCCCAACACTGCAATACCGCAGGCCTTTTTCAATAAGGCCGAGGGTATTAATAAGATAGCGACAGAAACAGGGGCAGGGCAGTGGGGGTCTTCTCTCGCTTATGCTGCAGCCCTGTTTGATCTTGAGGTGCAGGTCTTTATGGTCAAAGTCAGCTTTAATCAAAAGCCTTACCGTAAGGCGATGATGGAGACTTTCGGCGCCAGTTGTATAGCGAGCCCGAGTGATACCACCAATGCAGGTCGAGCCATACTGGAAAAAACTCCTGACAGCACTGGCAGTCTGGGTATCGCTATCAGTGAGGCGGTAGAAGTAGCAGCCACCAACGACGATACCAAATACGCACTAGGTAGCGTACTTAACCATGTGTTGATGCACCAGACGGTTATTGGTCAGGAAGCGATGCGTCAAATGGAGATGGCAGGTGATTACCCCGATGTTGTTGTCGGTTGTTCGGGTGGTGGCAGTAACTTTGCGGGTATCGCATTGCCGTTTCTTGGTGAAAAGCTTCGCGGCGGCAAGGATGTGCGGCTGGTTGCTATCGAGCCCGCTGCCTGTCCTTCGCTTACTCGTGGCAAATATGCCTATGACTTCGGCGACACTGCTCAAATGACCCCGCTGGTTAAAATGCACACGCTGGGTGCTAACTTTGTACCATCCGGTTTTCACGCAGGTGGACTGCGTTATCATGGCATGGCTCCTATTTTGAGCCACTTGTATGAGTTAGGTCTGTCTGAAGCCAAAGCACTTAATCAACTTGAGTGTTTTGAAGCTGGTGTGTTGTTCGGTAGGACCGAGAGTATTATCCCGGCACCGGAAGCCACGCATGCGGTGAGGGGAGCAATCCTTGAAGCTTTGCGATGCAAAGAAGAGGGTAAGAGTGAAACCATTTTGTTTAACCTGTGTGGCCATGGTCATTTTGATATGCAGGCTTATACAGATTTCTTTGCCGGTAAACTCAATGATCAGACTTATGATGAATCAGAGCTCGCAATGGCGCTTGCCGGCCTGCCGTCTGTTGCGCATGGTTCAGTATGACACCGCGGCATTGAAATCAAAGTATAAAGCGATCAGCAGGTGCGGTCTCGAGTCGACCGCACCTGGCATCAGCGTTGATCCGTCTGCAGGCGCCGCTCAAGCCAACGCACTCCGGCAGATACAATCAATATCAAGACAAGATATTCCAGCAGCAGGACTGTATAAATCTCCAATGGCCGATACTCTGTAACAACTAATTCATTGGCTTTCCGCGTTAGTTCCTGCATGCCAATGACGGAGACCAGTGAGGACATTTTTAGCATGTACACCAGTTGGTTGCCGAGTGCCGGTAGTATGCGCTTGATTGCCTGAGGCAGAATGATAAAACGCATGGTGTCTGTATATCCCAGTGCTACTGTATGTGATGCTTCGTATTGGCCTTTGTCAATTGATTGAATGCCGGCTCGGAAAATTTCCGCTTCAAAGGCGCTGTCTGAAAGTGCCAATGCAATTACACCTGCCCAGAAGACTGTTATGGTGATACCCATTAGCTGAGGTAATCCATAGTAGACCCATAAGATCATCACAAGTATCGGCACTGCACGAACCAACTCTACATACACTCGGTTAAAGCCTTTCAGCAGGCGGTTTGAAGATAAACCGGGTAATGCGACCAGTAGCCCAATAACTATAGAAATGATGATCGCTGTTAGTGACAGTAGAATGGTATAGCCAAGACCGCTCAACAGAAACTTAAGGTTGGTCATGCCTTTCGCGGTGGTTGGATTGACCACATACCAACCCCATTCACCGGAACAGGCAGACAATAGTGCTGCCATGCAAACAATTAGCAGTAGTCTTGTCATTTTAGTGCGGTAGTATTTGTTGCAGAAACTCCTGACATCTTTCACTGTCAGGTGCTTCAAAAAATTTATTGGTGTTTGTCATCTCTACAATTTCACCGTGGTCCATAAACACCATGGTATCAGCAACTCTTCTGGCAAAGCCCATCTCGTGGGTTACACAGATCATTGTCATACCACTTTCCGCAAGCTCAACCATGACATCCAGCACTTCGTTGATCATCTCCGGGTCTAGTGCAGAAGTTGGCTCATCAAACAACATGATCTTCGGCTCCATGCACAAAGAGCGTGCTATTGCCACGCGCTGTTGTTGGCCTCCGGATAGTTGAGCGGGGTATTTTTCCGCTTGCTCTGGTATTCGAACACGCTCGAGATATTGCATGGCTAGCTTGGTAGCGTCTGATTTGCTTGCACCTCGGGATCGGGTTGGGCCGAGAGTGAGATTTTCAATGACACTCAGGTGCGGGAACAAATTGAACTGTTGGAATACCATACCAACGTTGTCGTGAATCACTTTCAGGCTTTGCTTCTTTCGGCCAAGGGTATGGCCGTCGATAGTGATGGTCCCTTCGTCATGTTTTTCGAGTTGGTTTATACAGCGTATCAGGGTTGACTTGCCGGATCCTGACGGCCCGCAGACAACGACTCGTTCGCCGAGTTTGACATCGATTGAAACACCGTTGAGGGCTTGAAACTCACCGAAGAATTTCGATACAGATTGCATCCGGATGATCGGTTCGTTGTGGAGTTGCACATCCGTTTGATTGGGCATAGCGGGTCTGGCGAGTGCTGGGAACAGCAGTTAAGTTACCAGATTTGCCTGTTTTTTGTGTGAATATCGGTCGCCGATTGTAATGTCCCATTGCAATGTTTTAGGGTCCATGCAACGATGATGTTTTGACGACCCTCTAAAGGACAACTATGAATTTCATCAAGGCAATCGCGGCTGCTGCCGTACTTTGTGTTACCGCCACACCTGCTATGGCCCAATCTGCGCTGAAAGATATCCTGGACAACGGCGTGCTCAAGGTGGGCACCACCGGTGACTGGAACCCGATGACCGTGAAGGATCCGGCCAACAATAAATATGAAGGCTACGATATTGACGTGATGACCGAGCTTGCCACAGACCTCGGCGTCGAGCTCGAGTTTGTAGCTACAGACTGGAAGACGCTGGTCAACGGCGTTGTTGCCGGTAACTATCACATGACGGGCTCTGCCTCTATAAGCCCGGCACGTATGAAAGCTGCAGGCTATTCGGAAAGTTATATTGCTGTTGAAATTCAGCCATACACCACAGCAGACAAAGTAGATAAGTTCAATGGTTGGGATTCAATCAACAAGTCAGATGTCAAGGTTGCAGCGACTTTAGGTACTACTTTTGAAAAATTGGTGAAGGAGTGGTTTCCTGATTCTGAGATCAAGGCTATTGAAGCACCAGCGCTACAACACCAGGAAGTGCTGTCTGGCCGATCAGATGTTTTTGTCACTTCAAACATCGAAGGTGCAACGCTCACCAAGAAGTTCGAAAAAATTGTACCGATCGAAGTAGAGGCGGCACGAGCACCAACACCTATCGCTATGTTGTTGCCACAGGATGATCAGGTCTGGATAAACTATGTCAACAACTGGATCAAGATCAAAAAGGCACGTGGCTTTTTCGATGAAACTGCGGCTAAGTGGGGCCTGTAAGCAGTAGCCTGTAAGTATTAGATAGATACAAGAATGCGGGTTGGGCTTTGACCCGCATTCAATCCTGGTATCAACCCTTGATGCCTGTAGCGCAATCACGGTCGCACGTTCTAGCTACAATCACAGATAATGCACGCCCATGCCGTTAGACACCCCGGTAGTCGATATCGATCTGGCAGCATTTACAGCCGATCCTTATCCAGTCCTCGCTTCAATGCGGAAGAACACGCCTGTGTGTTTTGTGCCACAGTTGCGAGCGACACTGCTGACTCGCCATGAAGATGTTGTTGAGTGCGAGAAAAATGTAGCAGTTTTCTCCTCTGAGCAACCGGGTGGGCTAATGAATGTTCTAATGGGTGAGAATATGATGCGCAAGGACGGAGCACAGCATGTCATCGAGAGAAGGCAGGCCATGCCTGCTTTGTCCCCGAGAGCTGTCAAACAGGTTTGGAAGCAACAATTTGAGTACCATACTGATAAGGTAATCGAATCGCTCAGATCAAAAACTCGTTGTGACCTGGTGGCTGACTTTGCTATGCCGGTCTCAGCGCATGCACTGCGATGTATTACAGGTCTGATGAACATGACACCGCATCAGCTCGATACCTGTTCTCAGAATATAATTGACGGAATCTCTAATTATGCGGGTCATCAATCTATAGAGGATCGATGTAAGGAATCCACGTCCTTTATCGATCAATGCATAGATGAGATGCTTGCACCGGGTTCTGACCTTTCATCAGAATCACTGTTACAGGTGCTGGTTGCTGCTGGTCAGCCTATGACAAGTATCAGATCTAACATAAAGCTTGCGATTAGTGGCGGGCAGAATGAACCGCGAGATGCGATTGCCGGATGCGTCTGGGCCTTGTTAAATCACCCGCAGCAACTTGCAGCAGTTTTGCAGGGCGGTGCCAGCTGGAGGCAGGTTTTTGAAGAGTATGCAAGGTGGATATCTCCCATTGGAATGTCACCCAGACGAATTGCTAAACCTTACACAAGTGGTGACGCTTCATTTACGCCCGAAGGCAGAGCTTTCTAATGTTTGGTAGCGCGAACCGTGACGAAGCTATTTTCGGCGATGCAGATCAATTTGATGTTCATCGTGATACTAATGCTGCAGTAAGTTTTGGTGCAGGCCCGCATTTTTGTGCAGGCGCTGCTGCATCGCGGTCATTGATCGCTGACATTGCACTGCCTAAGTTGTTTGAATCGTTTCCAGGTATTGCAATTGATGGCCCGGTAAAATTTGTGGGCTGGGCTTTTCGCGGGCCTGTTTCACTACCGGTATCTCTTGGTCATTAGTTTATTGATCTTTTGCATGGAGGAAATCAAGTGAGGGTTGCGATAGTAGGTGCTGGTGGAGTGGGCGGATATTTTGGAGGTGTCCTCTCACAAGCAGGTTGCGATGTTACGCTGCTTGCCCGCGGTGATCATCTCGCGGCGATTAAAGCTCGCGGTTTAAAAGTCGAAACTCCTGATGGTGATGTCTTAACTCCGCCAGTAAAAGCAATCGGCTTGGCCGAAAGCCTTGACCCATGTGAGCTTGTAATAGTAGCAGTAAAGGGCTGGCAACTGGATGATGCCATCCCAAAAATACATAAACTCAGCAAGAAGAGTTCTGTGATTCTTCCGTTGCTCAACGGCATTGATGCGACGGATGTGCTGCGTGCCGGTATGCCAGATCGTCAAGTAGTATATGGGTTGTGTGGCATTATTTCGGCAATTAAAGAGCCCGGGGTTATTAGACACATCGCAATAGATCCATTTCTTACATTCGGCGTTGAAAGTGATTCTAAAATTCCTCAGATGTCTTTGGAAAAAATTAAGGCCGCACTCGATGTATCAGGTGTGAAGGTGGAACTCAGTAGCAATATACAACTCGCTCTATGGAAGAAGTTCCTGTTTATATGTCCGCTCAGTGCAGTGACTAGTATTGCGCGCGCAACTATTGGCAAAGTGCGCTCGATACCAGAAACCTGTGAGCTGCTGCATCAATGTATGGATGAAGTCATTAGTGTCGGTCAGGCCTGTCAAATTAAGTTAACCATCGAGCATCGCGACGAAGTGCTCAGGATGGTTGCCAATGCGCCAGAAGATGGGACAACCTCCATGCAACGGGATGTCACCGGGGCGCGACCATCTGAGCTGGAGACGCAGCTTGGTGCTGTGATAAAGCTGGGTAAGAAGCATGCAGTACCGACCCCGGCACTGTCATTTATCTATGGTGCTTTGCTGCCTCAGGAACTGGCTGTGAGGTGCGAAGAATCCCGCTAGCCAAAGCAAAACTAATCACTTCAAAAGCACAGGTAATTTGTATGCCAATTAAGACAACAGAAATTCGTGATACTGGTGTTTGTATACCAGACATTTGTTTCGGTACCTCCGCGCTTGGCAATATGCCGGAAACGTACACTTATGAAGTTGATGAGCGGAGGGCGATTGATACCATCACATCAATTCTCAATTCAGAATATGCCTTTATTGATGTGAGTAGAAACTACGGTATGGGTCGAAGTGAAGAACGCATAGGCAAAGCCATCAAAGAATTTGGTGGTGTACCAGAGAATGCGATTATTTCAACAAAGCTTGATCGAAATATGGAGACATTGTTGTTTGATGCCAGTGAGGCGCGCCGCTCTTTAGAAGAAAGTCTCACTGCACTAGGAGTTGATTCGGTAGATATACTGCATCTGCATGACCCGGAACATGCGTCTGCACTTGACCCTATTGTTAAGTCAGGCGGTGCAATCGATGAATTATTCAAGATGCGTGATGAAGGTTTTTGCAAAGCGGTAGGCCTTGCAGCGGGTAATGTTGATGTGATGATGCCTATGCTAGCTGAGCGAGATTTCGATACACTTATTACTCATAATCGCTTCACGTTGGTTAATACCAATGCTGAAAAGATGATCGAATTGGCAGTGGAACGCAACATCACTGTGATGAATGCAGCGCCGTACTGTGGTGGAGCATTAGCAAAGGGGACTGACACTTTCAAGCGCTATGTTTATCAGGAGGCCGATGAGGAAACTCTTGCGCCTTTACAAGTCGTGGAAGATATTTGTGCAAAGTACGGTATTGAGCCTGGGGCTGCCGCATTGCAGTTTTCGCTCAGAGATCCGAGGATCGCCTCTACAATATGTGGAGTGAGTTTGCCAGAGCGCATTGAAGAGACAATTGGTTGGGCTTCGCAGAAGTTGCCGGATGCGTTATGGCAGGAGTTACTGCACCTTGATAGAGATAACAGCAATCCTGAAGTCAGAAGAGAGTTCAGTTCGGGTTAGAGCTCACGGGCTATGAGTCTGCGCGGCAGAACGTCCGCTACTGCGAACGCGCCCTTACGGTACGTTTTTATGCAGGCCAGGGTTAATGCAGACCAGGGTTAATGCAGACCAGGGTTTATGCAGACCAGGGTTTATGCAGGCCAAGGTTTATGAAAGCCAGGGAAGGGGTGTTTTCTATAGCGAAACATTAACTAACAGAATAGAGCGTGGATCTTCAATTGTTGCAAAAGGAGTTCTACCACCGTAGTTAAAGTCTTTATAGTTGATCTCTGCTACAACCTGATGTGCTGATTTATTAACGCATACATGTTGCGTCAATGATGAGCTAAGTTCTCCAAAGATTGATTTGTAGCCGGAGGAAGCTGCATTGTTATGCAGTGTGGTTCTGAGTTGCTGATATATTCCGCTGCCGCGATGGCTATGGCTCACAACGGCCAGATCCACCAGCAGGCTCCTGTGAGGGTGGTTATTGTGGTTTAAGTATTTGTTTTCCAGTGTTTGTAGTAGTGCTGCAATAGGTTTGTGTTTCTCCGGGAGTGTATCCAGGTTGTCAAAACTTACCGGGAAGTGAGTAACAATCAGGCAACCGATTAGTTGCTGGCTGGAATTACAAAAAGCACCGAGTGACCTGATCGGACCGCCAAAAGCGTAAGCGTTCCAACCGCCCGATAGATATTCAAGATATTCCTGCTGTGTAATACCCATTGCCTGATGCAGAGGGCTGCCTGTGGAAAACTCATTAGCAACCAGTTGTAACGCTTGATTACTGTGATCTGTTGTCAACGCTTTTACATTGAAAGGTGCTTGCATTGTTATGGCTAGTTTCGATCCATCATGTTTATTAGAGCTAGTAGTTTTTCGATATTGTCTGCGCGATCAGTAACCACAATTGTATTGGAGTTTCCTTCAGCACCGATGCTTGCAGACTGAGGAATCAGTGGTCTGAGCGTCTCCACCATTTGTTGGGCGGATACGGCTCTCAGTACGATTACCCGACTTATCAATTCTGAGCCTGAGTCTGTAGAGGAATCGTTCAATACCGGTATTGCTGTCTGGGCTCCCACAGAAGAAGGCACAATTTTAATAACGGCACCTGCAGTTACAGCGGCATATCCGTGCACTTCCAACACGGAAAGAAATATATCGTAGAGGTTGTCCTGATCGACTGGCTCAGAAGAAATCATATTTACCGTTGCTTTCACTCTCGGGTCGACGATAAAGTTCTTTCCAGTCCGGCGAGAAACTGTCTCGATCAGTGAACGGATATCAACATTCTTTAAGTTGAGAATGAATGTTTCATCTGCGTTTTTATTTTCTGTTTTTTTGGGGTCGGCTTTTTCCTGGTCAGCTTTTTCCTGGGTTGCGGCATCCTGAAAAGGTAGCAGGCAAGCGGACAGTAGAAGGACCTTAAAGAGTACTTTGCGAGAGTAATTATTTCTGGTTGAATAACTATTCATGAAATTTTTAGTTTCTCTTCCTGACATAGAGAGGATCGCAGATAATATAGATAGCTGATTAATATATGCTGTACCGGCACATGAGAGTTATCCTGATAAATATAGATTGAATACTCTAAAAGTGGTTCAACCAAGTGCTCAATGTATACAGCTCCGCCAAGAATAATATAACTAAACCGGCTTTTATAAATGGGTGTAGATTGCTCATTACTAGATAAGCTGTGGCAGCGGCGGTCGCAATGCCTTCGACAGGTGCTACATAAAATGCGTGATGATTACTATCCCAGTAACTAAGCGGGCTCTCGAATTTCCAACTGGATAGTGGCCAAAAGTGTGCTCTGGCATCATCGTGGTGTAATCCGAAGTCGCAAACAACGTGAAGCAGAGCAGAACTAGTCAAGGCAATAAAGAAAGTGTTGCGAAACTTCAAAGCTAATGCCAGAAAAACACCCCAGATAATAAAGGAATTATCGATACTGAATACCAGCTGCCAGATGTCAGAAAAATACAACTCGCCGAACACGACTTGTGGTGAAATATTCAATATAAAAATAGAGACACCTGCCATAGCATAAAGCGATACGTCTGGCAGTAAACCGCCTAGTAGGGCAGCAGCAAGTATCTTTGTATTGTCTCGCTTGCCAAACAACGCTGCTCCAATGAGCAGATGTGCTGGCGTATTCATATTAATGTCATAGTAATATAATGCTAATAGATTCGTGAATCTGGTGTCAGGTTAGTCGTTGAAGGGCTGTTATGAGTACCAATAATAGTAGACCGAGAATGAGATTCACTAATATTACCTTTCTGATACGGGCCATAACTGCCCCAGCTTCAGGCCAGTTTTCATTCTGTATGGCGACTTTAAAGCCAGGATAGGTTTTGTAGTACAGGTACACAAATAGCAGTGCCATAATCCACCCGATTATATGCATAAGGTGTACGTAGCCAGGGGTATTGTCCAGTCCCTTAAACCAACTGAAGATCAGCCAATAACCAGTTGTCATTAGCACAATGATTGCCATCCATACCCATGGGAAAAAGCGTTTGAATACTCCCGCCCACAATACCAGTTTCTGCGGCGGGGCGAGCACATCACTTGAAGGGCGCAGCACGATGTAAGCGAAAAACATCCCGCCAACCCACACGGTTGCGGCTGTAACGTGCAGGGCGATAGCAATAGCATTCATATCGGTTCCATAGGTTGCGAGTATGAAGATGGTATCTTGAAAACGTCGCAATCGATACCCTAAGATTACTTTAGCGTATCGGGGTTTTTATTGGATAGATAATTGGATTGGTGTGAATTCTTCAATTCTAGCTTGCCAATCACTTTCAGGAAAATTGTTAACTATTTCCGCTAAAAGGTTGAGTTACTCCACATTGTCAGAGGCCTGAGTCAGGTCTTAGCGTAATCAGCCGTTCACCTCGCACTGGAATTAGACAACAAGGTACCCAGCTTGAAGTATAGAAGTTTCGCAATAATGATTGCTACCGGTATTGCCATTGCAAAGCCCGCTGTAAGTGCAGAAGTAAGCTGCCTGTACGATTCAAACTCTGAGTGGCCGTGGGTTGATACCAGGGTATGTCAAGTAGAAGAGCGACCACTTATCCTGAATGATGGTGGTGTTCCCGTGTGTACTGATACACGGGCAGACAAGGACGGTGATGGCTGGGGATGGGAGAACAATCAATCGTGTGTTATTGATTTAACTCTGCCAAAAGAGGTCAGCAATATTCCAGGCCTTACCGTGGTTCAGGAAGATCTGGTTGTCTTCGAGCAGGATTTTGAATCAGCAAGTATCGGTCAAATACAGCCAGTGGATCTAAATGAGCATTGGGAAACGCCAATGTGGCATATGGGAATTCTGGAAGGCCGTGCTGAAATTGTGCAAGACGCGGAAAGAGGCAAGGCAATGCAGGTCAAGTTTCCTGCACATCAATTTGGTTCTGATGGGGCGGTGGCTTTTTTAAACGACTTGTCTTTTGGTGTTAACTTCAATCGCAATTTTGAAGAGCTGTACGTATCTTATGATGTCAAGTTCTCTGAAGATTTTGATTTTGTTCAAGGTGGTAAGCTACCCGGCTTGTGTGGATACAATATAACTCAAGAGCCCAGAGAGGGTTGTAATACCGGTGGAGGATTCCCGACAGGTTATGACGGCTGGAGTGCTCGCGGTATGTGGCGTGAAGACGGAATTTTAGAAAATTATATGTATCACGCCGACCAGTTCTATCAGTATGGTGATGATGAAGTCTGGCATGTTAAGCCTCAGCGCGGTCAGTGGCATACCATACAGCATCGGGTAGTGTTAAATACTGTTGGAGACGCTAATGGAATTATTGAAGGCTGGTTTGATGGTGTCAAAGTGCTCAGTTCAGATACCATGCTGTATCGAAAAACAGAAGACATTTATATAAACCTGTTTTACTTTAGTACATTTTACGGTGGAGCTGATCAATCATGGGCACCGACCAGTGATCAGTATATGTATTATGATAATTTCCGTATAGCGACTACTCCTTTGCCTGTCTCACCAGCTGCTAAGATCAATCAGGCTGTTGAAGATACGCAGACTAAACAAGCCGTGCAATCAGCACCCGGGAAAGTTCCTGCTGCCGAAAGCACGCTATCACCCCAACCTGAATCAGTCGTAGAGCTTGATAGTTCGGTGTCAACAGTAAGCACCAATGACTTACCGGTTCAAGCACCGACAGCTAGTGTTGGTAGCTCGAATACGGCCGAAGCGGAAGCACAGAGTGAATCCGAGGAACTTATCCAGGCATCACTTACTGAGCCTGCGGCACAGGATTTAACAGATGCTGCAAGCACTCTATCGGAGTCTGCGATCGGCGCTGCGAACGATCTCGAATCTGGTGGTGGTGCTTTGTTTGCCTGGTGGCTTGCTGTAGCTCTCCTATGCAGGAGAAGGTTTGGTTCGAGAGCTTAAGGGATGGCTGTAAAGTGCCTGGCCAGAGAATAACTGGCCAGAGAAAAACTGGCCAGAGAAAAACTGGCCGGAGAAAAACTGGCCGGAGAAAAACTTGGCCAGAGAAAAACCCCTGAGAACCTGCTTGAAAAAATCTGTACATTTCACAGGCTTAATGCGAGGCGGGTTACTCTGGTAAGCCGCCGCCAATCTACGTTCTGTCACCACCAGGCGTGCATTGATCGTCGTGCTACAACGCGTTACCAAACACTCAGGTGTGTTAACAGCTTGTCTATGTTTTTGTCGGTATAATTAGCGCCTTTAGCCCCACAGTGGCTCTGTATAGATAAAGTGCGCAAAGAAAAGTGAAGTGTAAATTCCAGCGGTATATCAGTGTAATTTTTTTGGCCATGGTTGCTGTCATTCTGGTTGCCTGTGACAGCACCGATTGCGATTCAGCAAATTGTGCCCCGACAACAATCCTTACCGATAGGCAATCAGTGCAATTGCAGGGTGGTTTGGGAATGCGCTCACTAGCGGATATTAATCATGTGGTCGTGGTTACCGGACAATCTAATGTTGAGGGAGCCGATACGTCATTTGATCCGTCACTGGATCAGCCCGATCCACGAGTGTTTGCATTTACTGACGACGGCTGGCAGGTTGCTGATCTGCATCAGGTATGGGACGAAAACGCACATCCTGGTAATCATTCGTTAACCGATCCGACAAGTTCTCCGAACAATAACTTTGCATTCCACTACGGCAAGTCGCTGGTGCAGATCGATCCGGATGCAGTGGTTGGATTTATTGTATTGGCAGCCCCTGGTAAGGGCATAGCGAATTGGGATTTTGAATCTGCATTCTACTGGAAGATGCGCAACAAAATAAACAGCGCTCTGGCAGAACTTCGAAACAAGGATGCAGTAGACGTTATACTATGGCATCAGGGCGAGAGCGACGCGCAATATGAAGGAACGTCTGATCCTGATGCGACGGGCTTTACGGATGAGAGCACTATTGAGTATATAAATTACTACTCAATCAAGCTCAATAGCGTGATCGCAAACTTTCGGAGTGAAACCTGGGGTAAGAGTGATTTGCCCTTTATCTGCGGTGAGACGAGAGTATCGTTTCGAGTCAATCGACGGTTGCTAGAGCTCAATGAGGATGATGATCCGAACACGTATTGCGTTCAGACAACGGATCTTCCTTTTCTGTTATCGGATCCGAGTGGGGCGCATTTTTCTGCAGCAGGTTTGCGTGAGCTTGGGCGTCGCTACATGCGGGCTTATCTGGATATGGTCAATCTATAGTAAATGCTCCGCTGTAGTAATCATTGGCGATCTACTGCAGATGCTGAGTTCACTTCCGCAGGTTATGCTAAGAATACACGCTCGAAGAACCACCACGCGCCGACTAACCCGATAATAATGGATGCAGGTACTGCTACCCATTGACGATAGTTCGGGTGGTTTCTACACCACATAGCAATGCTACAAAAAGCGATTGCAACAACAACCAGTTGTCCCACCTCAACGCCAACATTGAAGCCCACCAGTGCTGGTATGAATCGGTTGGCGGGTAGCCCGAATTCTGCGAGTACACTGGCAAACCCAAGGCCGTGTAAAAGACCAAAGCAAAAAATTACCAGCGTTCGCCAGCGATGCAGTGACTGGGTGAATACATTTTCAATGGCTATAAAAACAATCGAAGCGGCAATCAATGGTTCGACAATCGTTGCCGGTATCGATACCCAACCTACTGCCCCTAATATCAGAGTGATTGTATGAGCCAGAGTGAAAATACTTATTTGCCAAACCAGTGGCCGTATTCGAGTAGCGAGAAAAAACATTCCCAGAACAAATAAAATATGATCCAGCCCCTTGGGGATTATGTGGTCGAAGCCAACTGGTATGTAGTCGATAAATGTTTGCCATCCAGTTTTTTCACTGCCGCCAGCAACGGAGATCAGTTCACTTTCGCCACCACCCTTAAGGTATCCGGTATAGGGTTCTTCTACGCCTTGTTGTCTGATGACCAGTGCTCCGTATTCAGCCGGCCAGCTTACTGTTACACCCGGTGCACCGGCTTGCATGGTACCAGTCAGTTTGATCGTGGATTCGCGTGGTAATTCCACATCACCGATTGCAGGGATAGATACACTTTGCAGGTCAAGTTGTAACGGGTCAGGTGCGTTAATGGAAAAGCGGTTTGCCATTTCCGGCCAGAACATTCGAAAGACTGACTCTAGTTTTTCGGGCGTCATCGCCCTGAATTGGTCATAATCGTTCTCGACTTCGGTATCATCTGTGTTGTCTAGTGATTGAAGATCGATTCGTGCTACAAACGACTCAATGTTGAGTCGTATTGCAAAATTGATTCGATCACCATCCAGGACTAAATCACTGATTGATGGAGAAATTTCGTGTGCATAGACTACCTGAGTGATTACCTGTGCAGGAAGCATTGTTAGTATCAAAGCCATTGTTATCAATAGCTTTTGAAAAATCCGAAACCAGAATTGGCCAATGAATAGAGAGTTAGTCATGTACTCGATGTCTGTTTGTACGACCGTTTTCAGGCATCTGTCCGCAGCAGTGCTTGCAGCGATGATATCTGATTCTGTAGTAGCTCACGAATTCTGGATTGAGCCCACACAGTACAAGGTTGAAGAAAACACCTCGCTCGAAGCTTACTTGCGTAATGGAGAAAATTTTAAGGGCTCATCCATTGCCTACATAGAAGCGAACACGTCGCGATTTGATGTAGTAACTGAAGAGCACACAGATAAGGTAGCTGCTCGATCTGGTGATAACCCTGCATTAAAAATGCAATCGCTGCAACCTGGACTCAATATTGTTGTTCATCAGAGTTCTGCGTCTGTACTTTCATATACTAAGTGGGAGAAATTCCAGCGTTTTGCAGATCATAAGGATTTTCCGGACATACTGGCACGTCATCGGGCGCGTTCACTGCCGGAGTCGAAATTTAAAGAAGCCTATACCCGGTTTTCGAAATCATTGATAGCAGTTGGAGGTGGTGCAGGAAAAGACATCGAAACTGGTCTTGAAATAGAACTGGTTGCTTTGCAAAATCCTTACACTGATGATCTAAGCGAGGGTTTGCGAGTAGTTGGATTCTATAAGAATAGAATTCGTGCAAACGCACAAATAGAATTATTTGAAAAGTCTCCGAAGGATGAAGTCAACGTAACACTACATCGGACGAACGACCAGGGCGTTGTAGTTTTACCGGTTAAGCCATCATACAGTTACCTGGTAGATATGGTCGTTTTGCGAGAACCATCAGATCAATTAGCAATGAAGAAAAGGGTGGTGTGGGAAAGTTTGTGGGCATCTTTGACCTTCGCTGTTCCATAAGTTGTACTGTATGCATATTAATAACTATTTAAAGTAGGGTTGTTGGTGAGTGTTATAGATCAGACAGAAGTCGGCTGTAGACTTGCCTAAGTAACTTTCAATGAGGTGATAAAGTTGTCGATTTTTTCCGGTCTTTCTGCATTTCCTGTAACTCCTGCCGATGAGCAGGGTATTGTTGACTGTGACCTGATGGGGCGGCTAGTCGAACGACTGGCCGCAAGAGACGTCAGTTCGATCGGTATATTGGGGTCGACTGGTGGCTACATGTATCTTTCTACGCAAGAGCGCAAGCGTGCACTCGAATCAGCTATCGAAGCTGCCGGTAGCAAACCTGTAGTAGCAGGGGTGGGTGCACTACGTAGCAGTGATGTTTGCGAATATACAAAGCACGCAGAGCAGGCAGGGGCTGCGGGAGTTTTGTTGGCGCCGGTTAGCTATTTACCTTTGACCGATGCAGATGTGACTTCGTTGTTTGAAGATGCCTATGAATCTATCGGTCTGCCGATCTGTTTTTACAACAACCCGGGCACTACCCATTTCAATCTGAGCGAGCAGTTGCTTGTGCGACTGGCTGAAAGAAAACTTATTGATGCGGTTAAAAACCCGCCGCCAGCCGATTTGGACTATGACAGTCAGTTGGCAAGGCTGGCCACGAGAGTACCGGCTGAATTTTCAGCTGGTTATTCCGGTGATGCAATGATCGCATCTGCAATAAAAGCGGGTAGTGACTCTTGGTATTCAGTTGTGGCCGGCACACTGCCAGACTTGGCGGTTGATCTTTGGAATGCGCGTAAGGATCACAGCAGGCTTTTGGAGTTAGATAGCGCACTCGATCCGCTATGGTCTCTGTTTAACGACTACGGTGGTATCCGGGTGATGTATGAAGTGGTTGGTATGCTTGGGCTCGGGTCTGTAAAACTGCCAAGGCCACTGTTGCCGTTGAGCACAGATGCTTGCGAGCAAATCGAGTTAGCGCTGGCCAGTATTAACGTGTTGGACTAGCCCGGTTTATTCGTGAAGTGGCGAGCATAGTGCGCCGAGCATTGGTTTCGCAGGGTATTTTCTTCTCGCGTTGAATACTTATTGATATTTGCAAGAGAAAAAATTCGCTGTGGAATCAAGGATCAAACGGGATGCCGTCATTTTCATGAATAAACCGGGCTAGATACAGTTATTATCCTTTACCTGGTGAGCATTGGTGTTGGGAATTGCTCGATTCCTGAGCAGAGTTTCAGGTTCTCTGCAGCTGATAAAATGACTCGGCAATGGGTAAAGTATTGTTACAACGAAGGTGAATTACATGATTTTCTGAATGCTGCCTGAACCTAAATAGCTATTTCGTAGATCATTCGATAGAGATAGAAAGATTGATCGGATATGATCGCGCGAAAGTAATTTAGTAGATATTTTATATGTTGAGATCCGCAAATTGTTGTACGAGTTTAGCTCTGCTTGTGCTGGTTGGTTGTGGCGGCGGTGGGTTAACTGTTGAAGATCGTTTGACAGTTGAAGGTGGTGTAAGCACCGAGATCGGTGTAGGCAATGAAGTGGCCAGTGAGATGGCGAATGGTGTGGCCAATGACCTGGCAAATGACTTTGCATCAGAACTGGATGGCCAGTGGGTTTCAAGCGCTTGCATTGTTGATCAGGGTCAATCACTGAGTGAAAATATTGCATTTAACGGCAACACTATGACCCGCAGTTTGATCCGGCACACAGCGAGCACAGATTGCAGTGACCGGTTCACAATATCTCTGAATTTTGTAGCAGACATCGAAGTAACGGGTGAAACGTTTCTGAGTGGTACAGCTGCGACAAACGCTACTAGCGAAATCGCAATTACCTATACCCGTGGTTACGTTACCGCGAGTGGCGCGACTCAAGCAGAATTGCGGGCGCGAGGCACCTTGCTTGAAGACATACTTTTGGAACAGGGAATCACAGAGTTAGAGAATATACCGATCACTAACTTTATTGATCACGAAGTCGTTCACTCGACCTACCTGGTTGATGCAGATGTTTTGCATCTGGCAAGCACATCGCTCGAAAGCGCCAGTAGTACTCCGCTAAACCCAAACCGTTTTGCTAACACAGAATTTACCAGAGTAGCAGTTGAGCCTGGGTGTGCTGCTTTCGGTTCTGCAAATCGAACGGTTAGTGTGCTTTTGGTGGGTAATAGTTTGATGAACGGGGTGCAGCCAAACCTGGAGCGACTGCTCGCGTGTGGGGGTTATACATCGGACATGGCAACTTCCAACCCGGGAGGTTATTTTCTTTATCAACACAATGAAAACCCTCGAACAGAAAATCTTATTGCACAAGGTTTTGATCTGACGCTGATACAAGAACAAAGTCGAAGTATTGCTACTCACACTCCACCTTATGACATCATCAACGCTTTGAAAGGTAAAATTGAAGCTTCGGGCAGTGAGATGGGCTTCTATCAGACATGGGGATATCAAAACAGAGAAGTTGCGTTGACAGATGAGATTCTTTTCGGCTACGAGAATCTGGCTGCGGAGTTTAATGCTCCGATTGCACATATCGGCAGAGCCTGGGACTATTTCTACACTAGCAATAATGAGTCGCCACCATTCAGTCTCTATCGTGACTATGCTCATTCTACACCTCAGGGTAAGGCGTTAATTGCTTTTGTGCTGTATGCCTACCTCACTGGCGACTCGCCGGTTAATCTGTCTTCGCTTTCATTGGCAGACGAAGAAGCGCTGGAGTTACAGGAAATAGCATGGCTGACTTACCAATCTAGCCTTTAGTCATCCTGTCTGTAGAGATCGTTTGATTCTGTCTGAAGAGATCGTGGTCGTTTAGACATTTGTTGTGAAGTAGTTACAGCCAGAGTCGACTACGCACATGCTTCTAAAGCAATACTATGCGTTGTTTACCTGCAAGATCTGTTTCACCCGCTTTTTTGTTTGTCGTCAATATCCAGAGCATCATCAAGTGCGTTGGAAACAGTCGCAGTAACCACACCGACCAACGTGGCGATGGTCTTTGTGTTGGTTTTTGGTTTAGGTTTTGGGTTCCGGGATTGTCGGGCTGGCGAATAAATTTCTGGCGGCTTATCGGGCATCTCCTGCTTCGTGTTTAAGTAGTTGCCATGTCAACAAACTCGCTGGAACAAAATTGCATACTTAGTTGATCTGTCCTAACCCAGCAAAACTTCAGTACCTGAATGGTGAAATCGATACAGTCATTTGCCGCTCTGGCGAGGTAATCGAGATCCCTGCCATACATACCGGTGCTGCGCGCAACCCGTAATTCGCAATATAAACGTATAACCATTGGGAATAAGAAAGGCTAACCCGATGTGTTGTTCTGTAATGATGAGGGGGCGTGATTCGGACAGCATAACTGCCATAGTTGGTACAATTGGCGGGCGTGGTTCAAAGCGTACTCTCATGAAAAGTCAGGCTGTGTTTCAGCTAGCGTGCTGTTGCACGAAAATTGAGTGTGCTATGAACTTGTCAGAATATTGTTGTTCTTAAACCAGTCAGCAGTGGTTATCTGCTGCCCCCAGTGTGCGTTTATGTGTGCGTCACCGCCCGCCGCTGGTGGGTAGGAGTATTTTCGTCAGCGCAACGCCTCCATTGGTTGGAATTTGGGGTCATAAGCATCTGTTCGTCCGTGAAGGAATTTCATTAAATGCAGCAACACTACAATTGTAAAAGTCTATTTGGGCGAATTTTCGAGAGAATCTCACGAGGAAGGCTTTTGGCCTTTTTGGCTCAGGCTAGCTTTGGGTATAAGAAGCGCCAGGCTACCGGCGCGCTCATTTTTACAGTTGCTGCGGTGTTTAGTACAGGCGCAATTTCTGACGATAGTCGGGATGTTCCTCTGGCTTCGTTAACTCCATCGTCAGAGCATCAGCAAGCAACTGCTGTCATTATGCAATTGATGCAGCGTTATCACTACAAACCTGTGAGAGTTAGTGATGAATTGTCTGAACAGATATTTGACCGGTATCTGGAATCGTTTGATCCGCAAAAGAGTTTCTTGTTGGCGAGTGATATCGAAGAGGCCAATAAGTACAGGCAAAAATTTGATGACGCACTGCGCAATGGTCGATTGAATCCGGTCTTTGAAATATTCAAAGTCTTTCGTGCAAGAGTGGAAGAGCGTGCGGCATATGCTCAGGGATTATTGAAGAGCAAGTTCGATTTCACTATTGATGAAAACTATACTTTTGATCGTGAAGACGCGCAGTGGGCGCCCTCCAAGGCAGCCATGAATGAACTGTGGCGTAAAAGGGTAAAAAGTGATGTGCTTGATTTACGATTGGCTGAGCAATCTGAAGATGAATTACTCAAAACTTTAAGCCAACGCTACGAACGGATGGGGCGTCGAGTTAGTCAGCTTACTGCAAATGAAGTCTTCCAGTTTTTTGTTAATGCGTACACGTTGTCAGTTGAACCACATACGTCATACTTTTCTCCTCGCAGTTCTGAGAATTTCAGAATCAACATGAGTTTGTCGCTGGAAGGTATTGGTGCTGCTTTACAAACCGAAGATGAATACACTGTTGTACGCAGAGTTATTGCTGGCGGACCTGCTGCACTGAGCGAACTGGTTAGCGTGGATGATCGGATTGTAGGTGTCGGACAAGGCAAAGATGCCGAAATTGTCGATGTGGTCAGTTGGCCTCTGGCCGATGTTGTTGATTTGATTCGAGGGCCGAAAGGCTCAACTATAAGATTAAACATTGTGCCAGGTAATGCGCCCGCTGGTTCACCACCAAAACTGATCACTCTGGTACGTGACAAAATTAAACTCGAAGAGCAGGCGGCCAAAAGCTCAGTCGTTGAGATAAGCAGTGCAGGTAAGAACCGCCGGTTTGGTGTTATTGATTTGCCCACATTCTATCTCGACTCTGCTGGTCTCGCTCAGGGGCTACCGGATTATCGCAGCACAACGCGCGACGTACGTCGCTTGTTGGGTGAGTTAACCTCAACAGACGGCGGTGTGGACGGAGTTATTATTGACCTGCGTGGTAACAGCGGTGGTGCTTTGCTAGAGGCTACGCAGTTGACTGGTTTGTTTATCGAAACCGGGCCTGTGGTTCAAATCAGAGACTCCGATGGCAGAGTAAATCTCGAAGAGGATACTGATCCGTCAATTGCATACGATGGACCGCTGGGCGTGCTGGTGGATCGCGGTAGTGCATCTGCATCAGAAATTTTTGCCGCAGCCATTCAAGACTACGGTCGCGGTGTGGTACTAGGTGAACCCACATTCGGTAAAGGGACAGTTCAAAGTGTTGTGCCACTTGATAGAGAGGGTAAGCTTGGGCAATTAAAAGTTACTATCGCTCAATTCTTCCGAGTTAATGGTGAGGGTACACAGTTCCGTGGTGTGGTACCTGATGTGATCTTCCCCACTGCGATGGATTCAGATGCACAGGGTGAGCGCGGCTTGGACAATGCGTTGCCCTGGGCGGAGGTTGATGAGGCTGTGTTTGATGAGTGGACTCAGAACCAACCTAACTACGGCCACGCACAGTTCAGACATGATTCCCGCTTTCGCTCTAGTAGCTCCTTTAAACTTTTGATCGAAGAACTAGAGTCACAGCGAGTTGCCCGAGCGCAGAAGGAGGTATCTCTACTGGAATCGATAAGAAAAGAAGAGTTTGGTGAGCGCAGAGAAGGTCGAGAAGAACGCGAGGAGCTGTTACGTAAGGCGTTTGGAGCATCTGGTGGCGATGATGATGACGCTGAAAGTTTTCCTGACATTATTCTAGATGAAGCAGCGATGGTGCTTAGCGATATCATTGATGATTCACGCAAAGCGAAGCAGTAATTCGTTCACGGGATATCGCCCTCGATAATAGTTTAAGAAGGTTGGTTCGAAATCTGGCTGATGCACAAAGATGTGCGCCGGGTTGAGTGCTTGTTGTATCATCAGTTTATCGCTCTATATTGCTGAGCGAGCGGAGCTTTTGAAACCGTAGGACGGCACTCATGGGATTGGTTGGTTCGAAATCATCGTTCTTACGCGCGAGATCTGCAGGAATTGGACTTATAATCGTCGGCAGTTTCGCGTTTATAGCAGGTTGTGCAACCCTCAATAAAAGTGAGTGTGAAACAGGCGACTGGAGATCCATCGGTCTACAGGATGGTACGCTCGGCAAAGAATCTGGTACCAGGCTCGCAGCTCACTCGAAAGCCTGTGGCAAACATGGTGTGCGGCTCGATTCAGATGAGTACTTGAGCGGGCATAGTGAAGGATTAAAAACCTATTGCACAACGGATGTTGGATTTGGAGTCGGTTCTGACTTCGGTAAAAATACATTCAGTACCAAAGCCTATAAAGGTGTTTGTCCAGATGAACTTGAAGTTACCTATCTGCAGGGGTATCTGGCCGGTCTTAAAACGAACCTTGAGGTTCTGCGCAAAGAGCTTTCAGAAGAAGAAGCTGAGCTAGATAACCAGCGAGGTGCTTTTCTTATCTTGAAAGCTTTGAACTCATCTAAAGCAGATGGCGCAGAAGAGAATATGGATGAGCTAGATGCGGTTATTAGTGAACTGAATTCCTCGATGAAAAGAATAATCAACGAAGTAGAAAAATGGCTTACGGTGCCTCCTGAACGCCGAGACCAGATGAACTGACCATATAAACTGACTCGATGTATAACCAGATTGGCAGGAATAAACTGCAATATTGGTGATGGATTGCGACAGTCAGAATCTCACAAGAATGATCTTGGGCGGCATGGTGTGCGTAGCGGTCCGTGCCGATGCTGGAATGGATTTTGATGCCTGTTAGTATCCCGCTGTTTTTTTTGCAATTATGATGCTCTGATGGATTTACTTTTCCTCCTGATAAACCTGGCTGGTGCTGCGGTACTGTTGCTGTGGGCGGTGCGCATGGTGCGGAAGGGGGTCGAGCAGATCAATGGTGGTGCGATGCGACGTATGGTTCGGCGCGCGACTGTTGGGCGGGTTCGGGCTGCAGCCACTGGTGGTGCGGTGGCGATGCTGTTGCAGAGTTCTACAGCCGTGGCCTTGTTGGCGGCAGGATTTGTTAGCTCTGGTGTCGTTTCAGTGGCACAGGGATTATCCCTTTTGTTGGGTGCTGATCTTGGCTCCGCGTTGGTGGTACAGGTGTTGTCCTTTGATCTGAGCTGGCTTATGCCGCTGCTCTTGCTTGTCGGTGGAGTGCTTTATCTCGGTGGCAAGCGTCGCGCGATCATACAAGCCGGACGTATCGTATTCGGCATAGCACTGGTTTTGTTGTCTCTGAGGTTGATGCGTGAAGCGACAATACCGTTGCGCGAGAGTGAATTCCTGCCGATAGTTGCAACGTACCTAAACAATGATCTGGTGACATCCTTTCTGTTAGGCGTACTTTTCACCTGGCTTTTACACTCAAGTGTTGCCGCTGTGTTGTTGGCCGCTATGCTGGTTTCTCAAAGTGTTTTGCCATTGACGGTTGGATTGGCGTTTGTTTTGGGTAGTAACCTCGGGTCTGGCCTGATAGCAGTAGGCCTATCTCGTAAGCTCGATGCCAGTGGCAGACGCGTACCTATTGCCAATCTTTTCTGTCGCGCCGCAGCCGCTATTACGGCGCTACTGGTACTGCGTTCTATAGAATTACCTGCACTAGTGACGACAAGCCAGAGTCCCGGTCAATGGATGGTGCTCGGGCACGTGTTGTTTAATGCCGCTTTGTTGCTGCTGTTTTTACCTGCAGCTGGACTTTTAGAGAAGCTAACCTGCGCACTTGTGGCTGATCCTGTTGTGAGCGCGGAAGGGGAGTTTGCTTTTAATCGTACCAGCGCACTGGATCGTGGTGTGTTGCACCTGCCCAAGCTGGGTCTCGCCAGTGCAACAAGAGAACTACTGCGCATGAGTGATATGGTTGAGCTTATGCTGCGGCCAGTGATGGAGTACTACGACCACTATGATCCACAGCGTGCGCTATGCATGCGCGAGCTCGATATAGAAGTTAACAAAGCGCACCTGTCTATCAAGCTTTATCTTGCAGATTTGAGTGACAGCGAAATGAGTCAGCAAGATATCAATCATAGTGTGGAACTGTCTAACTTCGCTATCGATCTGGAGGCGGTAGGGGATATTGTCAGCAAGAGTATGCTCGATCTTGCACGCGCCAAGCACGATAATAAACTCAGTTTCTCAGATGCCGGGTGGGATGAATTGCTGAAGCTGCACGAGCAGGTACTGGCTAATATGCGGCTTGCACTCAACGTGCTGGTCTCGGGTGATCGGATTTCTGCAAGGCAGCTTGTAGAGGAAAAAGAACGACTGAGAATTCAAGAGCGAAAAAGTAACGTGAAGCACCTGCGTCGATTAAGAGCGGGAGCAATAGACAGTATCGAAAGTAGCAACATCCATCTCGATACTGCCCGATCATTGCGGCAAATCAACTCCCTGTTCGCTTCAGTGGCATACCCGATACTTAGTCAGACTGGTGATCTTTTAGAAAGTCGCCTTGCTTAAAATCCAAAGACTCGGGTGTTGGAGAAATTTATTACTTACTTGTTCAAAGAGTAGAGGTAAAACTGTCTCAGGTCAGAACAAAAAGTAACAAGCGACCATTGTGGCGGTGAACATTAAAACCATCAGAACGCTCAGGTTTTTCTTAATTGTGATCATAAAAGTAGCTCTTGTGACAAATGAACCCTTCCATGTCCGAAGCGTGTTATCGGCGCCAGGCAGGCGTAGTAAACTCGCTGCGACAATTCGTGACAATTAGACCCGGAATCAAGGCAAAGCTCGGTGACTGAGCTGTCGGCCCTCGGAAAAATTGGAGCCAGCGCACAAATTTTCCACCTACTTTGTATTTATCATTGTATCTATCGGTGGTTTCTATCCTGATGTCCCGCATCTTCGAAACCCTCAGCTTCGGGTAACACCTTTTCCTCAGCAACCAGTTTAACCTGCAGTAGCTTGTTCGCGTGGCGTTTAGTGCCGACGAGAACCTCGGCTGATCCATTTTGTTTGCAGGCAGCTAGGACGGTTTCCAGTTGCCGGGATACTTGTAGTAAAAATGCTTCTTGTTGTTGATCCATTAAACTGCCTCGTATTGGGGGTAGAGGGTGAAGTCAATAGATTACGCGCATCTGTATAAATGTACAGTTACAAAACCCGGAAGAATTATCGCCCGAGAGCTTCCAGGCTATTACGGGCTTACGTGGCAGCTTACGCGGCTGTTATGGTAAAAATGCCTGCGGGCCAGTCTGATGTTACCTCTGCCAGCTCGTTATGATACTGCTCGATCGACTTTGCCTTCACATGACCATATCCTCTAATCTGATCTGGCAGTCCGGTGATCTTGACAGCCAGTGAATGATTGGCAGGTGTGAGTGAGTCGCCGACGGTATTGATCAATGCCTCATATTCTGTAATCAAGGCTCTTTCACTTCGGCGTTCAGCAGAATACCCAAATACATCTGCAGGTGTGCCGCGTAGGAATTTAAGTTTAGCCAGTGTATTGAATCTGCGTAGCATAGAAGAGCCGTATTCACGTTTTTTGAGATGACCTGTGACATTGTCTTTGCGCGAGACCAGAGGAGGTGCTAAGTGAAACCGAATTTCATAGTCGCCTTCGAACTGCGCTTCGATTGCGTCCACCAGTTTGCCATTGCTATGTAGTCGTGCAACTTCGTATTCGTCCTTGTACGCCATCAGTTTGTAAAGATACTTTGCGGCGTTTAAGGCAACCCCGGACATGCCGGGCGTGTTCTGTTTTTCCTGTTGATCTATGTGATTAACCACGTTCTGATATCTTTTCGCGTAACGTGCATTCTGGTAATCAGTCAATCGTAGAACACGGTCTGCGATAACTTGCTCCAAAGGCTGTTGTTTGTGCCTGTTAAATTTTTCCGGTGTATTGATAACAATGGTGGGTGTGGCAATTGTCTCAACTGTTTGTTGATCAAAAGCTGCTCGTCTTCCCCATTGAAATGCGCGGGTATTCATTTCTACTGCCTGGCCGTTTAGTTCTATGGCTTTTTCTATTGCATCGATTGGAATTGGTACAGCACCGGATTGCCAGGCAAAACCGAGCATAAACATATTCGCACCAATGGTGTTGCCTAGCAGAGCTTCTGCTAGTTTTGTAGCATTGATAAAGCGGCTGTGCTCTTCACCTGCGACGTCGCTAATGGCAGATTGCAATTCACCGGTAGGAAATGTGGCGTTTCTGTCTCTTGCAAAGTCACCAGTCATCATTTGATGGGTATTAATGATGGCTTTGGTACTGCCGTGCTTAATTCGATCAAGCGTAGTATTCGCAGCGGCGGTCACTATGTCGCAACCCAGAAGCAGGTTTGCGCGACCGGATGCAATATGTGTTGAACTGATTTCCTCTGGCGTGGGTGCGATTATAATATGGCTGGTCACTGAGCCACCTTTTTGCGCGAGGCCCATCATATCCAGTATTGAGCAGCCGAGGTTGGCAATGTGGGCGGCCATTCCGATGATCGCACCTATCGTCACAACCCCGGTGCCACCGACACCGGTTAGCACGATGCCAAAATTCTCGGCCAGTGTTGGCAACACTGCATCGGGCAGTGGCTTACTCCAGTTACTATGGGTACTCTCATTGCCTGCACTTTGCTTTAACCGCCCGCCGTGAATGCTGACAAAACTCGGACAGAATCCATTGACGCAAGAGTAGTCTTTGTTGCAGGCTGACTGATCAATGCGTCGCTTGCGGCCGAGTGGTGTGTCTTGCGGCAGAATCGCAACGCAGTTGGAAGTAAGCCCGCAGTCACCACAACCTTCACAGACTTCTTCATTGATAAAGATTCTCTTTGCTGGGTCAGGGAACGTGCCACGCTTTCTTCTACGTCGTTTTTCCGCCGCACACGTTTGGTCATAGATGATGACACTGGTGCCGGTAAGTTCTCTGAATTCTCTTTGTACCTGATCAAAGTCATCGCGGTGATGAATTGCAACACCGGTGGGCCAAGGTGTATCTGATGGGTACTTATCAGGTTCATCAGTGACGACTGCAATTTTAACTACTCCTTCGCCATTGACCTGCTGTGCAATTGCAACGGGTGTTAGCGGGCCATCCATTGCTTGTCCGCCAGTCATTGCAACAGCATCATTGAACAGGATCTTGAAAGTTACGTTGACTTTACTCGCTACTGAGGCTCTAACGGCAAGTAAGCCTGAGTGATAGTAGGTTCCGTCGCCAATGTTCTGGAATATATGGTTGTTTTTACTGAATGGCGCTTCACCGATCCAGCTTGCACCTTCACCCCCCATTTGCGTGAAGCCTGCCGTGTTGCGATCCATCCATTGCACCATAAAGTGGCACCCGATACCGGACTTCGCGACACTGCCATGCGGGATTCTTGTACCGGTATTGTGTGGGCAGCCAGCGCAGAAGTAGGGCGTTCGTGTCATAGCGGGAGCCTGGCGTTGACGGCTTGCCTGCATCATTTCTTCAAGCTTTACTACTCGCAACCCAGCCGCATTGTTGGCGGTTCTTTGTACAATTCTTTTGCCGAGCTTGATAGCGATGTCTGTAGCATTCAGTCTCGCTGTAGACGGGAACAGAATCTGGCTTTCGCGATCCAGTTTGCCTTCTATGTGGGGGGCATCAGCACGACCGTATAGAAGTGATTTTAGTTGTTCTTCTATCAGACCACGTTTTTCCTCTACAACAATGATCGATTGCAGACCTTTTGCAAATCGTTCGGCCATGGTTGATTCGATAGGCCAGCTCATCGCAAGCTTGTAAACCCTTATGCCAAGCTGTTTAGCGGTGCTATCGTCAATTCCCAGTTCCAGTAGAGCCTGTCGTACATCAAGGAATGACTTGCCTGTAGTTGCGATACCCAACCATGCATCTTTTGAATCTACGGTGATCCTATCAAGCTTGTTGGTTCTGACAAACGCCTTTGCCGCATCTGTTTTGTAGTAGTGAACCCGGTATTCCTGATCCAGAAAAGTGTCTTGTGCTCTGATGTTTAAGCCACCCTCAGGAAGCTCGAAATCTTCAGGTGTGATGATTCTGGTACGATCTTCACTGACTTCTATAGAAGCTGTTGCTTCAACAGTGTCATGTACGCATTTGTAGCTCACAACACCACCGGTAAAGCGAGACATGGCGAAGCCATAAAGACCGTAGTCGAGGATCTCCTGAACGCTTGCAGGGTTCAGTACCGGAATCATTGCATCCATCATTGCGTACTCGCTCTGATGTGCTGTGGTGGAGGATTCACAGGCATGATCATCACCCAGTAAGGCGAGCATACCGCCATACTCAGAAGTACCAAAGTTATTGGCATGTCTTAATGCATCACCGCTTCGGTCTACTCCCGGGCCTTTGCCGTACCACATAGAAAAAACACCGTCGTATGCACCGGCACCTAGTAGATTTATCTGTTGTGTGCCGCTGCAAGCCGTGGCAGCAAGTTCCTCGTTCACGCCTGGCTGAAAAACAATGTCGTGTTGCTGTAGAAAATTTTCTGCGCGTTGCAGTTGTTGATCAAGTGCGCCGAGCGGGGATCCGCGATAACCGGTGATATAGCCCGCAGTGTTTAGGCCGGATTTTTGATCCAGCAGTTTCTGCAACATAGGCAAGCGCACCAGCGCCTGAATCCCGGTAACAAAAATCCGCCCGTTGAGAAGGGTGTATTTATCATCCAGTGAGACTTCTTTCATCCCGATGAATATCCTCTGCTTGGCTTCTTTGGCGATTAAGAACAATCGGCGCATTGTTGGTATGAACAAGATACACCATGTGTGACGCATCATGTGTCACGATCCTTCATAATGATGCTATGAACTCGCGCAACGAACAAGGAAACCGCAGTGACTGTAGAACTGGATCGATCGCCGTTTGGTATCACATCGGATGGAACTGCTGTGGAAATGTTCAAGTTTACCCATGTGAGTGGCTTGGAGCTTAGGGTGATTAGCTACGGCGCCGTGATCCAGGCGTTGCACGTGCCGGACAGAGATGGAAATCTGGCGGATATTGTTCTGGGCTACGACACACTGGCGCAGTATGAAGAAGATCAGCGTTTAGTTGGCTGTGTGGTCGGGCGCTATGCGAACCGGATTGCTCATGGCACCTTTTCAATAGACGGAATCGCCTACCAGCTGGAGACCAACGCTAAAGGTCATCACATTCACGGAGGCTCTGATGGATTTAACAAACAGGTGTGGCAGGCAACGGTCGATCATAAAGACGGATTGCCTGTTCTGGAGCTGCAGCATAGTAGTCCAGACGGGCAGGGGGGATTCCCCGGCGCGCTCAACTGTAAGGTGGTCTATGCAATGACTAACAAGGGTGACATCGAGATCTCCTATCATGCAACCACAGATCGACCGACCGTTATCAATCTGACTAATCATTCTTACTTTAATTTGAAAGGGCACAGATACGCGACTGAAAACGGGGTGCTGAATCATCAGTTACAGCTTTATTGTGATAAGTTTTTGCCGACTGATGAGACTGGAATACCAGTATCTGATCCTATAGAGGTAACTGGTACTCCTATGGACTTTCGCACCCCGACATCGTTTGCTGATCGAATCAATGAAAATGATCAGCAGCTGACGAACGGCAATGGCTTCGATCAAACCTGGGTGGTCAATCATGCAGGAGATGGCGGCAGCATCGCCGCAGTATTGACGGAACCGGTTTCCGGCCGCACCCTGCAGGTAGAGACTACGCAGCCGGGTATACAAGTCTATACATCGAACTATGTTGATAACCTGGCGGGTAAAGACGGCGTCACATATCAGCGTCGTGGATCAGTTTGTCTAGAGACACAGCACTATCCGGATTCACCTAACCGAAGTAGTTTCCCCTCTACAGTTTATACGCCGGACAAGTCTTTATTCGAAGTGACTGTTATCAAACCTCTGGTGATTCGATGAGTTGGATGGTAGGAAAAAAATTTCGAGCCGTACCAGAAAAGTTTAACCAGCACTAGTTTAATCAGAAAAAATTAACCAGGGCAAGTTAACCTCAGAAAGCTTAACCAGAGAAAGATAAACCAGAGAAAGATTAACCAGAGCAGGTTTAACTGCGAATTAGATCGCAGGATATTGTCCAAAGGTGAAGCAGTGTTAACTGAGCTAAGAGTTTTTGGTTTCTGTCACGGATGTTGAATGCAAAGCGCATCAACAATTCAAAGCTGAAACAATAAAATGATCGCCGT
>CALIHW010000084.1 GCA_938020525.1 uncultured Granulosicoccaceae bacterium | reverse complement strand
CTACTGCGAAAGCGATCTTTTGGCCAGCTATTGCGATCGATATCGTTAAATATGAATGACTATTCGCCTCAATCGATCGAAATATCTGACTCAAAATCTCACTTTCTCGCTACGACCCTCATTCTCGGACAAGCTCCTAGTTTAGTTGATGCTCGACACTGGGCTACCGGATAGAATACCGAGTGTAAGGAGTCGCAGATTCGACTCCCGTACTCGTCCAACACTGTTCCCAGTCTGATCGATCACTAAAAGCGGAAACCAAGACCGATGCCGATAGTCAACGGTTTGTAGTCTATGTTGCTCACTTGCCCGGCATTGCCGCGTTCTTCCTGCATATCAATACCACTGAATCCGGTGTAACGAATTTCACCGGTTAGATAAAACCGATCCGTAATGTCGTAATCTGCACCAGCCATTACCTGCACGCCAATTTCTCCGGAGTCAGAGAATGATCGTTCCGGCCCTGCGCCTTCACTATCGAGATCAACCTCCTGAATAACACTGAGACCTGCACCAACCCATGGGGTGACGGCAGTGCCTTCGGTTAGGGCGTAGCGTCCGTTAACAAAAAAAGTGTTACTCGCATAGTTTCCGGCTGACAGTGTCTCGCCATCTGAGGTCGTGATCTTTGAATCGTTTGACCGATACTCCCAACCGAACTCCGAAGTCCAGCGTGAGCCTGCATAATCGTGACGGACACTCAGCCCAGCCGCAAAGCCATTATCGAGCGCGACGTCAAAACCGCCATCGGCAATGTCTGCAGCCCCGGCAAAAGAACCGGACTGATCACCAAGCTGGCTGAGTCCAAAATGTGGCACGATTGACCACCCGGTGCCTGCGCTATGTACATTGAAAGAGGCACCAAGCAAGCTGCATCCGAGTGCCAGAGCCATAAGATTTCGGTGGGCTCCAGCACCTGAATCAATGCGGGAAGTGACACCGGATGTTGTGTGTGTAGAGAGTTTCATATTGCCAGTCATTGTTGTGGTGGAGCCATTAATATCGACGTGTTCTCTCGGCGTTTCCAGCACAAATGTATGTACGGTCAATCTGGCGCACCGACGGTCATGCTATCAGGCGTCAGCGGCATCAGCAGATCTTGGTGCGTATACCGACGGTGGTGCTAAGCGCTTGTGTACTCAACGTTTTCATCTAACCGTTGGTGCGATTTACCGTCCATTCATGGCAACCTGGCTGCAAATTCACCAATCGAAGACGTAAGATCATTTAATCGCCGAACCACGACATGGATATGATTGACAGCTCAGGCCGCAGCGCCATCAAAGCAAACGGAACCATCCTCGACCTGCTGCCGGTAGGCAACGCTCTGCTCTTATCGGGCGGCCTGCTGGTTGTGCTGTTCACTCTGGTTAAACCGGAAGCGAGTAACGGGCTGTCGTTCGCCGGTCGCCTGCTTTTCTGGGCGGTTCACGTCGGGCTCGGGCTGATCGCTATCTGGCTGGCGAGCCTGTGGCTGGGTACCCGTGAGTATCTGCCAGGCGGTACCTTGTTGGCCATTCTGGTTACCGGTTGTGCGGGAGCATTGGTGGCTACAATCGGTTACCTGATACTGGACCAAATTTACGCCCCTTACATTATCGATCTGGATCCGGACCCACCATACAGCTCCTGGCCAAAGATGCTGCTAACAGAGATCGCGGAACTGTCACCATGGTTTCTGGCATCGTGGGTGTTGATTAACCTTCCGGTGTTATTGCCCCGCCCGAGTCAGTCAGTCACATTGGACGACTCAGTCAGGTATACGGAAAACAGCAGCGGTTCAAAAGTAGAATCGATAGCTGAGCATGTTAATGACATAGTTATCGATACAACTTCTGACCCGAAGACCACAGCCAAAGAATCTGACACAACAACAAGCAATACACCTGACACCTCAGCAAGTATAAACGGCTTAAAAAAGAATCATTCGTTAAACGGCAACAATTCAAAGTTTCTAATAAATCTACCAGGTGTAGTCGGTACCGATGTCATAGCGATATCCAGTGACCTGCACTACCTAAACGTCTGGACCGTTGCGGGTCGTACCACCATTCTCGGCAATCTACGTGATGCTGTTGCCGAACTCGATGATATTGGTATGCAGGTGCATCGGTCGCATTTTGTTGCCCATGCACATGTAAAACGAATCGTCGGTACCGCGAGCGATGCGGCATGCATTCTTTCTAACGAATTGCGAATACCTGTTAGCAGACGTAAATGGAAGTCTGTCAGAGAACACTATGGGCGGGGCTTCGTTAACACCGAGCCCTTATAACAGAGTCGAAACAATCAATTTTGAAGCAATGACTTTTCAAGCCACTAGCGCTCAGAATTCTATAGGTCGTTACAATCCAAGTACCAACCGCAAACCATCATCGACCCCTTGCAGTGCTTTATTACTCAACTTACCGGCCTTTTCTGTTAGGAATGACTTAGCCAGTGTAATCACTTGGGATACATTCACAACAGACTCCTTATCCAAACCACAAGCCTTATGGCTTAGTCGAACGTTACCAGGAGCACCCGCTAGGAACACATTTGAGGTTATGGCTGCAACCACAACCGTGCGAATCTGACTACGATTGAACTGATTGGATTGGA
>CALIHW010000083.1 GCA_938020525.1 uncultured Granulosicoccaceae bacterium | reverse complement strand
TTGCTGCCATAATCAAGATAGTTAATTCGAGTAATGCGACCATTCTCATCACGGTCAAGTGTGCTGACAACGCATTGATTCCGAATTTCGCACAGCGCAGGGTTTAGTTCAGCCAGCGTTTTTAATGCAGTGTATTTGGCCTGAACCGGACAGATTGGTGTGCAGCTTGAGTTACCCTCGCATCGCAATCCCAAATGCGGCGCACCAACCGCTCCCTTGCTGCGATAGTAGAGCCCGCCTGCAATTTCATCCACCATGGAATTCTCACTCCACGGGAACCCGTCCTGCTTCTTACTCAGCGGAAATTTCCTGGGTATGCCATTTCGAGCCAAAGGCAGACCGACTACAGACGGTTTAAAATCAAAACCGTCTATACTAAACAATGAACCATTGACTCTTTCCCCTATCCATTGGTCAACATAACTTGCTGGCAACCCCTCCATTGGATAATCATATCCTTTGGCAAAAGTCTTTCCTTCATAACGCTGATCCTCTACGTTACCGGATACACCGATCTCCCACTCGGCCTTCGCATAGTCGCGCTCAAGATCTGTGTAGCCAATTGGCCAGTCCAACCCTACGCCATATTCCCGCTGTATTCGAAAATCGTCGGGAAGTAGCCGGGGACAACTTGCCATCCAGTGCAATGTAGTACCGCCTTGCTGCCGTAAGTAGCTACTCATGAACGGATACGGCCCGGTCTGTACCGTGTAGCCTGCACTGCTCACTTCACCGGACTTTATCTGTACATTGTCAGTCGCATATGGAGATGGTGCATTCGGATTATGCGGGTACGGTGAATTGGGTATCTTCATCAAAGCCGTTTGGTATTGATCTACAAAAGAGCTGTAGGTTTTAAACGCCTGCGAATCACTACTGTCTATACCAGACGTGGTACCGGCTTCCAGAATTAACACCCGTTTTCTGGCATGGGTTAGTTCTTTAGCTACCAATGCACCAATGATTCCCGCACCAACAATCACTACATCGAACTCAGTTTCAGGCATTCACGTTCCTTGATTGTTTATCCATAAGCGGTTTTGAACACTGTGCTTCGTTGTTGAATGAAGTTGTACTTCGCTACCTTGGCGCAATAGACCAGGAGGCATATCCTGGTTGTTTCGCCCCCATTGGGTGTGCACCGATAGATGGCCATACCAGCCCTTCGCGATAAGCAGCAGTGGAGACGATATACGTAACGTCGTGCGCTGAAGCTCCATAAGCATTGCGCCATGCAGCAGGCATTTGATTCCATTGACCAAGATACCAGAGCGAAATAATGTTCTTTATCATGGGGCCATATTTGTTGTCAGTCACCAGCGTTTTTTCAAACTGCTGATCTGGCAAGTCAGTCTCGCTTGATACATTAACGCTGGTGGCTTTAACACCAGTGACTTTAACACCTGTGGCTTTGATCCGCAGTTCATCCCACGCGGCAAACAGCTCTCCTAATAAACCGGCACCAAATATCTTTGCTATGCAGTCATAGTAAGTATCCTGTACACCGGTTGTCTGCAATTCGGCAACACTAAAGCCTGTGGCTGCTGACGAAAGCTCCAGAAAGGTCTGTCTGGCACTGGTAGACATGAAGCCGCCTCCTTTATATTTGATCCATGTAATACGGTATTGCCTCAGCAATACACGGCGGACTATCGAACTTCTGAATAGCGATAGCAGATCTGCCATTGACCAACTGATTCATATCATTGATTAATTGCTGTCCATCCTTAGACGTCTTGCCGCCGCCCTTGCCTACTTTCACTGATACTCTGGCGGCGAGATCTTTATCCAGCATCGCAACCTGATGCATGCCCAGAAAGTTACGACGAGAACCCAGTACCCGACCACTTTTTTTGTCATAACTTAAGTCAATTAACTCAGAGGCATTAGCAGGATGAAAAGTGAGATTTCTGGCATCAATTACGGCGCTATAAAGCTTTGACGCATCAGAAGAGTCTGCATCCATGCATTCAATGTCCCACTGGTCATTGGTTTTAATCTGATCCTCAACCGTTCTGTTTAACGATGGAGATTGATATTTGTAAAAGGACAGAAATTTGTTCTCGTAGTAGTATGCCCGGCCTGCTGCAATTGCCATTGGGTTATCGCAAGCAACATGAACACGATACACGCCAAGATTTTTTGACTGATCTGCTCCAAAGATAAAATCCTTTCCAGTAAGATCGGTTGGGACGTCGTTCTTCCTTGCGGTGGAATAGGCCACAATGTTCAACTCGGTCTCGTTAAAAGCCGATCCTCCAGGATTATAGGGGCGGCTTTTGGCCGGATCTTTATTCACTTCTGATAGCGAACCGGAACCGAACAGGGAGGCGGCACTCATGAATGAAAAATTAACCAGTCCCTTGCCGTTGAATTCTCCGGCACGCATGCCTAGTGCATCCAGATACCCATTTAATACAACCAGCTCAACTTCGTACCAACACCAGACGACCGATACAGCTCCATAATAAAAACACGGTGTTGCAAAGGGATCGTTCTCAGGCAGCGGGGGCATAGTGTTTGACATAATTTTCCTCATTGATATGTCGGTTGTATTGTCTTATTCACAAAAAAAACAGCAACTATATATACGTCCTAAGACAATAGCGTGTTCTCTGGACCTTGGGGCGAGTGTGGCGTGTTACGGGTAAGTAGTTCTTCAGCTTCTATAAGATCTCGCGTGTCATAACCTTCAGAAAAGGTGGCAAACACTTCACTGAGTACAGATTTACTATTTACTTGATCTTCGATACCACCAAACTCGATCATTAATCTATAGTGACTCATTGCAATACGCAGTTGCAATGAAAGCGCGCCCTGTTGTTTTGCAAGATCTAATGCTTCTTTGTAATTCTTTTCAATCGCAGTAAAATTGGATGGTCCTGCAAGCAATAGTTGCTCGCCTTTTACGCGGAGTATTTCCGCCTGCCAGAATTGTTCGCGTGACTCATCACAGAATGCTAAAGCATCAACTAAGTGCTGGTTGTGATTGGCAGATTGTTTTGCTCCCGGAATAGAAGCAAGCAATTGCAGAAAATAACTTTGCCCCAGCCTGGAGCCGGTACTCAACCACTCTTCCATACCGCGATTGGAATTCTCAAGCCGCGTCTGCGGTGACAGCTGATCCTTCTCTGCCCAAGCCTCCATTATTCTTGCCCAGCCAATCCAGAACCTAAATGTTTTATCGGTGGAAAGATTCAAAGCATCACTTGCAGTTTGTTTTGTTAGCAACTCATCACGACAAAACTGATGTGTCCATGAGCCAAAGCAATTTGCTAATGCAATGCTGAATTGATGTTCGATACTATGCGCGGCAGCCACAGCGTTATTACTTTCTCTTCTGGCGGCATCAGGATACCCCAATAACCAAAGCGTCCAGCTTAAATAAGCGTGCGATGCAACAACAGCATCTACCACATCGTACGACAATGCGCGGGTTCGATCAGCTTCACTTGGCGGGGTATTGACTACTTTCTCAAGATGATCACGCGCTTCAACCAGGTGCCCCATATAAAACAAGGTAGCCCCGCGGGAACGGTGGGCAGCGGTCTCAAATACTGGATCGTCAGTTTGATTAGAGAGCATGACTAACTCTCGACTGAGTTCATCAGCCATTGAGTATTGCGCGCCGAGCAGATAGAAGCGCCACATACCATATATTGACGGAAACAGCAGCCGGATATGTCCGACCTTACGGCTTAGATGACGAGCACGGGTGTAGGTTTTTTCAACCACCGAAGATGCATAACCATGCAAAGAGGTCTGTGGCACGGCCAGCTTTATCTGTACGCCAAGTTCCTGTTCATCCTTGCCCTGGCCATCTGTCAGTTTGGCTATATCCTTAAGTGCTTGTTCAAATTCCGCGACTGCCTCTATATTGGCAGAACGGTTCATTGCTATATCGCCGGCCTGTAGCCAGTACGGAATTGCCTCTTTTGGCATAGAGGCTTTTGAGTAGTGATATGCCAGAGACTCCGGGTTTTTAGCAACACTCTCCGGGAAATCTCGCGCCAGCAACAGCGCAAACCGTCGGTGATACTGAATTCTGGTGGCATTAAGCAGATTGTTATAAGCAGTTTCCTGAACCAGTGCATGCTTAAACTCATACTGCACATCCGGTGGTTGGCCGGACTTGAATATCAACTCGGCATCGAGCAGCGTGTCTATAGCTGTCTCGAATTCAGCCGTCGGCATCTGACTGGCGGCCTCTAGCAAACTGTGGCTGAAGTTGCGGCCGAGCGTCGACGCAAGCTGCGCGATCTCTTTAACGGATGACAACTGATCAAGTCTTGCCATCAAAGAATCCTGCAGAGATTCCGGAATGGCGAGAGATGGCAGATGCCCTTTCAATACATATTGATCTGCCTCTTCAACCAGCAGCCCCGAATTGATCACCATTTTGGTCAGTTCTTCTACGAACAATGGAACTCCATCAGTTTTTCGGATGATCTGATTCATCACCTCGTCTGGCAGAGGTTTCTTTTCGGTGAGACGAGTCACCATGGTTTTTGTTTCTGTGCGGCTAAGCCTTGACAGCTCCAGTGCACTCAGGTGGTCCCGGTGTGGCCAGCTGGGTTCAAACTCGGGCCTGAATGTCAGTATCGTCAAACACCTTACAGTGTGCAGCTGATCCATCCACGAATTTATTAATTCTAACGTTGATGGATCAGCCCAATGGACATCCTCGGCTATTAGGACAAGCGGCACTTGCCTGGTTATACTTTTAAAGTAATCTGTCAGGCAATGCATGGCCCGTGCTTTTAACTGGTCCGGTGCCATTGTTGATGATATTTCAGTATCGAAGATCTTAAGATCCAGCAGCCATGCATAGATCTGAATCTGGTCAGACTGTCCGCATCTCTCAAGATGCGACTCAAGCTTGATTCTTCTGGTAGTTATATCATCATTTGAATCAAAACCGATCTCGCGTTCAAGCATATTGATAATAGGAAAGAACACGCTGCTAAGATGCTGTGCAGATGCATAAATAGCAAGTTCACGCAATGGTGTATCTGTTTGCGTTTCACGAAAACGTTGTACAACATGCGATTTACCAATACCGGCCTCACCACTGATCAATAAGGCCTGACCATCGCCATCCAGCACTCTTTCCATGCGATTACTGAACAGCGCCAACTCCGCGTCTCTGCCAATGACAGTACTTGAGAAACGTCGAATACTCGCTTCAATCTTACTGTGCTCATCTGCAGCTTTAAGTAGTTTAAACAGTTCGATTGGCTGGGAGATACCCTTTAACGAATGGTCGCCCAGAGATTCAAATTCGAACTTATCGGCCACAATCGCTCTGGTGCTTTTGCCAATTAGAACTTCACCCGGGTCAGCACAGGCTTGAATTCTGGCTGCGATATTAGGTACATCGCCAACAGCGGCCATATGCTCTCTTGCACCACCGGTACCGATATCACCCACCACAACGCTACCTGTGTTGATACCGATGCGGACCTGCATCTCTATGTCAGGTACACCGGAACTCTTAGCTAACCCTGGAGTGCTCGAGGCAATTTCAAGAGCTGCATTCAGCGCTCGTTCTGTTGAATCTTCGTACGCAATCGGGTAGCCAAAGTAAATTAATATGCCATCACCTATATAGCGTGCGACAAGGCCTGCATATCGGTCGATGACACCTCTTACCATCGCCTGATAGCCACCAAGCAGCTGTCTCATCTCTTCAGCATCGACTCTCTGTGACATCTCGGTAGAGCCGACCAGGTCACAGAAAACAACGGTCAGTTGCCGCCGCTCTGCTGCATGATCGATCTGCTGATCAAATTGGCTTTCGGTCGTGCCATCCGCGGGATTCGTGTCATGATTTTTAGCGGAAAAATTTGCAGCACCCGAGGCGGTGCTAACCTCTGGTTGCACGGGACTCGCACGGGATAGCGCTGGAGGATCATTGGGATTTCTGGCAGCAGCAACCTTCCTGACAGAGACAGTGGCTGGTGGGTCGGCTGGAATGGGATTCGTAAGCGGCTGTTTTTTTAGGGAATTTCCGCAGCTGTCGCAAAATTTCGCCGAGGCTAAATTGACATTATCGCAATTGCTGCAACGGGACTCGAGTTTGTTACCACACTCGGAACAAAAATTAGCTCCCTCCCGATTTTTGAAACCACAAGCCCCGCATTCCATTGAATAGCCGCATGATCCGTAATCCCACTGATAGTAGATCCATTCCCCCTAATACACAAGTAATCCGCATTTAGTCTCAGTCAAAGTGAGTCCGCCAGATTAAGTGTCACAACAGAGCTTTTGCTCGTTTGTGGCAAAACTCACACGAGCGCGAGTTTTTAGATTGAGAGCATTCAACTGATGGTCGATTATTATATCAAGCCATCAGCAACATCGATGACTTGTCAAACGGAAGTGGTATGCCAAGGATGGCACTATTTGTCGAGCGGACCATGGACGGTCCGCGAGATAACAACAAGGGAATGTAATGATGCTTGCTACAACAAGACTTGAGCTTGACTCACGATCCATATTTGACATTCGCGATAGTCTTTCTGATCTACTTGTCAATGCTGGTCGCGAAGCAGGCCGCAGACTGACTCTGGCCCTTCAGATCCGACAGGAACGGCGGGAACTCCAGAGTCTGAGTGCAAGCAGCCTAAAAGACATTGGCGTCGAGCGCCACATCGCGGACCGAGAGTCCCGCCGCTCAATGTTTGATATACCATCGAATAGAACCTGGTAGATACTCACTGTTTGCTAAAAGCCAGCTCGGAAAGCTTTACGACGTCGTGAATTACATAATCATTTTTCTTCCAGGTGATTAGACCACTGGACTCGAGTGACTTGAGTTCACGGGTCACTGCTTCCCGGTGAGTACTGACTCTGGATGCTATCTCTGCATGTGTCGGCGCACTAATAAGCACAATTTCAGACGTATCTGCATTGGCATCTGAAGCAAGACGCAAAAGTTCGCAGTGAATTCTCTGAACTACCGAGAGAGTACTGAATTCAAATACTTTTTGCATATTGCCACGCACCATTGAAGCCAGTCGTAACAAAACATATTGCTGCACTTCAGCGTACTTTCTTATCACATTATTAAACTGTTCACTGGACATAAGCACGAGATTGCAATCCTCCATTGAAAGACAGTCACTACTCCTTTGCAATCCATCAATCGCGGATAACTCCCCGAACATCATCCCTGGCAACAGTTCCTCGAAATGAACCTGCTTACCGGCCTGTGAAAGGGTACAGACTCGAACCCTCCCTGAAATTAGAAAATACACATCATCGCCAGCACTGTTGTTAGTAATTATAAACTGGCCTTTATTTATCTGGCTCATGCGAAGCTCACGGGCAATAAGTTCACGTTTAGCGATATTTAAACCGCGAAAAATATCAAACGTGCCCAGTACGGTCCCAGAGACATCTCCAGATGCATCGCTATCAAGCATTTTTCATCCTGTAAAAAATATGGCTTGCCCACCACCAATTTCTAGATAACCCACCTTTAGCACGATTGTTGCCATGGATTCCTCTCACGGGCACGACAGGTGTAACGCACGAGGATACTACCACTGTAATGCCAGCCATACAGTAGTGTTGCTCATGACTTGCGACCTATGGCCTTAATTTCTATAGTTTGTGCCGTTATAGCAATATCAGTCGGCAAGCGTTCCATTGAGCATGCGCCATAGAATCCATGGCAGTATTTTGTGTTTTCTAAAACAAACTGTGCGCCAGACGGAGAGGACACAGGCCCCGTGGACAAGTACGATCACGTCTTTATTCAAATCTAAAGCTGCCTTGCCCCAGGCATCCGTGAGCGCCGGAGCTTCTTCGAGCGTATACCGGACTCTGCACCGATACTGCCACCAGTGGTTAACCCAAAGTGATGTCGATATCAAATATTCTGCAAACGGTACAGTCCCGAACCTAATGGCCGGAAACATAACCACACATCTGGATGGTCTACGAGACTGGACCCTTTGCTGTCATTCGACCATTCAATATCTCAGGAGATTATCTCCTAGAAATGCAAGAAACAGGACTGTCAGTAAGGTGTATTACGCACCTTGGGTCTTTACAGTCTGGCACGCCAAACCAGAAATATCAGTTCTTTCATCCAGAGTGGTACCGCCCCCTTGGCCTTCTATTTTTCGGGAGCTGTAATTTCCACAGAATCTATAAAGCGATTTATATGGTCTGTCACCAAACGTGGCTGCGACAAAGGGCCATCGTGATTTGCATCTCTAACGGCTAATGCCTGACCTTGCGGCATACACTCGGCAAATCTGGTCGACATGTATTGCCACGGTGGATTTGTATTTTCACCGTACAAAATTAGCCCAGGGACTTTTATTTCTTTTATATAGTCACAATTTACTACCGGTTGATTGGGTGCAGGTTCACTAAAGTTCAATGGTACTGTTCTGGCGTTGTCCAGCAGTACTCGCTGTAGCGCTGTCGGCTCGGCAAAAAACTCCCCCGGCTTCCGTTCCAATGCTGTTTCAAAGAATACTTTAACCGCAGATTCAGGATCACCTTTCTCTACGTAATCTGCGACTCGTGAAAAATTCAAACGTCCTTCGGTTACGGCATCAGGATTGGTTTCTGGATCAAGTAATTCATTAAGCACAGGCTCATAGACTATTAACCCTTTTACAAGATCAGGTCTCGCCCGAGCAACCATACTGGTAATGGAACCACTCCTGGACCATCCCACAAGATATACGGGTCCCAGGTTTTTGTGTTCGATAAAGCTAATCAAATCCTGAGCATCGACATTTTCATCAAACTGAATTTTTCCTTCTGGCCAATCAAGCGTGCCGAAGTAGCGCAATGAGTATGACAAAAATCGATGACGTTCGGACATTGGCAACAACATGTATCCCCACGTTCGATAATCAGACATCGAACCGTGCACAAATAACAACGGGATGCCGTCACCAACATCTACATATTCTACTGTTCGATCAGCAATTCTCTCTACAGAGGCACTGATGGGACGTATCTCATCAAAATTGTCTCCCGACCCACGTGAAGGCATGTCTATTAAGTCAAACGCTGTTTTAACCCGATTTAGAAATTCATCGTCAAAGCAGTAGGAATTATAGAACTCATACACGTGTTCACGTGTCATTGCTGGCGCTACACGCATGAAATCTTCCAGCGCTTGCTTTGCTTCTTCTATGCGTCCCAAATGCGGCAGTGTGTAGGCTAATTGCAGATGACTAAGCCAGTTTCTTTCGTTGAATGATTTAATAAAGATATCGTATGCCTGTTGGTACTCACCTCTTCTGTAGTACCATTTGGCTTCTGCCATGTACCACCAATTCTTGAAGAATCGAAGGTCGGAATGCTGCGCTTGCTGTACCAACTCTTTGCCTTGGTCCCACTTGCCAACATAGGATAGAAAGTTTCCATAGACAGCCAGCATATTCGGATCATTAGGATTTATATTTAGCCCGCGCTCGATAGCCACTTGCGCTTTATCTGCGTCGCAACTCGCAAGATATGCCTGAACCATTCCCCAGTACACACTTGGGTTGTTGCCATCAGCTAATGCCTCCGCACGCGTAGCTGCCTCTATAGCTTTGGATTTTAAGTGGTGCCGTTTATCTTTGTTGGTTCGCAGAGGTTCTTGCAACGATGAGCCCCAAAGATACTGTCGTGAGAGGATAGTACTTTGCAGTGCCCAGGCATCCGGGTCGGTAGGGTCATTTTCAAGTATCCTCGCAATGCACTGAACTGCTTTTTGCGAGATAGTGTCAAACTCACCAGAACAGGAAGTACAACCATACCCATGCGCCAGACACTCAGGGCGACTTAATTCCTGCGCCGATTTGCTGCGCGACACCTTCATCAAATGATGACCAATTGCACCGCCAGCTGGTGAACCTATTAATGCAGCAACTCTTCCCGCCATAAGCATTGCACTTGCAATATTTTTTTGCTCAAAAGTAATATTCTCTGACAGCACCAGCTCATTAGATGGCAAGTAGTGAAGCTGAAGGTTAACTGCATCAGAATCGACACGGTGTAAATAAAGCTCAAGCTTATAATCAGTGTTAGTACTTTGCGACTGTGTCGGGTCTATGTTGCTGTAACGCGACAACTCACTAACAACTGATCTCACAAGATCTTCCGCTCGCTCACTCTTTATACTGCCGGTAAGTTCTACTGATACCTCCAGATTTTCCCGAACCGATTGGGAAAGACTGCTATCTGCTACAGCAATTGGCAATGCCTGGGGTGTGACAATTTCTGTATTGTTGTTCAGAGTATTATCTATGGAGTTGGATGCAGTTGTGGCAGAGGCAACAGTTGTATCTTCTGTATCAGTAGATTGATGCATCAGTCCGTAGCTGATACCGAGAACACACAATACTGCCGCAGCAATTAGTGGTAAGACTGGCCTATTTTGCAGGCGCTTCTTTTGCGCTGCAGTTGGATTAGTCTCCTCTGCAGCAGATTTTTTGACTGCGTGCAATATGTAGCCTTGGCGAGACACTGTTTCCAACACCTTGCGCTCGGTATCACCCAGGGCTTTGCGAATTTCGCGAATGCTTTGATTCAACGTGTCATCGGTAACAATGACATCACCCCACACCAGATTTATCAGTTCATCTTTGCTGACAATCCCGTCAGCCTGAGACGCAAGAATCTCAAATACCTGCCGGGTTTTAGAGCGCAAGCGCGTTTCTACACCTGTGGGTGAAACCAGACTCCTTTTACCTGACAAATAGCGGTACTGATTGAAGCTCAGCCGCTCCAAATCTTGAGGCGTGACTCTGTTTTCGTCCTGTGGTGACCCTTGATGCATCACAAACTCCTGTGTATCCGTTTTCCTCATTTGTCAGTTTACCACGTGCCCTTATATCGATAAATCTTGCAAGAAGTCAAACAAGCTATTGATTTTAGGAATTTTTCCGAAATATTTAAGGTTTTTTTCAGGACACTCAGGACGCTCTCACACACGCTTAAAAATTCCAAGCTAGATGAGAACCAAATGGAAAATCTGATAGCAACATTGATGGTCTGGATTGGCACTCACACCAGCTACAATGTTGGAGACATACCGTCACCGGAAGTGCGGCTAGTCAGTCCTGCTGAGATGACTCAGGAGTATTATTCCGGTACAGACATATCAGTCCCCGTGTCTGGCGGAATAGACTCACGTATTTACGCCTTGTACAATAATGAAGACGCAGATAACGGAATTATCTTTTTAATCGATCCTAGACTAAACGATGAGCTGGAATCCGAATCCGCCGATGATACTTCTCTCAGAGACCTAACCAAGCCATTACACAACGACTGGTTGGAGAATCCTGTCTTCCAAGAACAGCTACTTCATGAGCTGATCCACCATGTGCAATTTCAATCTGGCGCTGCAGAACAGTTTAAGTGTCCATCTGCAGGGGAAAAAGAAGCGTATTCACTAGGAGGTCAATACTTACGCCTGCGCCACGCCACTGATCCTCTGCCCAATCGTTACTTGCTGGCACACATATATAGCCGATGCTGAAAACTAGTCGTTTCATCAACAATTACTAAATAATTTAATGCCTACTGCAAGATCGTTGCCCTTTGCTGACGGTCAGCGCTTCCGTAGACTGACTATCACTCGTTAGCTACAAATTAAGAAAGCAGACAGTTAAACTGTGCTTGGACTGTGGCAGCAGTCTAAATAACACCCTCCAAAAAGCTCACAAATACATTGGACTTCAACGGCACAAATTGCCGACTTGGCATTACTACCCATAAAGCGGCGTCTTGCTCAACGTCGGCACCTGTTGCATTCCAGGAAGGCAACACCTCTACCAAACTGCCATTCTTTATATCATCATTAACAAGCCAATCGGCTAACAAGCCATAGCCCATCCCTGACTGTACACATGTTGAAAGTGCTATCGGGTTTGATATGGTTATGAACGGTTCAATAGGAACAAGCACTTCCCTGTTTTTTTTTGAAAATCTCCACTGAGACTTAAAAGATGCGTATGGGAAAGTCAAACAGCGATGCTGCGAAAGATCTTGCGGTGAATTAGGCTTCTTCGTTTTCTTCAAAAATTCAGGGGCTGCTACCAGTCGATAGCGAACATCGCTTAAGCGTCGAGCAATCAATGAGCTGTCTGGTAGTACACCATGCCTGACAGCAACATCTATTCGTTCGGCGATAATATCAGTGACAGAATCTGACAAAACCAGTTCAACCCGAAGGTCCGGGTACTGGTTGGCAAACGCCGGTAGTGCCGGGGCTATCACCTTTTGTCCAAATGACACAGACGCCGCTACTCTAATTTGCCCTGAAACGCTCATACCCGATTCACCGATGTGATCCACCGCTGCCTCGATCTCGGACAAAGCCGGGCCAATGCGATTAAGAAAGCGAACGCCGGCTTCGGTGAGCGATACGGATCGGGTTGTACGCTGAAACAGACGCACGCCCAGCGAATCTTCCAGTTTGGCAACCGCTCGCGTGATAGACGACGGTGCTACATCCATAGCTGATGCTGCAGATGTAAAGCCACCGGTTTCTGCAACGGCGATGAATGCCCTTAATTGAGAGATTTCCATAATTGCACATTATGCAATAAACAAGTGCACTACGAGATATTTATTGTCCATGGTATTTCTGGAAAGCTACACGACCTTCAGTTGAACGAAACAATGGAGATTGAAACCTTGAAGACCACTGTGATATTCCACACTCTGATCGCTGCAGGCATGTTTGCATCGAATGCTGCAAACGCTGCACAAATTCCGTACACGCTTGACCTCGGGCATGCGTACATAGGTTGGGAAATTGATCACTTCGGCTATTCAAACACGGTTGGGCAATTCAGGCAGTTTGATGGCGATTTTCTGATTGATGACACTGATTTTGAAAATAGCCTGGTCACTTTCACAATAGATGTAAGCAGCATCGACAGTAACCACGTGGGAAGAGACAACCATTTGCGCGCCGAGGATATTCTTAATGTAGAAACATTTTCCACCATTAAGTTTGTCAGTACCAATATCAACATGAGTGATGAGAAGTCCGGAACTATCATCGGTGACCTCACATTCATGGGGACCACAGAACCCCTCGAGCTGACATTTAACATCACAGATATTGCGAAGTATGCTGCTTTCCTGCCTCGTTATGATGAACTTAGTGCCATTGGGGTAGAAGCGACCGGTCGGTTTGATCGAGTGGCGCATGGACTGGATGCACTAAATTTCCCAGGGTCTCCGCTGGGCCAATTTATCGACTTGAATATTCACTTCGATTTAGTCGATTGCAATGAAGCGCCGGCAAACAATATCCCTTGCCAATACGGCCGTAACGATGATCTGGAGTTTCCCAATGAATGAATTGAAAGGTAAGCGCGCTCTTGTTACCGGTGCAAGTGGCGGAATCGGTTTTGCGATCGCGAAGAAGCTATCTGAATATGGCGCTTTGGTAGCATTGGCTTCTCGCAACATCGATCAAATTGAAATAAAGGTGAGGGAGTTAAAGAGGGCTGGTGCAGACGCTATCGCGATTCAGTGTGATGTCTCGCAATATCATGACCTGGAACATGCAGTAAAAATATGCACAGATGCCTGGGGCTCACTGGACATACTTGTAAACAACGCTGGTACGATTGATCCAATCGCCCGACTTACCGATGGCGACGCCTATGCCTGGGCAAACGCTATAGATGTCAATGTGAAGGGTGTCTATTTCGGTATGCGTGCTGTTCTTCCTCTTATGGAAGCGCAAGGCAATGGCGTTATAGTAAATATGAGTTCTGGCGCCGCAAACAGTGCACTTGAGGGATGGAGTCACTATTGTGCGTCCAAAGCTGCAGTGAAAAAGCTCACCGAATGTGCACACAAAGAACTGGCCGAAAAAGGCATTCGTATTGTTGGCCTCAGTCCGGGAACAGTGGCCACCAATATGATGGAAACCATTAAAAACTCAGGCATCAACTCGGTCAGTCAACTGGATTGGTCTACCCACATACCCGCCGAGTGGGCTGGTGAAGCCGTCGCTTTCCTGTGTTGTGATGAAGCCAGAGAGTTTGATGGCACTGATTTTTCGATAAAAACTGTTGAGGGACGGCAACGTGTAGGCTTGCCAGTACCATAGATAACTGTTTGCGAGGATCGGCCGAGATGTGACGCCAGATTTTCTTCTGGCGTCGAATAGACACCACACTGCTATTTTGAAAAATGTGCTAATAAAGTGGTTTGGAACTGTATACATAGTATTTCGCCAATATTTACCTGTCGCCTGATGAATTATCCAGGCCAGAGTGGACCGTCGGTACACTCGATTTGACAACGCAATTAGAATACAGATTTGTCAACCTGCCATTGCCACACAACAGACGCAAGCATGCCCAAGCAGACTCACCCAGTGCGACAATACCTCTCTTTCATATAAGTCCGTATGCGGCTATATTAGATGTGAGTGTCGGAACCCCGTCACTTCAATTATTCGGAGTTTTTATGTTGAGGTATTGCACCACCTGCTGAAGGGTTTCCGAGAGGAAACACCCTGAACAGCAGTTGAGTCTGAATTTCTACATTCAGGCCATCAGCATTATTTTGTCTAAATTTCGAGTAAAAAACATTGAATAAATCAAGCATTCGACCGTCTATCTCTAGTGATTTAACAGCTGCGAAGGAAATAATCGACGCTGTCAGATTATTTCCGTCAGAGTTACTAGATGATATGTTCTGCGCCAGTTCAAATGATCAAAGTCAGACTGACTTTTGGCTTACTTACGACGACAGCTTTCCAGTGGCAATTGCTTACTGTGCGCCTGAACCGATGGCTGACGGTACGTGGAATTTGTTACTAATTGCCGTACATCCCGATCGCCAAAGTGAAGGAATTGGTGCGCAGATAATGTCCTACGTTGAAGAAAGACTGTCAGCAAAAGGCATTCGCATACTACTGGTGGAGACATCTGGTACTGACGACTTCATCAAAACCAGGAGTTTCTATTCAAAGCTGGGCTATACCGAAGAAGCGCGTATACGCGAATACTATGGCGTCGGAGACGACAAAATTACTTTCCACAAGTATTTGTGAGTTGTAAGCATGGGGCGGCCCATCTTCTAGGAGCTTGTCCGAGAATGAGGGTCGTAGCGTCGTAATAGCTGGCCAAAAGATCGCTTTCGCAGTAGATCATTCATTCTCGGACAAGCTCCTAGGTGGGTCAGCTCCAACAATATCAATTGCGACTGTCCGGAATTGACTGATTGTCACTGTACTAGAACCGGAAATGTCTAATCAGTGACCCTTAATCTTTCCCTACATGGCTCACACAGCGACTTAGCTCGGTTTAGCAGACGGGTAAATTGGCATATTTATGTTATTTTAGCCATCATGAAACTAAAGATTACTGGATTATTCTTCATTGCCGCCGCCATGTTGGTTCCACTCTTTTGGTTACCCGGCATTGCATCGGGTAGAGATACGTTGGCAATATTCAGTCAATATCTAGGGCTGACTGCGTTAATCTCAATGGCAATATTACAGTTCATCGCAACGCGTTGGCCAGGCGTTGAATGGATCTTTGGACCATTGGATCAGTCTTACCGCCTACATAAATGGCTTGGCTTATGGGCGTTAGCAGCCACATTTCTGCACGACACTATAGACGCCGATGTAGAGGGAGGTAAAGAGACGTTTCTATCCGATGTTGCAGAAACTGCGGGTGAAATTGGATTGAACGGCATGCTGATACTGGTTGCCGTAACTGTTGCAACCTTTATCCCTTATCATCTATGGAAGTGGACGCACCGCTTCATTGGCGTGTTCTTTGTGCTATCTGTATTTCACTATATGTTTATCTTGAAGCCGTTCCCAAATACAGGCCCGCTGGGCTTATACATGCTTTTTATTTGTGGGGTTGGATTTATAGCCTACCTTTACACATCTGCTCCAAGACGACTAAGACCATCGTTTCGTTATACCGTAACCGAACTCGACAAACAAGGTGATGCACTAAGTGTCACCCTTTCTCCACAAAAACGTACCCTGCGCCACAAGGCCGGGCAATTTGCTTTCATTAGTTTTTCGGACTTGGGATTACGTGAGCCCCATCCTTTCACCTTAAGCGCGGCACCCCAAGAAAATGGCCAGTTGAGGATGACTATTGGCCCCTTGGGTGACTACACAATAAGACTAATGTCACGCTTGGAGGTTGGCACAACGGCGCAAGTAGAAGGTCCCTTTGGTGAATTTGCTTTAGCTCGTGGCCCTCAAACCTGGGTAGCAGCAGGCATTGGCATTACCCCTTTTGCAGCAATGGCAGGCAGCTTATCGGCGGATTCCGGTCCAGTTAAATTGATTTACTCTATCAAAGATCGCAGTAAAGCTGTACACCTTGAAGAATTGGAAAATATTGCCAACGCCAACCCAAACTTTACACTGACACTATGGGAAACCAGCAAACAAGGCAGACTGAATGCAGAGTTAATTGCCGCGCAGAGCGAAAGCCTCAAAGACAAGCATGTTCTTTACTGCGGCCCATCGGCTCTGCGTGATAGCCTGATCAAAGAACTTCCAAATCACGGTCTTTCGCGTCGTCGTTTTCATTACGAGCTATTTGAAATTCGCACCGGTATTGGTTTGCAGATGCTGTTCAATTATCTGATAAAACGCGCCAAAGAACATCAACAAAAAAGCACCCTTAGTAATACTTAGAATAAACAAATTAGAAATAAGGACACGATATACTCTTAGAGGCGTAGATCTTCCTGATCGAACGTCTGCTATAGAGGCGGTGCGAAAGACAATTACCTACTTCTCCCAAATACTTATAGTATTAGCTCCACAATGTGGACATTGGTACATCGATATTTCTTCTTTTTTACTCTAAAAGTAGATCAAAACAATTTCAAAGAGCGAGCAGACAAATTGCCATCTTGTTGTATCTTCGCCCACAGCTCGCTTGAACTTTCTCCAATCACGGCTTTAGCTTTGTCGCGTAGCCTTGCACTGAGATCATTCTCGTCAAGCTTATCTGACAAATCATAGTCAGCAGCGCATTCAGTACCATTATTAAGCGTGAATACAATTTTGGCTGCGGTATCCGGAATATTGTCAGCAACAACAGTGACTTTATCGGCGAAGTCATGCAAGCCCATATTGGTGCAAATATTATCTGAGTAAGATTCAGGGTTCGCTGTTGATAAACCTTGTACTGTCATACCTGCAAGCCATGAATAGCTAAACTTTGCCTCAAGTCCGGTAGACGGCTTTTTGATATCACAGACGCGCAACCATTTCGGATGAGTACGGACTTCGAGTGATGCAACATCTTTCAGTGTAAATACAGTTTGTCTTTTGGCCTTTAAAATCGCCTCGATCATTGCATGTGTCCCGTGACAGCAGGCATGCAACTTAAAAGAAATTTCATCAAAAAGAAAATTATCGAATACTGCTTCAGTTGCCGGTTCGTCGCTATGTGTTTGAATAAATCCTTGCGGACCCTCAAGGCCGTCTTCGGCAGAGGTAACGCCCAGCTTCGCCAACTTCGCACACTCCACGCCATTAGATGCAGCGTATCCGGCGTTTAGCGGTTTTCCCATGGTACCAAACTGGTTTTTTAAGCCACTGGCACGCGTAGAGCACAACCCTAATGCCGCCCGTAATTCAATTGCTGATAATTGATACAAATACGCAGCAGCAACTGTTGCTCCAAATGCACCAGCAGTCGCGGTCTGATGGTAACCATGATCATAGTGTTTAGGCCCGAGAACTTTGCCCACCTTAATCGCAGCTTCAGCACCCAGCACGAATGCTTCAAGCAATTCTTGCAGGCTGGAATCTGTGTCCTCGGCTGCCGCCATCGCTGCGGGAAAAATCCCTACAGATAAATGACCAATGTGTGCAAAATGTGTGTCGTCATAATCGAGGGCATGTGAGATCGCACCGTTTGCTAAAGCGGCTCCTGCTGCACCTGATTGAATGCAACCGAAAACAGCACATCTACCAGTAGCATACTCCCCGGCTACATAGTCTCTTATTCTTCGGGATACCGGCTCATCGAGTCCCCCCATGCCACAAACAACCCAGTCAAACAGAGACAACCTGGCTACAGCCAGGACGTGACGTGGAATACCGGCCGAGCCGCCTAAGTATAATTGAAGAAGTTTCTCGATTAACGTCATTTGGTATCGCAGCCATTCCCATGACTCACGTGTAAGTTTTACAGATCATTATGTTAGTTCGATACTAACAAATCAATCTACCGCGATTGCTATCAGGCAGCTTGCTTCGTTACCAAACTCAGCAGCAAATTCGAGAATGCGGAAAATTCTATGGGCTTTTCAAAAAAGTAGCCCTGATACTCCTGACAATCGTGACTTTTCAGTACATCAAGCTGCTCCTGTGTTTCAACTCCCTCTGCCACAACATCAAGCTTGAAAAGCCGCGCCATAGAGATGATCAGCTCAACGATAGGTTTGGCTGTCTCCAGCCGCATAATGAACGAGCGATCTATTTTCAAACACCGGATGGGATAGTGATGCAGATAGACCAGATTTGAATACCCGGTTCCAAAGTCATCAAATGCGATTTGCTTTTATATTGTCAATCTACAATTTAAGCCACACCAGTTTTTTGGTTTAACGAAGCCTAACCTGTATAACAAATCAGACAGATGTTAACGGCCTAGCTTTGTCAGAAATTTGTCTGTGACAAAGTCACCGACTGCAAAGTCAAGCGCCTTATCTTTTATAGTTTCTACAACCAAGGCAGCGGACCAATTGACGCCTCGAGGTGGCACTAACTGTGAATCCAGCGGTCAGAGACACCACTCTTTACAACCATTCGAGTAAAAATGGCTGATTTTGAGTTATTATTGAGCTAAGCCCGCATACAGCGGGTCTGATTTTTGAAATGTAACCCCACAGGATCATTCAAGAGGATCATTATGAAAAGACGACAGTTCCTGACACTGTCCGCAATTGCTATCGCTGCCCCGGCTACCAGCTGGGCTGGAGAAGGCAAATTCGTGGACTACTCTCGGGAGGCGTATGAAGAAGCGCTCGCGAGTGGCGAGCCTTTGCTGCTCGATTTTTTTGCCCCCTGGTGAGGGACTTGCCGAGCTCAAGAGCGCACCGTGAGTGCACTAATAGAAGGTAACCCTAAGTACCAGAATGTCACAGTCATGAAAGTGAACTGGGACGACCACAAGCGTGATGAAATTGTATCTGAACTCGGTATTCGAAGAAGATCAACACTTATCATGTTTAACGAAGGCAAAGAAGTAGATCGTGTGATCGCGCAGACGTCCACACAAGCCATTGAAGCATTATTTGCAGCAGTAGCTGCAAGCTAAGCAGCATACTACAATGGTTACTTAATCAGGCAGACGAGGCAATCGTGCCTCGTCGATACTCCGGTTTTTTCAACCCCTGTCGAGCATCCCCTTTTCTAATACAATCAATCAAAATTAAGGTCTTACGTATGCGTAGCCTTCCTCTTGCAATTCTATTAACTGAACCACACCTGAAGGCACCATAGTCACTTCCTCTACCAGCTCGATATCTTTACCTGCTTTCTTGGACATATTGTGATGCGTGTTGCCACATGCTGAGAATGTCAGATTATCAAATTCAAGAGACATAACTGATAGCCTGTCTTTCACTGGCGAAGTATCTGAACGAAACATATGCAGACCTGGCCCATAGGCAACCAGCTCTATTGCTATCGTTTCACCCTTTGAGTCATAGTATTTTTTGATATTGGCAATGTTGTTTAGCGCCAGATTCATTGTTGCCGGGTCATTCTCATCCACATGAATCGCCACACGGTGATCTGTATCAGAGTCACTGGCAAAACCGCTAACACTTACAAATATTGCTGTTACGACCAATACAAATATTGCTGACAGACGAGTCATGGTTATTTCCTATATATGGTTGAATTAAGAACTTATGTTGGATTAATACCCTATAACTTTACTCAAGTAACGGATACGAGGTCAACAACCGCTTTTGGATTAACCGATTGTATTTACCCGTCTTGCGAAGGACTTCTAGCCTGGATTATTCATGAGGATTCGGCGTCCGGAGGAAATCTGGCTAAACAGGTCGGCCAATCGTCTGAGAAACGTGGCTCGCCACGTGCCGAAGAGGATCGGCCGAGACGTGACGCCAGATTTTCTTCTGGCGTCGAATAGACACACTGCTATTTTGAAAAAGGTGCTAATAAAGTGGTTTGGAACTGTATATGTAGTATTTCGCCATTATTTACCTGTGGCCTGATGAATTATCCAGGCTAGCCCCACCGATTAACAATGCCTATTAAAAGTCGGGCATTGCTACGGATTAGTCAGATCAATGATCTGACCCGGAGCGGGCGTCTCAATAACTCCCGTAGCATCAGCACGCTCACCGGGCTCAGCCATTGGCTCATCGGTCAATGAGAAAGTTCCCCAATGCATTCCAATCGCTCTGGTAGCACCAACATCTTTTACCACTTGCAAAGCTTCTTCGGGATCCATGTGAGCGCTTTTCATAAACCAGCGCGGGTCGTAGGCACCGATTGGCACCAAAGCAAGATCAACTGGTCCTAACCGCTGTGCGATGGTTTTGAAATCATCGGAGTAACCGCTATCACCGACAAACAAAGTTCGGTGACTTGGTGAATCAATAAGGAAACCCGCCCATAGAACTTTGTTGCGATCAAAAGGGCTTCTGCTACTCCAGTGCTGTACCGGCACCGCATGCACGGTGGTGCCCTGCACTTTTGCACTATCCCACCAATCCAGTTCGGTAACTTTTTTGATGCCTAACTTATCGAAAAACGGCTTTTGATTTAATGGCACGAAATACTGCGGTGGATTGTCTGGTTGTTTGGCTCGTAGCTCCTTAATACTGCCCTTATCCAGATGGTCGTAATGGTTATGCGATATCAACACGATATCAATGGGTGGTAACTGATCAATGGATAATGCTGGCGGTGTTGTTCGCTTAGGACCAGCAAAGCTTACCGGAGAAGCACGTCTGGTAAATATTGGGTCAGTAAGAATATTCAGCCCGTCAACCTGTAGCAAAAAGGTACTGTGACCGATCCAGGTCAGTTGCACAGAGCCCGGGTTTGCTAAAATCTCCAACTGCGGAGTTACACTCGGCAAGGTTAGCGGCGCTACGTCCGGTGCCTCTCGCTGCCATTTGAGTAAGTCCCTGAATGGCTTATTGATGGCCTCACCGTTTGTGTTAACAAACGTACCGTCTGGCTTATGATGTGCCGGGGCGTTGCTATTCATTTTGATCGATGGAGAACACGCTACCAACACACCTGCCAGGCATATAAAGATTCGCTTGTTTTTTAACGTTGAAGACACCAATGATTTTCTAGCCCGGCAGATGCGCTAATACCTTCTTAACACTGTCACGTTCCAGCATACGATTATAATGCCCCGTGCAATTCTTCAGTCCACTAAGATCAAAATCTTCCCCAAGACCACGGTTGTAGATCCAGAAGAAATACGAATCACATACCGTGTAGTGATCAAAGAACCAGGTTTTACCTGCTAACTCTGCATCTACTAATGCCAGTTGTTCCATATACATATCTAATGATTTTGCTTTTATATCAGCGTGGGAATTCACATCGGTGCAGAACTTTATCGGCTTGAAATGGCGGGTCAGGTGCTGATGAATACCCGAACCGAACCAACCCATGTAAGACAACGCCAATTTGTGATCCCAGCTATCTGACGGCAACAAGTTGGCTTTGGGATACGTTTCTGCAATCCAGGACTGCATAGCTACATTTTCAGTCAGGCCCTCGCCGTCTACTGTAAGAAAGGGCACCTTCTGCTTCGGGTTGATTGCGGCGTATTCCGGGCTGGTTTGTTCGTTGTTCTTCAGCAGAATAAACTTGACATCAAAATCAGCTCCCGCTTCAAGAAGCGATACATAGGTGGCCATTGAGCAGGCGCCTGGTGAGTGATAGAGCGTTATGTGCATGGATTCCTCTGCAAATTAAATTCAGATTTTTGCTGTATACTTTTACTGCAAGCTCGTAAAGTTCAGACAAGATAACACTCATCTTACCAGCTCGCTAATACGCACGGCGAGTACCCTTAAGCACGTAGCAGCCACTGCACTTATCAAAAAAAAATTAACAGGAATTGCATTTGTTCTCTTTCGCATCCCGCAGACGCTTTTCAGACCTGAGCGAACAGCAGGTTCTGGCCCTCGCCATCTCCTCTGAAGAGGACGACGCGCGTATCTACCGAGGCTTTGCACAGTCACTCCGGCAGGACTTCCCGGAGTCGGCAACCATGTTTGAAGAAATGGCTGCCGAGGAGGATGAGCATCGTCGTGTTCTGCTTGACCAGCACGCAGAGCGGTTTGGTGAAGTAGTACCCCTTATCAGACGTGAACATGTTTCCGGATTCTATGCCCGCAAGCCAACATGGCTTGCTGAAAATCTGGGTCTTGCACAAATGCGTGCAGAAGCTGAGGCCATGGAAACTGTTGCGCAGGCTTTTTATGAGCGTGCAGCCCGAACCAGCACGGATGCTGGAACCCGAAAACTGCTGGGCGATCTCGCAGCGGCGGAAGCAGAACACAAGGAAATGTCGAACTCACTTGCCGAAGAACAAAAGACTGGCGGTGCACTTGAATCCGAACAAGCAGCCGCTCACAGGCAATTTGTTTTAACTTACGTACAACCCGGTCTTGCAGGATTGATTGACGGTTCGATCTCGACGCTCGCACCAATATTTGCCACCGCCTTCGCGACACAAAATACCTGGACTACATTCCTGGTTGGTGTGGCGGCTTCAGTCGGTGCTGGTATATCAATGGGCTTCACAGAGGTTGCCTCAGATGATGGCGTGATCTCCGGGCGCGGCTCTCCTATCACTCGCGGTATCGTTACCGGCGTCATGACAACTATTGGCGGCCTGGGACATGCACTGCCATATTTGATCCCTGACTTCTGGACAGCAACTTACGTAGCATTCGTTATTGTTGCGCTCGAACTATTTGTGATCACATGGATACAACACAAATATATGGAAACACCGTGGGTGAAAGCGATGTTGCAGATTATTCTTGGCGGGGTACTTGTTCTGGCAGCAGGGATACTAATCGGGCAAGGCTGACACCGGGTTTAACACCCTCATCACGCAGGGTGCCTGCGGATGCGCCAGCCTCTGAGTGTGTCTATTCGACGCCAGAAGAAAATCTGGCGTCACATGTCGTTAGCAATTAGGCTCATGAATCAGGCTAGAAAACACCTTCACCGATAGTGACTACATCACCTGGCAGAATGTTTTGCGAAAAATCTACTCGATAGTTTTTCCTGACACCGTCTATTTCTCGCAGCAGATTCATCTTTCTCTTTGAACCTCTGTCTGTCATACCACCCGCCAACGAAACCGCTTTGGCAAGCGTCAAACCCGGCTCATACGCGTAGCTGCCCGGGCTTCTCACCTCGCCATCGATAAAAAAAGCACGGTACTGTTGAACGGTGACATTTACAGAGGGGTTTTTAAGGTAAGCACCACTAAGCTGATCTGTAATAGATTCGGTTAGCTCGTCTGCCGTCAACCCTGCAACCTGTAAAGTTCCGACATAGGAGTAGTTGATCGTACCCGCCTGCGAGACCGTGGCATTCATGGTCAATTCATCATCATTGAAAACCTGAATGAAGATTTCATCACCAGACTGCAAGACATATTCAGTGCTCAGTGGCTGTGATGGCGCACCAACGACAGTGCCACCCTCTATGTCACCGGCAGGCTCAACAACACTTGAAGCGCATGCCTGCAGCATAAACAACATGGCGGCAACCAGACCGCCCTTCAGAATGTTTACAATAAAACGATTGTCACCGTTCATCGGTGGCCTCCATCTTTAAAATCAAAGTTTTATCTCCGCAGGTTAACCTAAATCCATGATTTTTACATTATTTGTACTATTGCAATAATACTAGGAAGAAAGTCATTAAAGGCCGGAACCCGCGCCCGCGCCACATGACAGCTTGGCGGAAAGATACAACACGAATTACTACACCGCCATCACCATCATCCGGGCAGGACGATGGTGCTTGCCTGGTCGCACCACCGTACCTATACCGCCTGCAGTGGCATCGCTTCTCAAGGTTCTTGCAGAAACGTTATCTCCAGGTAATTTATTGCGCTGTCCTGCTATTTTATCTGATCCAAACTCTTGAATTAAGGAACCGTTCAGCCAAAACCTGACTAGACAATATCTTGCAAACGGACTCGCTGCCCACTCTGAGATGACTGAGTCGCCGCTTCAGCCATTGCCAGCGCATTCACGCCGTCTGCCAGAGAGACCGGAACCTCACCACCGGTTTCTAACGCGCTGACAAATGCTGACCATACTGCAGCGTAAGCTGGCATGTATCGCTCAAGAAAGAAATACATTGGCTTGGCACTGCTTACGCCATCTGCCGTCGATTTTACCACCGTACTTTCGTTAACGTTGTCGACCCGCAACATACCATCACTACCAAACAATTCCAGTCTCTGCTCGTATCCATAAACAGCCCGACGCGAATTTTTAATGACCGCGATTCTTCCATCACTATAAGAAAGGGTTACCACTGCCGTGTCAACATCGCCCTCTTTACCAATAGCAGAATCAACCATACATGCTCCAGTAGCAGATACGGTTTCAGGCAGATCCTTCATCAGGAAATTAGCCATATCAAAATCATGAATCATCATGTCGCGATACAATCCACCAGAAACACGTACATATTCGATAGGTGGTGGCGCCGGATCAAGTGAGGTAATTGACAACATTTCTTTTGCACCGATTTCACCGGCGTCAGCCGCTGCTTTCACTGCGGCGAAGTTGCTATCGAATCGACGATTAAATCCCATCATCACCGGCACCCCTTTAGCCTCTACTTTCTTTAAGCATGCGCTTGCACGGGTAAGGCTAAGGTCAACAGGCTTCTCGCATAAAACGGCCTTACCGGCGGATGTTGCTGCCTCTATAAGGTCACAGTGGGTATCAGTTGATGATGCGACTAACACGGCATTGATCGAGGAATCCTCCATCATCTGCTCGGTTGAAACTACTGCCGCGTTGAATTCCGCTGCCAGAGCTGTGGCATTCTCCTCGATGACGTCAGCAACAGACACGAGCTGACTACCAGAATGTAGTGCAATGGAACTGGCGTGTATTTTTCCGATGCGCCCGGCACCTATCAAACCTACTTTTAACATAACTATTAGCTGCGATTGAAATTGCGCCGAGCATGAACAATAAAATGTTCAGGTGCAAGCGAAAATTACAGAGGCATTTCGCATGACCGTCGCACCGCGGTTTGTTGACTCCGTCGTCACAAAAGGACACCACTTGAAGAGCCAGTAATCCTAAGGAAACTTTTTATCGCAATATGTCCTACAGGCAAGATCTTGTCCAAAACACTGATAATGGCAGTGTAATTGCTACTTCAACTCCCAGTTTGCAATCAGAGCCTGTATTTTGCGAAGTTCGTCTGTCAGTAAATTGCCACAATCACAACCACTATCAGCAACAAAACCAAATGTTGTCGGCAAACAACTGCAACTCAACAATCAAACTTTCTATATAAAAGGTGTCACCTACGGCACTTTTTCTCCGTTAAACGGCCATCAGTTTCCGGCTGCCAAAACCGTGGCGGAAGACTTTCATCGCATGGCGGCTGCCGGCATCAATACGGTACGTGTCTATACCGTGCCACCTGCATGGTTAATGAATCTCGCACTGGAACATGGCTTATACCTGATGGTGGGTATTCCATGGGAGCAACACATTGCGATCCTGGATGATCCTGGTCTCGTTCGAGATATACAGCAACGGTTTAGGCAGGCCATCCGCTCTTGTGATCATCACCCGTCCATTCTTTGCTACTCACTGGGCAATGAAATACCCGCCAATGTCGTGCGCTGGCACGGCCATCGGAAGATAGAAAAATTTCTCAAAAACCTCTATGAACTGGTAAAAGCGGAAGATCCAAACACTCTCGTTACCTATGTAAATTTCCCGACCACTGAGTACTTGAATTTAGACTTTGTAGATTTTTACAGCTTTAATGTCTATCTGGAGAACGAAGATAATCTGCGTTCCTATCTTGCCCGACTTCAAACACTGGCAGCTGACAAACCGTTGGTACTGGCAGAAGTGGGGCTAGACAGTTTACGCAACGGAGAAATCTCTCAAAGCCAATCGTTACAGTGGCAATTGGCTGCAATCTACGAGTGTGGAGCAGCCGGTTGTTTTGTATATGCATGGACAGACGAGTGGTTTGTTGGCGGCAAAACCATCGAAGACTGGAAGTTTGGGCTAACAACAGAAAATCGCACTGCAAAACCTGCCCTTAATGGCGTTAAGCACGCCTATGGCGCACTGCCGTTCAGAGAATCTCTGCCATGGCCAACATTCACGGTGGTTGTCTGTAGTTACAATGGTTCAGCAACAATAGAAACCACCCTCGAAGCACTGACCAATCTGGACTATCCGCACTACGAAATCATCGTGGTCAATGATGGTTCAACTGATAATACGGCAGACATCGCCGCACGTTACCCGGTAAAACTGATCAGTACCCCTAACATGGGTTTATCAAGTGCCAGGAACACCGGGTATCGTGCTGGTAGTGGGAGTATCGTGGCTTATATAGATGACGATGCATATCCTGCGCAAGAATGGCTTAGATACCTTGCTCTTGGATACATTCAAAAAGATGTTGTGGCGGTAGGTGGACCGAACTATCCGGTGCCGAATGACGGATGGATTGCAGATTGTGTGGCAAACGCCCCGGGCAGTCCGATGGAAGTCATGCTAACTGACGAGCTGGCCGAACACATTCCTGGCTGCAATATGTCTTTTAAACGCAGCGCTCTCGATGACGTCGGCGGATTCGACACACAGTTTACAAGCGCTGGCGATGATGTTGATATTTGTTGGCGTGTACAACAACTCGGTGACATCGGTTTTCAGCCTGCGGCGTTCAACTGGCACCATCGCAGAGGAACGATAAAGGGATATCTGAAACAACAATATGGATACGGCAAAGCGGAAGCCATGCTGGAAAAGAAATGGCCCGAGAAATATAACCATCAGGGCCAGGCCATCTGGCATGGACGCTTGTACGGACAAGGAGTAACCCGACAACTACTTAAAACACGCAGCCGTATATACCAGGGAGTATGGGGATGCTCGCCGTTTCAAAGGCTCTACCATTCTCACTCACCTGGATTCTTAAGCATGCCGCTAATGCCCGAATGGTTGATTGTAATAACCATGCTCGCAGTCGGAGCAGGTGTCACAGCCCTGCTTGGCGCATCTCTATGGGCGTTTTTGCCACTTGTGCTGGCAGTTGGAGTTTATGTTGGGCAGGCGTTTTACAGTGCCATAAAAGGAAAGTACCAACTCAGAACAAAACTAAACACCGCCTATGCCAAGAGAGTACTGCTTACTTCATTTTTACACATAGCTCAGCCTGTTATGAGATTACGCGGTCGAATAGGCAACGGACTGCACCCAATGGGTTTGAAAACAGGGATTCAGTCAGAAGTAAAAACGAATGCCTTGTATAGAAAACATGGCCTCTGGGATGGCAAATACCAGAGCGCGATAGATCGACTTAACTACGTCAGATCATTTGTCTCGTCGCGCACCAGATGCGTTACCGGCAATCAGTTCGATAACTGGGACTTACAAGTCTATGGCGGTGCTTTTGCGTCGGCAAAGCTAAGCCTGATGGTCGAGCACCATGGCGAAAACAGCGAATTTGTCAGGTATCGGGTTTCCCAGCGCTGGTCTGTATGGAGTTTTATCTTTACAGGCGTATTCGCATTGTTTGCATTGACCACACTATTGGCAAAGTCCTATATCGCAGTTGGTTTTTCACTACTTTGTATCGTGCTGATCGCCTGGAAATCTTTTAACGATGGCGCACTTGCTATTGGATTGACCGAAGATGCAATCGCCAGAAACGTTGCGGAAGAATTAACTGAGTTACCCGCAACGACCACAGATAGTGACCTGCTCGAAGAGGTGTTGAATGTTGCCTGACAAACATATTTGTTCAGCAATGACCGGCAGTCTGTTCAGTGCCCTGCTGCTCTGGCAGATCAATGCCGTCGGCGACGAGCTAGTGAAGAACCGGACGGATCTGCAAACCGGTGTCTGGACGCACGGCACAATAAGAGCGGATGGAAAGTTAGTAAAAACCGGCACAACACCCATAAATACTGACGTGATTACTGTAAACGGCGTAGCCGGGCTAATCGCAAGATCTAAAAACCAACCACTCCAGATAGTCGCTGACAACTCAGAACCCGTTACTGCTTCGTGGCGCATGAAGTTATCACCAGGGTTTCAAATCAGCTTTTTGCTAGACACAGAAAGCGGCCGAAGACAGATTAGCTACACATCATCAAATAGTAATTCAGTCGACCCGGCTAAAAATATATACACCTTCGGGCTGGGACCGAAAAGCAACACAGGAAGGTTGCAGAGAATTAAAAGCAACCTGAGCGACGACCTTAAACGCATTGAACCGGCAAATAGAATTAAGGCAATATCTTTGGTACTGGTTAAGGGTAATGGTGAGATATCCGGGTTTACGCTTAATCCTCATTCGTCTTCTGAAACAGTGATCAACCAGTATTCCGAAAACCACAACAACAATAATCACAATGGTACAAACGATCCGCTAACACCTGCAAATCAGTCGCAGACTGAAGACCTGGCTTCAGACGGAAAAGAACCAGAGATTGCAGCCGCAATCCCTGGCAGAGCCGGTGCCCGCCGGGTACTGAACCTGCGATCCGCAAGCGCTGTATACAAACACGAGCTGACAATAGACGGATCGATAACCGAAGCTGCATGGCACACCGCTGAAATTGCGAATGATTTCAGAGTAAGCGAACAGCGGCTTAGCCCGTCGTCTGATACAGAAGTGCGAGTATTGAGTGACGATAAATACCTCTACTTCGCTTTCAGATGCCTTGATACCAACCCCGAGCTTGTCACTGCCATAAAAACACTTCGCGATGGCGGTCTCGGCACGGATGACGCGATATCGATAAGCATCGATTCCTATAAGAATCATAAGAACGCAGCTATCTACTCTGTCAACGCAATAGGCACAAAGAACGACGAGCTTCCCGGTGGTAACAGGAAGATACAATGGAAAGGCGACTGGCAAAGTGCGGTTAAAAAGACCGACTATGGCTGGTCTGCAGAAATTGCAATTCCTTTTGAAATTCTAAAGTTCAGCCCAGATGCAGAATCTTTTGGCATAAACTTCTCTAGGTATCAGCACCGAACTCAGGAAACCAGCTACTGGGTTAAGCCGACCACAGAAAAACAAGCTGTACCATTCGGACTGCTGGCAGGCTTTTCTTTGCCACAAACCAAGACCAGCCGTGTATGGACAATGATGCCGTACCTTGTCGCCGGAAGGAACACTGTAAACAGAGACGGTGAAGTTAAAGACAAGTCAGTACACGGCGGTGTAACGCTACGTTACGAACCACTCAATAACCTGACCGGCCTCATGGAAATTTTTCCAGACTTCTCACAGGTAGAGTCACAGATCTCGGATATTGATTTTAGTTATAACGAAAAAGAAGTAGACGACACCCGAACTTTCTTTCAGGAAGGCAATTCAAATTTCGAACCCGACAGCGAATATTTTTATAGTCCACGCATACCAGACTTCGACGTTGGTGTAAAAACATTCATGCAAAATGATCGCAATGCTCTGGGCCTACTGGCAACGACCAGCGACGATGGCAGACGCGATTTTCATGCACGATACAGAAGAAACCTGCCCGGCAACGCGGGCCTGACTTTATCTGCGGTTCGGGGAGATCAGCAGGAGTCCAGCGCCAGCCTGATCGCGGCAGGTATCGACAAGAGATTTGGCTCTGGAATCTTCTTTGATATTAAAAACGCCTGGTCTGAAAATGGTTTGGATGAGTCAGAGCAAACCGCCAAAAGCCGTAAAATCCTTTTTGGATTATCTAAAAATTCATGGGAGGTTGGTGTCAACTCCGACCTGTATACAGCCGACTACAACCCTCCGACCGCGTTATTACGAAGCGATCTGCCGGGGACTCGTGCTAACGGTGTTTACGCCAGTATCTACAAAGAAGGATACGGTTTAGTAAAAGAGATAAACGGCAATGCTACCTACACCAGCCGCGATACACTCGATGGAGAGGAGCAATCAAACGGCGTGTATCTGTCGGCCGATTTTGAAGTTTCCGGTAAAACACGCCTGCAGTTTTCTTACAGTGATTACGACTACAGACCACTTGCTGAGGCACCGGGCGTATTCCAGGACACCGCCAACAACGACAGATTCTGGTCTACCAATCTCGACTTCAATATATACAGCTCACGCTTTGGCTACGGAGGTTTTGCAGCCGACGGTACCCTGGGCGGCGGGGACTATCGCTATTTGTCCGGCTATGTCTGGTTTAACCCGACTAACTCAACCAACTTGAAAATCTCTACTGAAGATCTGACAAGCTTCGGTCGCTTCAGACAAACCACCATTAGCGGTGGATGGGATTTTTCAAGAAACGATGGGTTAATCACCAGATTCTCAAAAGGGGATTCCTTTGAACAACTACGTCTCGCTTACAGACGCAAAGTAAGCTCCGGCATAGACGTGTTTTTATCCTACCAAAAACAAACCGAAATCAAGGACGAGTACGCCGGTAAATTTGTCTGGACATTCTAGTGATTTTCTCACCTGCACCGCGACTTAAAACAGGGGACAGCTGGTGAGCTCACGGCTAAAAATTATTGTTAGCGGTTTAGTCGCCCAGTACCCTCTTGGTGGTGTGAGCTGGGACTACCTGCAGTATGTCTTAGGCCTTTCAAAAATGGGCCACGATGTCTATTACCTTGAAGATACCGGGTTCTGGCCGTACAACCCTGCAACAGGCGGGCTGAGCGAAGACGGATGTAGCTACAACGTAGCCTATTTAAAGTCGGTGATGGAGCAGTTTGATCTGCAGGACAAATGGATGTACCGACACGACTACACAGATCAGTGGTACGGGCTGAGTGAGAACCAACGCAAAACGACTATTGCTACAGCAGATCTGCTTATCAATGTTTCCGGTTGCCTCGCGTATCCCGAAAGATACCGAAGCATCAAACACATGGCATTTATTGATTCCGATCCCGTCTTTACGCAAATAAAGCTGTTACTGGGCTACCAGAGTTTCCGTGATCAGATTGATCATCACGATATTCTATTCAGCTTTGCGGAAAATCCATCGCATAACATTCCCGCAACAGGTGATCAATGGCTACCGACCAGGCAACCGATCGTACTCGACGAATGGCAACCGGTTAAAACATACAGACAAACATTTACCACGGTTATGAACTGGACAAGCTATGACTCACTGGAACACGACGGTGAGAAGTACGGACAGAAAGACGTGGAGTTTATACCTTATCTGGATTTGCCAGCCTCGCTACCGAAAGGAACACTCGAGTTAGCAGTGAACGATGGCAAAACAACGAGAACACCAAAAGATCAACTGCAGTCTGCAGGCTGGGGGCTTGTCTCACCGGACTCTGTATGCGCCGATATGAACAGCTACCGTGATTATATACGCCACTCACGCGCTGAATGGAGTGTTGCAAAGCAGGGATACGTTAAGGGTCAGTCCGGCTGGTTCAGTTGTCGCTCTGCCTGTTACCTGGCCTCAGCCCGTCCCGTCATTGTTCAGGATACAGGTTTCTCAAACGTTATTCCGACAGGTGACGGACTCATTGCGTTTAACAATTTCGAACAGGCGCTGGCAGGAATCGAGTCAATCCGCAGCAATCCAGACCTGCACATCAATGCAGCCAGGGCACTTGCAGAAACTTACTTTGACTCCACAACCGTACTTACAAGTTTAATTGATCGTGCACTAAATAAGGTGCCGGAGGAACAGGCCGCATGATCATCAAACCTGTTACCGGTTCCTCGCAGAAACTCAATATCATCGTACTCGGATATATCATCAGGGGTCCGCTGGGTGGTCTCGCATGGCATCACCTTCAGTATGTTCTTGGATTATCTCTACTGGGCCACAACGTCACCTTCATAGAAGACAGTGACGATTACGACTCCTGCTACGACCCGGCCACTGGCGCCACCGGTAAAGATGCATCCTACGGATTGGAGTTTGCACGCAATGCTTTTAACACGATTGGAATCGGTGACTGTTGGGCCTACCACGATGCTCACAACAGGCAATGGCACGGACCGAGAGCCGAAGATGCAATAAGCCGCTGCAATGAAGCTGACATTCTGCTTAACTTGTCTGCGGTGAATCCACTAAGAGAGTGGATGCTACTGATTAGTGTTCGTGCACTGATCGATACCGATCCGGTATTCACCCAGCTAAAACACCTGCAAAATAAAGGTGCCGCAGAACATGCCAGACAACACTCCCACTACCTGAGCTTCGGCGAGAATATTCACCAGGCCGGTTGCACCATCCCTGACGATGGATTTACCTGGCTGCCAACTCGCCAACCCGTCGTATCAGAATGCTGGGCTGGCGATCACAATCATCCAGACAAGTTCAGGTTTACCAGCATTGCTCAGTGGGACAGCTACCCGCCAAGAGAACACAACGGCAAGACCTATGGGATGAAGTCAGAGTCGTTTACACAATTTCTAGAGCTCCCCCTGCAGAGCGATCATCACCTTGAAATTGCGCTGGGCAGCGATTCAGCCCCCAGAGAACACCTGAAGTCACTCGGTTGGGTCTTGCGCGATTCTCTGCAGGTAACCAAAACCATTCAGAGCTATCGCGACTACCTGCAGCACTCAAGTGCCGAGTTCGGTATCAGCAAACACGGCTATGTATCAACTCACTCCGGCTGGTTTAGCGAACGCAGTATTAACTATCTCGCCTGCGGTAAACCCGTCGTCGTGCAGGACACCGGCTTTCAAAACTGGCTGGGGACAGACAGAGGCGTACTGAAGTTCGAAAATCTCGATGAAGCTCGCCATGCTTTAGATGAAGTGAAGCAGAACTACTCTGCTCATTGCCAGGCAGCGTTAGAGATTTGCCATGAGTACTTTGACTACAAACACGTACTGAACAACCTGTTGGATACGCTCTATGTTTCCAACGCAACAACCAAGTTGGTGGCCAATGTATGAATATTCGCCGCTACCGTAGTATTACACCAGTCATCTGGCAACAGAAAAAAGGCCTGACTAAACTTCTAGTTCTGGCACTGCTGGCAGCTTGTGTTACCGCACTGATGCCCTGGCCGATTAAACTATTGGTGGACTACGCACTTGTTGAGCAACCATCGCTTGTATCTGACAACAGTATTTTTACCAATCCCGCTGTATTGATCGCAATTGCAGCACTTGCAAGTGTCCTGTTTTTTGCCTTATCCAGTGCAATCAGCGTTGCCAGCAGCTGGCTGTGGAGCAAGATTGGTCAGCAGATGGTGATCGATCTGTCGATGATTATGTTCAACAAGCTGCAACGCCTGTCGAAGATATTCCATACCAAACACCCGGTAGCAGACTCACTTGGCCGCCTCACGGTTGACTCCTGGTGCGTATTCACCATTGCGCAGGCGCTGCTGATCACACCGGTGCAGAATCTCATTACGCTATTGGTCATCGGCCTGGTTGCCTGGCAGATCGATCCGTTTCTGGCTGTACTGTCACTGCTGTTGTCACCGCTGCTCGCTGCATCAACTATCTACTTTGGCGAGAAGCTGCGTGCGCGCTCGCAACTGCAAAGAGAAGCACAGTCCAGAGTGATGTCATTTGTGCATCAAACTATCACTGCGATTCCTCTGGTGCAGGCCTTTGGCAGAGAACAGGCCAACTGTGCGAAGTTTAGAAACCTCTCAAATGAAGCGGTCAAGTCTGCCAAAATCAGCTCATTGTTTGACAATGGATTTACCTTTGTAAACGCGGTCACTCTAAGCGCCGGACTCACCATAGTGCTGATTGCCGGTGGACAACGCGTGCTTGATGGCACAATCACCGTCGGCAGCCTGCTGGTATTTCTGGGCTATCTGCATACCCTACAGGGAGAAACCGAGTCCCTGCTGTTGACCTACAAAAACGTTAAGTCGGCAGAGGCCAATCTCGATCGCGTATTAGAAGTACTCGATGCGGATGAAGAAATCACCGATCACTGGGGAGCCCGGGCACTGCCAAAAGAGGGCCTGCATAATCCTGTCGGCATACGCTTTGAAAACGTATCTTTTGCTTATGAAGAGAACAGACCGGTATTAAACAACATAAGCCTGGAAATCAAACCGGGTGAGACAGTTGCGTTTGTCGGCAAAAGCGGCAGCGGCAAGTCGACACTTGCATCCCTCATCATGCGATTTTTCGACTGGGACAGCGGCAAAATATACATAGGCGATGAAGACATCTACGACATAGACCTCAAAAGTCTGAGAGACAGAATTTCAGTAGTTCTTCAAGATCCATTCTTACTGCCACTCACCGTTGCCGAGAACATTGCCTACGGCACACCGGACGCCACTCGCGAAGAAATCATCCGCGCTGCAACAACGGCCAGTGCGGCCGCCTTCATCAGTAAACTTCCTAACGGTTACGATACGATGATTGGCGAAAAAGGGGCGAATATTTCCGGCGGCCAACGTCAACGACTGGCGATTGCAAGAGCCATATTAAAGAACGCACCTGTTTTGATATTGGACGAACCTACATCAGCGCTCGATGCACGCACCGAAACACTGTTTTTTGAAGCCCTCAGCAAGCTGATGCAGGGACGTACAACAATCATCGTTGCTCACCGGCTGTCGACCATACGCGATGCCGACAAAATAGTTGTTATTGACAAAGGTCAGGTAGCAGAATCCGGAAACCATGCAGAGCTAATGGCATTAAATGGCATCTACGCAGAGATGATCCGTTTGCAATCAACGGAACTTGAAAAGGAGGCCGCATGAGCATCATCTGGAACCGTTTGTTACCTCACCTAAAAAGCTCCTATGCTCAGATTGGGTGTATTGTGGTGTTGGTATTTGTCGGTGCGGTGATCGCATCGTTGCTGCCGTGGCCGATGAAGTTGATCGTCGACAGTGTATTTCACGGTGAACCGTTAACCGCACAAATTAGTCATCTAATCGATACGACTTCCATCAACGGTGGAGTCATCATCTTAGTATTACTGGCCGTCGCAGGTTTGCTTTTGCACATTATGCAGCGTGCTGTACAAATGCTTCAGGGCTGGGTCGAAACCGGTGTCGGTGAGAAGCTGCTGTATAGCCTCGGTGAAGAGATGCTGCAAAAACTTCAGAAACTCTCACTGTTCTATCACGGCCAACATCCAAGCGGTGATTTGATTCGCAGAGTCACCACAGATACTCAGTGCTTGCAGGAAATTGTACTCGGTGTTTGCGTGCCGGTATTAACTTCTACTGCCACCTTGTTGATGATGTTTTTAATCATGTGGCAAGTGGATTCCACACTGACACTGGTAGCATTATGCGCCGCATTACCGATACCTTTCCTGATACGCGCATTGTCTCCACGCATGACCCGCCATACCTACAACCATCAGGAAAGCGAAGGCCGCGTGATGTCCCTGGCCGAACAAACCCTCACCGGTTTACCGGTTATACAGGCGTTCGGACAGGAAGAACGCCAGCACACTCATTTTAAACAATTAAGCGAGCGCAGTAAGAAAGACTATCTCAAATCAGTTAAGGCGCAGCTGGAATTCAGTGTCGGGGTGAGCTCGTCCACCGCTATTGGTTCTGCCGTCATGATGCTGATAGGCGGTTATGCTGTACTCAAAGGATCCCTCACTCTGGGTGAGTTGTTAGTATTTCTAAGCTACGTAGCTTCACTTTACGGACCGATTGAAGTTCTCGCCTACGTATCCTCCACCTATGCAACAGCAATGGCGCGAGTGCAGCGGGTGTTTGAGGTACTCGATGAAGTTCCGTCTGTGATTAACTCTGGAAAAAAACAAATACCTGTTGCGATCGAAGGCTCGATTCCAGCAGTAGAGTTCAGTGACATCGGGTTTGGCTACACAGCAGATCAGCAGATACTTAAAGGTATAAACCTGTCAGTGTCGGCGGGAGAGACCATCGCCTTCGTAGGCACCACCGGATCTGGCAAGTCTACACTGGTGTCATTGATCCCGCGATTCTATGACCCCGACAAGGGCTGCGTAAAAATCAATGGTGTCGATCTAAAAGAAGCGACGCTCGAGAGTGTTAGAAGCAATATTTCGATGGTCCTGCAGGACGCGTATTTATTGCCACTGACCATCGCCGAAAATATCGCCTACGGCAATCCGGATGCAGACATGGAATCTATTGTTCATGCCGCGAAAGCATCTAACGCACATGAGTTTGTGAACAAGCTACCGTTGGGTTATGACACAGTTATAAGTGAGCATGGCAGTGATTTATCCGGTGGACAACGCCAACGCTTAGCCATTGCCAGAGCCATACTCAAAGACGCACCGATTCTAATTCTCGATGAGCCAACATCTGCACTGGACGTAAACACAGAAGCTTTGTTTTTTGAAGCACTCAACCGCTTAAAAGAGGGTCGCACTTCATTTATTATCGCCCACCGACTCTCCACAATAAAAAGTGCCGATCGTATAGCTGTTCTGGACGAGGGTAGAATAATCGAGGTAGGCACCCATGCAGAGCTGCTGTCTAGCAAAGGTGCATATCATGCGCTTTGCGAAATGCAGCTGGGAACGACTGATTTAGCGGCCTGATCTATTCACTGTGAGCTGATCGGTATCACCGTAGACGGGGCTTAGGTACGAATTCGATACGTCGATGGGGATTATTTTTAAGCGCAGCAATATTGTCTTTTAGTACCAGTGAAAAGACTATCCGCACAAATAACTTCACGTCCATCATTCAAAAGTTTTTCTGTCAGATGAGAGCCAAGGAAGCCAGCTCACCTTGTATTTAGAACCCACTTTCCCGGACTGTACTTGCTTAGAGACCTATTGGCACACTAAAGTAAGTAGTCAACTGGAGGAATTTCTAAAGGCTTCCACCATCATTTTAAAGCCAGAGTCCAGTGGCGTTTCATGAGACCAGCCGAGAAGCGATTTTGCTCTTGCGGGATCACCAATAAAGCAGCTGACGCTGGCTTCGCGTTTCTCAACTTCGTTCAACTCACAAGAACCGTTACTTGCAGCTATAGCGATTCGCGCCAGCTCGCCCAGTGTTGTGCCGGTGCCGGTAGCAAAATGAATAGGAGGGAGATTCTTTTCGCCATCGAGGAGCAGGTCAACCACTTTGACAATACCCTTTGATACATCGATAACGTGGGTAAAGTCCATACAGACAGATGCATCATCTACTCGCAAGGTAGACCCGTTAACGGTTGCTCTGGAAAACGCTGGAATGACCCGATCGGGATAGTCGTAAATATCACCGTACACATTTGCGAAGCGTAGAATGGCAACGTTAGCACCTGCATCCTGTGCTCCATACACCATGCCTTCACCCGCGGCTTTAGAACAACCATAAATATTTAGGGGTGTCATTGGCGTATCTTCTGGAATCGCCTCTCTCGGTTGATTGCCATAGACCTCTCGACTGCTGGCGTGAATTACCCAAGGCTTGTTTTTACTTTGCAGGGCCGCGTCAAGTATGTGGTGAGTGCCCGAGACATTGCTTGACCAGGTGCGTAGCGGGAACTCCTGCGCCTCTGCAACTCGTGATACAGCGGCAAGATGGATAATTCCTTCGCAATTTTCTGTGAGCTTAAAGGCGTTATTAGCATTACCGATATCATGCGCCTGTACATCTATAGCAATGTCAATTTTAACCAGTTCGTGCTGAGGGGAGAGTTGTTTAACTAGTTCTCGTCCAATCAAACCGGAAGCACCGGTTACCGCGATTTTTGCCATCTTTGTCTCACAAAGTTCGAATCGTTACTGGTTACTGGTTACTGGTTACTGGTTACTGGTTACTGGTTACTGGTTACTGGTTACTGGTTACTGGGAGATGTTTTTCTAAATCAATCGTTTTCCCGCATGTGTGCGATGTGAGCGGGCGCGTTCAGATTATCTCTTAATTTTCTTTGTAGGACCTCCATGGTTTCTATTTCGCCATGTACCAGAAATACTGGAACAAGACACTATTTGTGAACTGGTTTTTGGCGCAAGAATCAGTGACTCCGAAAAGGAATGGGTGATGGAATGGATTCGATTGGCGAAAAAAGGCCAGATTGTATCAGTCTACGCAGTCAAAAAGCGGTGAGTATGGCGTTTTTTCGATTCCAAAAATTCATCAAAAACGCAACAACTATCGCAAGGATGCCAAGCACTTTCTCCTCCTTTATGCCCGCTAAAAACCACCAACTGTTGGTGCAGCAATTGCTAGGAGTTTTAGTTCACATCCATAAACCCGGATTTATTCTCCAGACGGATGTTTCAGACACGGACCTCGCTACACAGGCACTAAAGCCCGGTGCAGCAAGCAGTGTATTCCACCTTAAAATTTTCAAAAATTTGGCAGAACCGGCGCGCCCTACCAGTTAATAGAGGTTGCTGCTTAAAGGATCCCCCTTATGTCAAACCACTTATGCCCGGCAGATAGAAGCGGAACCTCAGCTCTAAAACTCCGCTGGTATTTCGTGGTATTGGCCTTACTCGTACCGATGGCGGTGATGGCCGCACCTATCGCGGTTGACGACAATGTGCTGGTTCCATCCAACACGACTGTATTTGCAAACGATCTGGCAGCGAATGACACAAACCTGCCGACTGACACCTATTTAATAACCGTACAACCGTCTAACGGCACGGCGACGCTCTCACCTGACGGGCTTCTCGATTACACGCCTAATATTGGTTTCGCCAGTTTAGACACGCTGACTTACTCGGTTGATGACGGAGCTGGCGGAATTGATACAGCCACAGTCACTTTTGAAGTAGTCCTTACAAGCGACTTTCTGACACCAGCCAATAATTTTATTATCGGACAGGAAGATATACCGACACCGTTAAATCTGTCTGTTGACGCCAGTCTTGAATTCGGTGGTACGCTGCAGGACATCATTGGTGTTGATGCACTGTATCGCGATGAAAATGGCAGTGACACAGCAGTCGCGTCGATTATTCCATCCGGCTCAACCGGTATCAATATCACCGGCTTCGCAACACGTAACGTCGGTACAAATCAGAATGACGTGCAAAACGACGACTACGAGTTGTCAAATGTAACGGTTGATTTGCGTGAAGGCACTTATAGCGGCCGCCTAACCTACAGCATCGCACCTAACTTAAACAACGGAACCATTGATCAGTACACCTGGCTGAACGTTCCCTTGGGTCAGTCGGTATTGACCGATACCAGTTTTGTCAGCGGCAACTGGACCGGTGCTGCGGATCTGCTAATCGAGATAGTTGCCGGGCAACTCCGTATTACCGAGACCATTCCGCTGCAGATCGCCTACCACGTACAATACATGACAGCCGATGGCGACAGCACAGACTTTGTCAGTGGTTCCGGTGATGTACAAAACCCGGGGGAATCTGTATCCACTTTTGTCATACCGGCAGCACTCGAGCCGACCGATGGCTCGAAGCACGGTTATCTCGTACTGACCGGTAACAGCGCTGCAGACGGGTCTCACTTTGCAGAAGAACACAAGGGCTTCAGCCGACTGGTTATTGACCTTCAAGCAGACACGGTCTCAGGAGCCATAGCATCTGAACGTGGAGAGCTTGATTCAAGAGTGACTACCTGGGCTTTTCTGGATTATCCGCTAATCGATTTAAGAGATACACCAGCGGCCATTCCGGTAGCTATCACCGATAGCACCGCGACTCGTGTTGGTGACGAAACCGCCTCTGTAGCCGGCATTGAAGATGACCCCACCATCTACATCGATGCATCAGGTGATTTGATAGTCGAACGTGAAAGCGGCCATGCGGCAGCATTTACCACCATGTACACGAGTGAAAACTATCGCCGCACCGGGCTGAGTTCTATTGCAAGCTTTGTCGGGGTTGAAAGTGACACTACACTGTTTGACTCCAACCCGCCGGACGGAGTAGACAGCAACGGCAAGCCGATTAACATCCAGACCTTCGCAGTGCCGGCAATCTCTTCGATTGGTATCGTGCAGATGTCGTGGCAAACGTTTGCCGGCAGTTCGAACAACGAGAACGTCGGCTACGGCTTCGCAGTGATTGATCTTAACAACAACACAAGTGCCGGATCGATCACTTTCTCAAGAACTACAACCCCGGATCTGGTTGCCTGGCAAAGTGTACCACTGGGTACAACCATGTTCGGCGCTACCAACGGTGGCATTCCACTGTTCCAAAGTAACAAAGCTGCCGGTGACTTCACTGACGACTATGGTGAGACTGCGCGATTTACATTAGTAGACAACCCAGACGGAACACGTACACTCGAATTTACTGCCACTTCCAATGCAGGCACAGGGGCGTTTGCCGACTATATCGGTACGACACAGGTTTCGTGGTTGGGTAGCGAACCTTTCATGGTCGAGGGCGTTCCAGGTACCGGCGTTTTGTCACATGGCTCACCAATCAGTGGTGGCGGATGGGAAGTGGACTTCGCAGACATCCCCCTGTTAACTATCTCAACAAATGAACATGGTACTGGCGAACTCCTGCTTGAGCTTCTGCTGTCATCTACCGGTGAAAAGGATTCGATCACAGTTCATGTAGAACCGGTTGTAGACGCCCCGGTGTTAACGGCTACTAATGCCGTTGGTTACATCGGCAACCCGGTAGTCCTGGGGATCAGTGTTGGTGACTCAGCAGATGTAGACGGATCAGAAACACAACTGCAAACCCTGGATCTCGCGGGTGTTCCAACCACCGTTATCCTCACCTCCAGCGTTGGAACAGTCACCAACTTCGGTGGTGGTAACTGGCAGGTTGACAATGCTGCACTGGCCGATTTATCTGCAACGGGCACAGCGACAACCACCGCCATAGTCACCGTCAGCGGCACAAACACCGATACGGATGATCTCGATGGTGATGGCGTCATAGAAGACAGTAACAATGGTGCAGGCGTCGATGAACTGGATACCGCTACCTATCAGGAAACATTTAACCTGATTATTCTCGACGTACCAACTGTTACATCGCAAATAGCTAACACCGGGACACCTGTTATCAGTGGCACAGCAAACGTCAGTGCTGATGAAACGCTAACAGTTGCCGTAAACGGCGTTACCTATACCGAAGGAGATGGCAACCTGGTCGATAATGGTGATGGGACCTGGGATCTAACCATACCGGCCGCTAACACCATTGCCGATGGCATCTATAGCGTCGCTGCCACCATCATACATTCCGGTAGCGGAAGTGGAACTGATACCACTACGGATGAGCTCACCATAGATTCATCGCCGCCAATCGTACCAGTTGTAACACCTTTAACCACCAGTGATGCAACGCCGATCTTATCTGGAACCGCGACAGTCGCCGCTGGTGAAACGCTAAACGTAACGGTCGACGGAATTAGCTACACCGCTGGAGATGGAAGTCTGACTGACAATGGTGATGGCACATGGGTTCTGGCTATTTCCACACCTTTGGCAGAAGGCACCTATGAGGTCACAGCAACGGTCACTGATACGGCTGGTAACGTTTCAGTCGACGCCACTACTAATGAATTGTTGGTGCAGGCAATTCCTCTTTCAACACCGACTGTTGTGCTTTTAACTACCAGCGATACGACCCCTGCTATAACAGGTAACGCTGTGGTTGGATCTGGTGATACGCTGACGGTAACTGTAAACGGTGTTACCTATCTAGCCGGTGATGGCAACCTGATATATAGCAGTAGTGGTACGTGGACTTTAAGCATACCTTCAGCTCTGGCAGACAATACCTACGAAGTCATAGCGACTGTAACCGACATTTTCGGTAACGCATTTCCAGATACCAGTAGTGATGAGCTGGTCATCGATACCACAGCACCTGTTGTTCCAACAGTCACTGCTCAAACCACCAATAACACGACACCGGTAGTTTCAGGCACTGCAACAGTGGAGCTGGGAGAGACGCTTAGCGTCACAGTGAACGGTGTGACTTATACAGCAGGCGACGGAAATCTTGTTGACAATGGCAATGGTAACTGGGATTTAGCCATACCCGCTCCACTGGCGGAATCAACTTACAGTGTTACCGCCACAGTTACAGACGCCGCTGGTAACTCTGCAACTGACAGTACTGCCGATGAATTGATCATAGATACCACGGTACCCGCTGTTCCCACAGTCACCTTTCAAACCACAAGCAATACCACACCAGTAATCTCAGGGTCTGCAACAGTGGGTGCAGGAGAAACGCTGACCGTATCCGTTGGCGGTATCACCTACACATCCGGTGACGGGAATCTGCTAGTCAATACTGATGGCAGCTGGGATCTCACTATTCCAACAGCACTGTCAGATGGCAACTTCAGCGTAACAGCAACTGTAACGGATGCTGCAGGGAATTCCAGCGACGATACCACTGCTCTTGAACTCACCATTGATACCATCGCACCAGTTACACCCACGGTGGCATCTCAGAGCACCAATTCAACCATCCCGGTGATCACCGGCACTGCAACAGTTGCCCCCGGTGACACATTGACAGTCACTGTTGATGGCGTGACCTATACAGCAGGTGATGGTTATCTTGCAGATAACGGTGACGGCACATGGGAACTTTCTGTACCGGTACCTCTGGCTGAAGGATCCTATGATGTTACTACTACAGTCACAGATCCGGCCGGTAACTCTACCGATGACACTACTGCCAGTGAATTAGTTATTGATTTAACTGCTCCCGCGGCACCGGGAGTCACCAGTCTTGCAACCACTGATACAACGCCGGTCATTGACGGCACCGCAACTCTTCAGCCTGGTGAGGTACTCAGCGTCGAAGTTGATGGCATTACCTATATGGTGGGTGATGGCAATCTCGTCGACAATGGCGATGGTACATGGGCACTGACAATACCTGCGACCAATATACTTGCAGAAAATCTTTACCAAGTCATTGCAACAGTGACTGACGCCGCGGGTAACAGCGCAGTTGACCCGGGGATTGATGACCTGGTGGTTGATCTTACTGCACCACTGACACCGGGTGTTACCAGCCTGACCACTAACGACACGACCCCCGTAATTGAAGGCACTGCTGTTGTCCTGCCAGGTGAAACACTCACTGTGACAGTAAACGGCACAACATATACAGCAGGTGACGGCAACCTGGCAGACAACGGTGACGGTACGTGGTCACTGCTAATTCCGGCCCCCATAAACGAAGGGGTGTATGACGTCACTGCGACAATTATTGATAGCGCAGGTAACAACAGTACAGATCCGAGTTCAACTGAACTGTTAATTGATACAACAGCCCCGCTAGTTCCAACAACAACGCCACTGGTTACCAATAACCCTATGCCGGTTATCTCCGGCACAGCCAATGCCGGTCCGGGAGAGATACTAACTGTTACTGTCGATGGTGTGACTTATTCCGCAGGCGACGGTGATTTGCTCGACAATGGTGACGGCACCTGGGATCTGGCTTTTCCGGTGCCGCTTGCTGAAAATATCTATGAAGTGACTGCTTCAGTAATGGATGCGGCTGGCAATATCAGCACAGACACCGGTATTGATGAGCTAGTGATTGATTTAACCGTACCAGTTGTCCCTGTTGTTAATACGCTGACGACCAATGACACCACACCCGTGATATCAGGTACTACATCTATTGTGCCCGGTGAAACACTCACAGTGACCGTTAATGGCGTGACCTACACAGCAGGTGACGGCAAACTGGTGGTCAACACCGACGGCACATGGAGTTTGACTATCCCGGCTGGCGACGCTCTTGTTGATGGTACTTATGAAATCGTTGCAACTATCTCCGATTTAGCAGGCAATACTTCTACTGATACTACTGCTTCAGAGTTAATTGTAGATACCAGTCCGCCTGCAATTCCCACCGTAGTTGCACAAATCACCAGTAACACGACACCAATACTATCAGGCCAGGCTACAGTGGCAGCGGGTGAGACCCTGACTGTCACTGTAGACGGTGTCACCTACACGGATGGTGACGGTAGTCTGGTAGACAACGGCGACGGCACATGGGATCTAACAATACCGGCAGCACTTGCAGACAATGTATACCCAATAACAGTGACTGTTGTTGATGCGACAGGCAATGCCAGTGACGACGTCACCACCGCTGAACTTACCATTGACACTACTGCACCTGAGATACCCACTGTAGTTTCACAAATCACCAACGATACAACACCGATTGTTACTGGAACCGCAGTGGTAGGCGCTGGTGAAACCCTCAGCGTCACTCTGGTTGATTTTACGTATACAACCGCAGGTGGCGATCTTGTTCTGAATACCGATGGCACCTGGAATCTTAATATTCCAGTTGCGATGGCAGACAACGTATACACCATTACTGCAACCGTTACTGATGCTGCAGGTAATTCAGCAATTGATTTAACCACACTTGAATTAACTATAGATACCACTCCACCCGTCACGCCGACAGTTACATTTCTAACGACCAATGACCCAACACCGCTTATTTCAGGTACGGCCACAGTCGGGTCGGGAGAGACGCTAACTGTAACAGTGGGTGGTACTACCTACACCACGGGAGATGGTTTTCTGATAGACAATGGTGACGGCACATGGAATATCGACATACCTACCGCACTACTGGATGGAAACTACAGTGTCGACGCAACAATCAGTGACGCAGCAGGTAACATCAGTGATGATATTACCGCATTTGAATTAACCATTGATACCGTGCCACCTGTCACACCAAGCGTTACTCCACAGACTACTAATTCACCCAGCCCGGTGATCGCTGGCACAGCTACCGTCAACCCCGGTGACACACTGACAGTGACTATTGACGGTGTTACTTACACCGCAGGTGATGGATATCTTATCGACAATGGTGATGGTACCTGGGCGCTTTCTGTTCCAGCAGCTTTACTTGAGGGGATTTACGAGGTCACTACCACAGTGACTGACCCGGCCGGCAATGCAACCAATGACACCACAGCTGACGAACTGATAATTGATTTAACTGCTCCGATCGCGCCGGGTGTAACCAGTCTTGCTACAACAAACACCACACCTGTTGTTGAAGGTACTGCTACGGTCCAAGCCGGTGAAGTGCTCACAGTCGAGATCAATGGGGTGACCTACACCGCAGGTGATGGAAACCTTACAGACAATGGTGATGGCACATGGACCCTGATCATTCCGCCTGCCAATACACTTGCGGAAAATCTCTATCAGGTGTTAGCAACTGTAACCGATGCCGCTGGTAACAGTGCGGTTGACCCTGGTGTTGATGACTTACTCGTAGATTTGACAGCACCTGCCACACCGGGTGTCACCAGCCTGACTACCAATGACACCACACCGGTAGTTGAAGGTACAGCTAGTGTCGCACTTGGTGAGACCTTGTCTGTTACTGTCAATGGAGTTATCTACGTAGCTGGTAATGGCGATCTTGTATACAACGGTGATGGAACCTGGACGCTCTCGATTCCCACCATCACGACCGAAGGTTTGTATGATGTTACCGCCACCCTTACTGATGGTGCAGGCAACATGAGTACAGACCCAAGTTCCGGTGAATTGCTCATTGATACTACAGCGCCAATGACACCAACCGTATCAACGCAACACACCAGCGATACCACACCAGTGATTTCGGGTACCTCTAATGCGGGCCCGGGTGAAATACTTACTGTCATCGTCGATGGTATAACTTATACAGCCGGTGACGGCGATCTGCTCGACAATGGTGACGGAACCTGGGATCTAACTATACCGGCTGCACTGGCAGAAGCTACCTATGAGGTAACTGCTACTGTCACTGATGCGGCAGGCAACGTGAGTACCGATACCAGTGTAGATGAGCTGACTATAGATATCACTGCACCCATTACCCCTACAGTTAATATATTAATTACTAATGACACCACACCTGTACTCTCGGGTACTACCTCCACCGTGCCCGGTGAAACTCTGACCGTGGTTGTGAATAGTGCTACCTATACTGCTGGTGACGGGAATCTAGTGGTCAATGCTGACGGTACCTGGGAATTAACTATTCCATCTACCGATGCACTCGTTGATGCTACCTATGAAGTTACAGCGACTATCACCGATCTGGCTGGCAATTCAACAATCGACACCACGGCGTCCGAATTAATCATTGATACAGCACCGCCAGTGGTTCCGACGGTGGTCTCTCAAAACACCAGCAATAACATGCCGGTATTATCTGGCATGGTCACTGTAGATACAGGTGAAACATTAACAGTCACAGTTGGCGGTATCACCTACACCGCAGGAGATAGCAACCTGGTTGACAACGGTGATGGCACGTGGAATCTCACATTGCCTGTAGCACTGGCTGACAATACTTACCCTGTGACAGTAACTGTTTTTGATGCTGCGGGTAATGCCAGTAACGATACTACTTCAGCTGAACTCGTCATCGACACAGTCGCGCCAGTTGCACCAGGTATAACGCCACTAATCACAAACGACACGACACCGGTCATCTCAGGCACCGCCACTGTAAATCCGGGTGAAACGCTGACAGTAACTGTAGATGGAGTAACTTACACTGCTGGTGATGGCAACCTTGTCAATAATGGCGATGGCACATGGACACTCTCTATACCTACACCGTTGGCGGAAGGTCCATTTGAGGTTGTTGCGACAGTTACAGATGCAGCGGGCAATGCCAGCAATGATGCAACAGCTGCAGAACTAATTGTCGACATTACTGCACCAGCTATTCCTACCTCTGTATCGCAAATCACAAACAATACCACACCGGTGATAACAGGTACCGCTACCGTCTTAGCAGGTGAAACGCTTACGGTAACTGTCAGTGGCGTAACCTATACTGCGGGCGATGGAAATCTTGTGGACAATGGCGACGGAACATGGGATCTGATCATACCGACCGCGCTGCCAGAGGCCACCTATGAGGTGACTGTTTCTGTCACTGATGCGGCAGGCAACGTGAGTACCGACACCAGTGTGGACGAACTGACTATAGATATCACCGCACCCGTTGTCCCTACCGTTAATACATTAACTACCAATAACACAACTCCGGTGATCTCGGGTGCCACCTCAACAACACCTGGTGAAACTCTTAGTGTCACAGTAAATGGCATTACTTACACGGCAGATGACGGAAATCTGGTAGTCAATACTGATGGCACCTGGGATTTAACTATTCCAGCCAGCCTTGCACTCGTTGATGGTACTTATGAGGTTACAGCCACCATTACCGATCTGGCTGGTAACAGTACTACGGATAATACTGTCTCTGAGTTAATTGTAGATACCGAGCCACCGCCAGTACCCACTGTAATATCGCAGAACACCAGTAACACAACACCGGTGTTGTCCGGTACCGCAACTGTGGGCCCTGGTGAAACACTGACAGTCACTGTTGATGGTGTTACCTATACTGCCGGTGACGGCAATCTTATTGATAACGGTGATGGCACATGGGATTTAACACTACCTGCGCCACTGGCTGACAACACTTATCCTGTAACAGTAACCGTACTGGATGCCGCCGGTAATTCCAGTATTGATATTACTTCCGCTGAACTGGTTGTCGACACAATCGCACCGGTTGTGCCTACCGTTGTTGCACAAAATACCAGCAACACTACCCCCGTTATTACGGGTACCGCAACTGTGGCACCAGGCGAGACGCTTACAGTTACCGTAGGTGGCGTTACTTACTCCGCTGGTGATGGCAACCTGATCGATAACGGTGATGGCACCTGGACACTCTCTATACCTGCACCACTGAACGAAGGTGTATATGAAGTTGTTGCCACGGTTACAGACCCGGCCGGTAATTCAACCACCGACGTTACGCCTGGCGAATTAGTCATAGATACGACTCCACCGATATTGCCAACTGTGGAATCGCAGATTACCAGCAACACGACACCGCTTGTCATTGGCACAGCGACAGTTGCACCGGGCGAGACCCTATCGGTTACGATAGACGGCATCACCTATACCGAAGGTGACGGCAATCTGGTCGACAACAATGATGGCACATGGTCTCTCTCCATTCCCTTAGCGCTGATTGAAACAACATATGATGTTGCAGTTTCAGTCACCGACGTGGCAGGTAATGTCGGCAGTGATACCACCACGGGTGAGCTGATTATTGATGTAACTGCACCTGCGGCACCAGGTGTTACCAGCCTGGTAACTAATAACATCACGCCTGTCATTGAGGGTACCGCCAGCGTCCAGCCCGGTGAAGTACTGACTGTTGCAGTGGATGGAATTACCTACACTGCCGGTGACGGCAATCTTACAGATAACGGCGATGGCACCTGGACACTTACAGTTCCGGCAAGCAACGCTCTTGCAGAAGATCTCTACCAGGTAATAGCAACAATAACAGATGCAGCCGGTAACCAAGCTGTCGATCCGGGTGTTGATGATTTGCTTGTCGATCTCACTGCCCCCGTGACACCCGGTGTTACCGGCCTGACTACAAACGACACCACGCCGACAATAGAAGGTACGGCGATCATTGCATCGGGTGAGACACTCACTGTTATAGTTAATGCAATTACTTACGCCGCGGGCGACGGCAGCTTGATCGACAACGGAAATGGCACATGGGCTCTCTCTATCCAGACACAGATTCCTGAAGGCCCATACGATGTAACTGCCACTGTTACAGACAGTGCCGGCAACTCCAATACCGACCCAAGTGCCTTGGAGCTACTGATCGATACGACTGCGCCGGTCATTCCTGCTACTACACCACTGGTAACCAATGACACGACTCCGGTCATCTCCGGCGCTGCCAACGCAGGTCCGGCTGAAACACTCACAGTTACGGTAAACGGTATAACTTACACGGCCGGAGACGGCAATCTGATAGACAATGGAGACGGCACCTGGGACCTGTCAATTCCAACTCCGTTAGCTGAAGGTACCTACGCTGTGACTACTTCTGTAACGGATGCTGCTGGTAACACCAGTACTGACTCAAGTACAGATGAACTGGTGATAGATCTAACCGCGCCATCGGTACCTGTGGTTGACACACAGACCACCAGTGACACAACACCGATAATTACCGGTACTACTTCAATAGCGCTCGGTGAAACACTGACTGTAACTGTTGATGGTGTAAGTTACTCAAGTGGTGATGGAAATCTGGTTGTCAATCCGGATGGCACGTGGGAGTTGGTCATTCCTGCTTCTAACCCTTTGGCAGACGATACTTACGAAATCATAGCAACCATCACTGATTTGGCTGGCAATACAACCCCAGATACCAGCAACTCTGAGTTAATCGTAGATACTATCCCGCCGGTGATTCCTTCGGTAGCCACACAAATCACAAATAACCCTATGCCTATAGTATCCGGCACCGCCACTGTTGCACCGGATGAAACGCTCAGCGTGACGGTTGGTGGTGTCACTTATTCAACAGGTGACGGCAACCTGGTAGATAACGGCGACGGCACCTGGGAACTGACACTGCCGGTACCATTGGCTAACAACACTTATCCTGTTACTGCCACCGTTATTGATACTGCAGCAAATACAGCCGTCGACATCACTACTGATGAACTGGTGATTGACACACTCCAGCCGGACGTCCCCACAGTAACAGCACAAACCAGCAACAACACCACACCGGTTATTGGTGGCACAGCAACTATAAATCTGGGTGAAACACTAACGGTCACTGTCAATGGTGTTACCTATACCACCGACGATGGCAATCTGATCGTCAATGGTGATGGCACATGGACGTTGTCGATACCAACACCTCTGCCAGAAGGTTCATCTGATGTCATCGCAACTGTGACCGACATGGCAGGTAACGCTATCAGTGACACTACCGCAGGTGAGCTTGTAGTTGATCTAACTGCCCCAGTCGCACCCGGGGTAACCAGCCTAGTCACCACGAATACCACACCAATTATCGAAGGAACCGCAATCACTCAACCCGGAGAAGTGCTTTTCGTAGAAGTCAACGGAGTCACTTATATCGAGGGTGACGGCAATCTGCTCAATAACGGGGATGGCACATGGTCGTTAACCATCTCCGCTGCAAATTCACTTGATGAAAACCTGTATCAGGTTGTCGCTATGGTGACCGATGCAGCGGGCAACCAATCACGCGACCCAGGCATCGATGACTTAGTTGTAGATCTTACAGCACCTTCAGCCCCTGGGGTCACCAGCCTGACTACCAATAACACCACACCAGTGATTGAAGGCACCGCAACCGTAGCACCTGGCGAGACACTTTCGGTTACCGTCAACGGCACTACTTATACAACTGATGATGGCAACCTGATCGACAACGGTGATGGCACATGGATGCTCTCTATCTCTACTCCACTCATTGAAGGCTTATACGATGTTACCGCCACCATAACTGACATCGCGGGCAACAGCACTACCGATCCGAGTTCTGGTGAATTGTTGATTGATACCACCCCACCGACTATACCTACTGTAACTCCACAGCAAACTAACGACACCACGCCTGTGATATTCGGTACAGCTAATGCCGGCCCGGGTGAATTGCTTACAGTGACTATTGATGGCGTCACTTACACTGCCGGAAACGGGAATCTGATAGACAATGGTGACGGCACGTGGGCGCTGTCCGTTCCACTCGATCTGGCAGAAGGCATTTACGACATCATAGTCTCAGTGACCGACGCAGCAGGCAACGAGACCATTGACACCAGCAGCAATCAACTAGTCATTGATATCACGCCACCCGCAACACCATCAGTCAATGCCTTAGTAACTAGTGACACCACACCGCTTATAACCGGCAACGCGGCACTGAGCCCGGGAGACACATTAACGGTGACTGTGGGTAGAGTGTTATATACAGCGGGAGACGGCAACCTGATTATAAACGGCGACGGCACCTGGATGTTAGTGCTGCCAACAGAGCTACCAGAAGGCGTCTACGATGTAATCGTTTCAGTGACGGATATTGCAGGCAACACTACCAACGATTCTGGTACAGCAGAGCTTATAATTGATACCACGGCACCGGTGCCACCGACAGCTGAATCTTTAACAACGACTAACACTACCCCAACTCTATCAGGAACCGCAAATACAGCTCCGGGTGACTCACTAATAGTCACGGTTAATGGCGTAAGTTACACTGCGGGTGATGGCAATCTATTCGACAACGAAGACGGAACCTGGACGCTAAACATTCCAGTTGCGTTGTCTGCAGGCACTTTCCCGATAGAGGTAACAGTTACAGATGCAGTCGGTAACACTTCACTTGGCACACCGGCAGACTTAATCATTCAAAGTATTGTACTAGCTGACTCTGACAACGACGGTGTGCCCGATTCCGTTGACCTCGATGATGACAATGATGGTATTCCTGATCTGGTCGAGGGGGCGCTCGACACAGACAGCGATGGTCTGCCGGACTTTCTGGACCTTGACAGTGATAACGACGGTATAGCAGATATTATCGAGGTGATGGGTGAAGACCGCGACAATGACTTCCGTGTAGACAATTTTATAGATCAGGATAACAACGGTTTGTCTGATGAACTGCAGCTATTTCCATTCGAGCTGGTGGACACAGACAATGATCGGGTTGCCGATTTCAAAGACCTTGACTCAGACAACGACGGCCTCACCGATCTTCTGGAAAGTGGAGGAACAGACAACGACAACAATGGCCGAATAGATAGCTTCATTGATAACGACAACAACGGCGCTGACGATGAAAGCCAAATCACAGATCCTGCAGGCCGTGACACAGATGAAGATGGTGTATACAACCGATTAGACCTTGATTCCGACAACGATGGTATTTTCGACTTGGTCGAATCCGGTGGGATAGACCAGAGTGACGACGGTATAGTCGACTCAATGCAGGACACGGACCTCGATGGTATACCAGATAGCGTAGATTCAAACATAACCGGTGGTGAAGACTCTGATGGAGACAGCATCGATGACCTGTATGACACAAGCGTTATCGGTGGATCAGATATAGACGCCGATGGCATTACAGATGTTGCTGATCCGGATGCCAATGGTGACGGCTTTACCGAGGTATTATCAAATAGCCTGACGATCGGTGAGGCGTTACCCGACAATAACGGCAATGGCACAGATGACGTCGTGGAGCCTGCCAGCGCATTCATAAAAACCGGACTGCGAGGCAATGGCGGATGTAGTGTTTACAGCAGCTGGTCTGCAAACTCTACCGACAAACCGGTGGTTGATCCCCTGCTAATATTGCTAGCTGCAACAAGCGGCGTCTTTCTGCGGCGACGAAGTCAGAAAACCGTGCTGCGAAACGTTCGGCAGTAACGATACTCAAACCGTCATACTCTCTGCAGATATACATCTCGATACTATGTGCTGGCAGGTTGCGCTAGTGTTATCAGCGCTCAACACCCAGGGAGTAAATCACAGCAAGACGGAATTCCATAGCATCAGAATGACAGCTCAGTAGGTTTAATCCCGTCTCAATTCAACGATTTTGCCAAATCTCTTAGCTCGTTCTTTCTGATCTTGCCAGTTGTAGTCTTGGGTAACTCACAAAAGACTATTTTCTTTGGTCGTTTGAAACCTGCCAGATTACCACGGGCATGTTCTAGCAATTCAGCTTCAGTTGCGGTACTTCCATCAGCCAGCTCGACAAAAGCACAGGGCACCTCACCCCACTTCTCATCCGGTAGTGCGACGACTCCAACGAGGCTAACTGCCGCGTGGGAATAAAGTGCATTCTCTACTTCAATTGAAGAAATATTCTCCCCACCGGAAATGATAATATCTTTTGCACGATCACGTATTTCAATGTAGCCGTCGGGATGCTGTACTGCTATATCACCAGACCAAAACCAGCCATCTTTAAATGACTCCGCAGTTTCATCCGGTGCTTTTAAATAACCTTTCATCACAGTGTTACCGCGAAAGGCTATCTCACCTGAGGTTTCACCATCCCACGGCACCGGTTGGTTGGTATCAGGGTCTAGTACCAGTACGTCTTCTTCCAACTCGTAGGCAACACCCTGCCGCGCCTTAAGTTGCGCTTGTTCTTCTACGGGTAGGTTTGACCAGTCTGGTTTTTCCGCACAAACCACAGCTGGTCCATAAACCTCCGTTAAGCCGTATACATGAGTAACAGATATGCCCATCGATTCCATATCTTCGATAACCGAGGCCGGTGGAGGAGCTGCAGCCGTCATCATTTTTATTTTCTGATCAAACTCACATTTGTCTTCCGGTGCAGCAGCGGAGATCATCGACATGATAATAGGTGCACCGCAAAGATGCGTCACACCGTGCTCTGAAAAAGCGCTATAGATTGCATCAGCTCTAGGCGCTCGCATAAAAACATGCGTACCCGCCAATAGCGTTATAGTCCACGGAAAACACCAGCCATTGCAGTGAAACAAAGGCAGAGACCATAAGTACACCGGATGATGTGGCATCTCCCAGGTAATGACATTGTTTACTGCGTTGTTCCATGCACCCCGATGAGAATACACAACACCCTTAGGGCGCCCCGTAGTACCGGAAGTATAGTTCAATGCCAGTGCATCCCATTCATCATCCGGTAAAGTGTAGGCAAAGTCTTCCGTTCCATCAGCTAACAGTTCATCATAGGTTAACGACCCTATTCTTTTACCACCGGGCCCCTGACTGTCTTCTATATCGACAATTAAAATATCACGACCGCACTGTTGAACCGCATCAGCTGCCAGGTCAGAAAACTCTGTGTCGACAAGCACAATATTCGCTTCACCATGATCGAGAATATAAGCGATGGTCGCAGCGTCGAGTCTTACATTGTTCGCATTGAGTACAGCACCAAGCATCGGCACAGCTAATGCACATTCCAGCGCTTCTGGAATATTCGGGGCGATTAATGCGACCGTATCTCCCTTACCTACTCCGTGATGCTTTAGTCCGGAGGCGAGTCGCTTGCAGCGTGCAGCTACCTGCCCCCAATTACGTCGGATATCACCGTGTATCTGAGCTGGCAGCTCCGGATGTACTCGCTCTACACGCTTGAGTATTGAGACTGGTGATAACGGTGAATGATTGGCTGCACAACGCTTAAGCTCCGACCCGTCATATAGCTTGTTCATTTACCTTCCCACTCAGGCATTTTTTCTTTTCTGGTAAACGCACCGATACCCGCCTCTGCATCCTGTGCCATCATGTTTTCTGCCATCACTTGACCCGCGTAGGCATAAGCGTCTTCAATAGACATTTCTGCTTGCTCATAGAAGGCTCGTTTGCCAATCTTTATTGCAGCCGGAGATTTATCAGCGACAATACGAGCCAGCTGCATCGATGTTTCTTCGAGCTTATCTAACGGTACTACGCGATTAATCATACCCATCTCTGCCATCCGCTCAGCTGGTAGAAACTCACCAAGCAACAGCATTTCCATCGCCTGTTTACGAGGAACATTGCGACTCAATGCCACCATAGGTGTAGAGCAAAAGAGACCGATGTTGACACCGGAAGTCGCGAAGCGGGATTGATCTGACGCAACCGCTAAATCACAAGTTGCTACCAGCTGACAGCCGGCAGCCGTTGCAATACCTTTGACTTCTGCAATGACAGGTTGTGGTAAACGCACAATGCGCAACATCATGGCAGAGCAACTTGCAAACAAGTCCTGAAAGTACTGAAAACCACCGTCGCTGTCTTTGCGACGTTCAGTCATCTCCTTTAGGTTATGGCCTGCACAGAAGTGCTCACCTGCACTGCGCAGAATAACCACTTTTACGTTGTTGTCCGCTGCAATGTCATCCAGGGTTTCTGATAACGCAGACAGCATCGCCTCAGATAGTGCATTAATCGACTGCGGCGCATTTAATGTCAGGACGGCGACACCGTTTTCATCTTTGCGGTTTAAAAGTTCAGCTGTCAAGTGGACTCCTGCTAGGGCTAGGCATAGTTTATGGAATTCAGGTATGAATACGCGGCTTGATGCACGAACCCTTGATATGAGCCCTTAATATAAGCTTGGGTCGCTACACCTGTCCGCTTAGTATAACCACGCCAGCATTCCCTGGTAGCCGACATTTAATTGAAGATTGACCCAACAATCAACCTGGGTGATTTTCGGTGCAACAGGTGAAGTGCCTTATGCTAAGCAGCATACTTTAAACAAAAGAAGCATGTTAATAAAGCAACTTTATCGCATATCAGTATGCTCCGAGCGACAAACGAGAATCACTTGTTAACACTACAAATGTTAAATCGGCTTGCACGCTAAAGCCTATTCTTCGACAATATGATCTGCTTCGCAGAAGCAAGTTGTCGATTTCCCAGGATTTAAATATGTGCAAACACTCTCTTCGCCGGTTAATAAAAAACACTGTAGTTATCGCTTTACTAAGTGCTATTGCGCCACAGGCATCCGCTCAGTCAGCACCCGTTGCAAACCCGGATAGTGCGGTTGTTGCAGAGAGTGGTTCGGTCACAATAGACGTGCTTAGTAATGACACCGGGACCAATGGTGCCACAATCGAGTCCAACGTCAGCCCTTCTGCTACCAGTGGCTGGCTCAGAGTGGATCAGACGGCAGGCACAATTACCTACACACCCTATATTGGTCGCAACGGTACCGATACTTTTGCCTACCGTTTGAGAGTGCCGGGTTTTGGTACGTCAACCACCACTGTCACGGTAACTATCGGTGACTCTGGCCCGCTAACTCCTGACCCTGACCCTGATCCTGATCCAGATCCAAACCCTAACGCTGCCCCGATCGCAGATGCGGGACCCAATCAAACGATTACAGCCGGTGAAAACGTAACACTGAACGGCAACGGCAGCAGAGATTCTGACGGCAGTATAGCCAGCTATGTCTGGTCAAATGGTGGTAGTCAGATTGGCACTGGCGCTCGTCCAGTGATCAGCAATCGGGGTACTGGCATTTACACAATAACCCTGCGCGTCACCGACAACGATGGCGCAACTGATACAGACACTGTAACAGTCACAGTCAATGCACCAGGCGATAGTACAACCCAGTTCGCAGCAAACCCTGACACAGCCAATGTTGCTGAAGGTGGTTCAGTCACCATTGACATTCTGGCTAACGACACCGGAACTGAAGGTGCAACGATAGAAACTAATGTTAGCCCGTTTGCTTCGAGTGGTTGGTTGAGAGTTGATCAGGCAGCGGGAACCATCACGTACAATGTATATGCAGGCCGCACTGGCACGGATACTTTCGGTTACCGATTGAGAATTCCCGGCACCGGTACAAGAACTACCACCGTAACGGTAACTATCGGTGATCCGGGCCCGGTAACTCCTGATCCGGACCCGGACCCAACCCCTAACTCAGCGCCAATAGCAGATGCCGGATCAAACCAAACTATTGCATCAGGCCAGACCGTCACATTAAATGCCTCCGGCAGCAGCGATAGCGATGGCACTATTGCAAGTTATAGATGGACCGAGAATGGTGTTCAATTGGGTAGCGCGCAAAATGTGACGCTGAGTAATCTTGCCACAGGCAACCACACCATTACCTTAAGAGTGACCGATGATGACGGCGCTACAGATACAGACACTGTAGTAGTTACAGTAACAGAAGATGATCCCGGTGGTGCTGACCCGTTTGTTGCAAATCCTGACACCGCCACAGTAGCTGAAGGTGGTTCCGTCACCATAAATATTCTGGCTAACGACACAGGCGCCGAAGGGGCATCGATAGAAACTAATGTCAGCCCGTATCCGACTAGTGGCTGGCGCAGAATTGATCAGGTTGCAGGAACCATCACCTACACGGCGTATACTGGCCGAACGGGTACCGATACCTTTGCCTATCGACTAAGAATTCCCGGTGTCGGTACCTCAACAACCACAGTCACAGTGAATATCGGTGATACAGGCCCTAGTATACCAGATCCAGACCCTGATCCAGATCCTGATCCGCAACCTCTGCCAAACGTTACCCCGATAGCAGATGCGGGATCCAACCAGTCTGTTACCGCAGGTCTGAACGTGACACTAGATGGTAGCGGCAGCAGAGATACTGATGGCAGTATAGTCAGTTATATCTGGTCCCAGGCAGGCAGTCAGATAGGCACCGGGGTTAGTCCGGTTATTAGGAATCTGGCTGCAGGTAATTACGCAATATCTCTGTTGGTAACAGACAACGATGGAGCAACAGACACAGATACTGTAGTCGTTACTGTCAATGACGCTCAGTCTGGTAATGCATCTCCAATAGCTGATGCCGGCAGCAACCATAGTATCCAACAGGGTGAGGTTGTAACGCTCAATGCCACTGGAAGCAGCGATAGCGATGGCAACATCACAGGCTATGTATGGCGTGAGAACAACACCATAATAGCCAGAGGGGCGATTGCATCTCTGAATGGCCTCACTGAAGGTGACTATACAATCCAGTTGACAGTCACCGATAACGATGGCGCAACCGATACCGATACCGTCCTGGTTACAGTATCTGCCGCACCACCAGCCGGCGTGCTTCAGGCACTGGCTGATGAAGTAACCCTCAACATCGCTACAGACGGCAGCGCATCCGTACCGATATTTTTTGCAGCAAATGATCTTGGAACTTTTGATCCGGCTACGTTCTATATTGCCACTTACGGAACGGATGGTACTGATTCAAAAGGCTGGGTAAATGCTTCACAAAGGGCCAGCGGGATTGTCATCTACACACCTTACCTGCGTGGCTTGCTCAGCCCTACTACCGACTATTTTACCTACGGTATAAGAGACGCACAGGGCAATAGATCAGAAGCGACGGTCACCATCAATCTGTTACCACCTGCACCACCGGCTGGTTGTGATGCAGTTAATTCCAGAAACCAAACTATCAGTGTAGCACTGGTTGGAAACAGCCTGATGAACGAGATACAACAGAAACTAACAGAGTTACTTGTCTGCAAGGGCTTCACATCTGAAATGGGTACCTCCAACCCGGGTGGCTACTGGTGGTATCTGCACGATACCAATCAGAACACTCTGGACCTCATTGCAGAAGGCTACGACCTGACACTGATACAAGAACAAAGCAGTGGCGTTATCACTCACGATAGTCCTTATGAGATTGTCGCTTCGCTAAAATCGAAAATTGATGCCGCTGGCAGTGAAATGGGTTTCTATCAGACCTGGGGACTACAGGACAGAGAGCCAGTCAAAACTGAAGCGATCATGTCCGGTTATGAAGACATTGCGAACTTCTTTAATGCACCAATCGTGCATATTGGCAGAGCATGGGATTACTTCTACACTTTACACAATGAATCTCCCCCGTTCTCTTTGTACTTCGACTATGCGCATCCGACTCAACACGGTAAAGCGTTAATATCTTACGTGCTATACGCCTACCTTACCGGTGAAAATCCGGCTGGGCTACCAACGTTAACGTTGAATGAAGAAGATGCACAGCTATTGCAAACTGTAGCTTGGGATACGTATCAGGCTAATCGACATCGGTAGGTCATATATCTAGTACACTAGCCCAGTGTATTCTTGAGGATTCGATTCCAGAGGAAATCTGGTGTCGAATAGACACGCCTGATGAATTAACCCGACTAGCACTGCATTCAATAAACACCCAAGGGAATCAGTAACGCGAAAATCGGAGATAGTATGTCTGACTACTACGATCTAGGGAATTTTCAACGTACCATCACAACCTCGAGCCCCGAAGCTCAGATGTGGTTCGACAGAGGTTTTAACTGGACATATGGGTTCCATCATGAGGAGGCTATAGAGTGTTTTGCTAAAGCGCTGACGTACGATCCACAATGTGTGATGGCGCTGTGGGGTATAGCTTACGCAAGTGGACCGAACTACAACAAGCAGTGGGGAGATCTGAAAGAAGACGAGAAGGCTTTTTGTATTAATGCTGCCGGCAAACTAAAAGATCTACGCAAAAGCGAGCGCTACCAGGCAAGCGAACCTGAATACGCTTTAGTCGAGGCACTCATACAACGCTATTCTAACGATCCTACAGAAGATAATTTCAAATCTTCGAATGATGCCTATGCGAATGCAATGCGTAAAGTCTATAAGTCATACCCGGATGACATAGATGTGTGCGCGCTATTTGCTGAATCTCTAATGAATCGTACACCTTGGGAGTTGTGGGATTTACATAGCGGCACCGCCGCAGAGGGTGCTGATACCAAAGAAGCGGTAACGGTACTCGAGACTGCATTTGAACAGTTATCAACTAAGGGATCTAAAAGCCACCCCGGATTGTTACACATGTACCTGCATTTGATGGAAATGTCGCCGCATCCTGAAAAGGCCCTGGATGCAAGTGATGCATTGATCGATCTAGTACCAGACGCAGGGCATCTGCAGCATATGCCAACCCATATAGATATTCTATGTGGACGATACGAGAACGTTATTCAGCGCAACCATCGCGCTATTCTGGCAGATAATAAATACCTGCAGAAGTCAGGACCTTTTAACTTTTATACTTTATACCGTTGCCACAATTTTCATTTCAAGATTTATGGCGCAATGTTTCTCGGTCATCGACGGACAGCACTTGATACCGCCGATCAACTTTCCGCTGCCCTACCTCCAGATGTGGTAGAGCCGTTGGCCGATTTTGTTGAAGGTTTTTACCCCATGAAACTACACGTGCTAATTCGATTTGGGGAATGGGAACAGATAAAACAGCAATCACTACCAGAAGATCCAAAACTATATGCGTTTACGCTTGCGCTTATTCACTATGCGAAAACAGTGGCGCACGCAGCGACAGGTGATATAGCAGCAGCTGATGCCGCCAGGCTGGATTACCTGGAAGCCAAAGCCGCAATGCCTCCAACACGTACGATATTCAACAATCTATGCACCGACATATTAGCTGTTGCAGATGAAATGTTAGAGGGTGAATTGAGCTATCGGAAAGGTGATTTTGACAAAGCATTCACACACCTGCGTCGTTCAGTTGAGATTGATGATAACCTGCCTTACGACGAGCCCTGGGGCTGGATGCAACCAACACGACACGCACTTGGTGCATTGTTGATGGAACAAAACCACTTCGAAGAAGCAGAGGCTGTCTATCGTGCTGATTTAGGCCTCGACAACACTTTGCCACGCCCGTGCCAGCATCCTGGCAACGTATGGAGCCTTCTCGGTTTGCATGAATGCCTGAATAAGCTGCACAGAGAAGACGAAGCAATCTTACTCAAACCAAGTCTTGACGTAGCACTTGCTAAAGCCGACGTGAAAATCGAGTATTCGTGTTATTGCAGGGGCTTGTAGTTAAGTAAGTTTTTACTCCGAATGGAGCGGTAAAATCCGATGATAGCTTTGTTAATTCGGCTTTGTTCGGCAATAGCAGTTCATCAAGGACATGAGATAGATTTAGAAAAAATACGGAAGAAAGGTTAGAAGTCATCGAACTAGTCGGTGCTCATCGGTCGCATACCGGGCAAAACCTGCCAGTCGCTGTTCTCAGCGCTCGTTGAATTTAAAACGTTCGAATGCTCTGAAGCTGTCACTCAGCTTATGTCGGGTCACAAAATGAAAGTAATCGATATTGATTCTCGTCGCCTCATGCCTTACAATAACAGATAATGTAAGGAGAATGTTATGGCGGAAGCAGCAATAACCAGTAAAGGCCAGATCACTATTCCGGCTGAGATTCGACGACAGATGAATCTCAGACCTCAAGATAGAGTGGTGTTCACCCTTCTAC